>JAISOL010000070.1 GCA_031275645.1 Deltaproteobacteria bacterium
TCGGGTACTTGCCCCAGACAATCCCATAAGGTAGCCAGTTCAGTTTGCATATGCATTCCTCCGTGGCCATATTTTCTAAAATTTTTCTAAAAAATCAAGAACAGAATGACCCTGCAAAAAATATTTCCGGTCTTGACAGCTTCAGCTTTTATCTCTAATATCCGAAAATTGAAATGTATAATCAATATCACTAAGGTCGCTTTATGAAAAAAATCCTTTCCCTTTTTGCCTTCCTTTTCGTCCTGTCCGGGAACGCGCCCGCTCTGGCGGCCCAGTACAGCACCTGGAGCGAAATCAGCGACGAGATGGCCTCCGTCCTGAACGAATCCTATTCCGTCTATATCACCAAGGATGTGGAAAAAAGCAAGGAACTGGTCAACAAGGCCTATTTCGACTTTTACGAAAAACTCGGGGTGGAGAGGGCCGTGCGTTCATATATTTACGGCAAGCGGGCCTCGGTGGTGGAATACCAGTTCGCGGGCGTCAAACGCCTGATGACCGAGGGGCAGCCCAATCGGGAAGTGCGCGCCGCCCTGGATCTGCTGATCAAGATGCTGCGGGAGGACGCGAGCCAGCTTGACGGCAAGGAAACCAGCGGCCTGGATATTTTTGTGGGCTCCCTCCTCATCCTGCTGCGCGAAGGCTTTGAGGCCATTCTGGTGGTCGCGGCCATTGCCGCCTACCTGACCCGTTCCGGAAACAAGGGCCTGACCAGGGTGGTCTACGGCAGCGCCGCCCTGGCCATTGTCTCCAGCGCCATCCTGGCCGTGGCTCTGCAGAAGCTTTTCAGCATAAGCGGCGCAAGCCAGGAAATGCTTGAGGGCTTTACCATGCTCCTGGCTGTGGTCGTGCTCTTCTTTGTGAGCAACTGGATGATTTCCAAAGCCGAAAGCGACGCCTGGCGGGCCTATATTGAGGGCAAGGTCGCGAGCGCGGTGAGCACGGGCAGCAGCATAGCCCTGGCCGCGGCGGCCTTTCTGGCCGTATTCAGGGAAGGGGCGGAAACCATATTGTTCTATCAGGCTCTGATGGCCGACGCCGGGGAATACATGGATATGCTCTGGTACGGTTTCGCCCTGGCCTGCGTCCTTCTGGTGGCCGTGTTCGCGGTCATCCGTTTCGGCAGCCTCCGCCTGCCTCTGCGCTCCTTTTTCATCGGCACGAGCGTGCTGATGTACATCATGTCCGTGAGCTTTGCCGGCGGCGGGGTGAAAGAGCTGCAGGAGGCGGATCTCATCCCGGTCACGCCCCTGCCCTTTGTGACTTCCATCGACCTTTTGGGCATCTACCCCACGCTGGAAACGCTCCTGCCCCAGATCGCGCTGCTGCTGCTGGCCGCGGGATCGTTCATCTACTATATGCGGAAGGCTTCAGCCGCCAGAGGCGGACTGAGTGTTGAATCACGATAACCTCTTACTTATTAATCTTTCGGAGGATTAGAGAGTATGAAAAAGACGATGCGTAAACTTGCGGGCGCGCTCCTGCTGGCTCTGGCTTTTTGCGGTTTCGCCGCCGCGGCTATGGCCGCGGCTCCCGCCCCGAGCGCTGAAACCGCCGGTTTTGAAGAATTCCCCTTGGGCGACGAGCAGATAGTCGGCCCCCTGCAGGTGGCCGGGGTGTATTTCCAGCCCGTGGACATGGAGCCGGCCGGCATGGGCGGGCTTCCGGCCTCCCAGGCCGACATGCACCTGGAAGCGGATATAGCCGCCATTGAAAACAACAACCTGGGCTACGGCGCCGGAGACTTTGTCCCCTATCTGACCGTAAAGTACATCATTGAAAAGAAGGGCGGCAAAACCATTGAAGGCAACTTCATGCCCATGAGCGCCAGCGACGGCCCCCACTACGGCAACAACGTCAAACTGGACGGGGCCGGGGACTACAAAATTACTTTCATAATTGACAACCCGGAAAAGCAGAGCTATCTGCTGCATGTGGACAAGAAAACCGGCGTGGACGGACGTTTCTGGAAAGAGCCCCTGAAAGTGAGCTGGAACTTCAAATGGGTGCCCCGCACCTGGTAGGAAGGACCTTGAACTAGACGGTTCTTTTGATATTGCTTCTGCTTTTCACTTTCCATGCCTCGGGTTCCGCCTTTGAGGCATGGAAAAATTTTCTTTTCTCAAGGAGTTCGGGCGCGACCATGTTGCAGTTTTTAGTGCAGGTCACTGAAAAAATCCTGCCTTTTTTCCTCCTGATCGGCTTTCTGCTGGGTTACATAGCCCGGCGGGATTTGCTGGAAGTGAGGTTCCAGACGAAATCGGGCCTCGGGCTCGGCGCGCTGGCGGC
Organism: Deltaproteobacteria bacterium; assembly: GCA_031275645.1. Lineage (GTDB taxonomy): Bacteria > Desulfobacterota > Desulfovibrionia > Desulfovibrionales > Desulfovibrionaceae > WRHT01. Next base: position 2,290 of record JAISOL010000070.1, read on the forward strand.
GGCCGCGCTGGCTCTGCTGGAATTCACCACCGCCCTGGTGGTGCGCGAATACTACAATCTGGCCGTGCTGATTCTTATTCTGGCGACGGAGATACTGCTTTTTCTCCTGCTCCTGGCGGGGAGAGCCCTGCCGCCGGAAAAAATCGCCACCCCGCCCCTCCGCCTGTTGTTCCTTATATTGCCTGCCGCCTGGGGGGCTTTTTACCTGCCGGACATCTTTATTTTCCCCTCCCACTTCGCCGTGGGCACGGTCAAAGTGTTCAGCAGCGAATTTGTCTTTATCGCGACGGGCTACCTGCTCGGCCTCCTTCTGGCCCTTCTGGCCGGACACTCCTTGCGCCGGGTCTGCGCGGCCCTGCCCCTGCAAAGACTCTTTCCTCTTTTCTCCCTGGCTCTTCTGGCCGCCGCCCTCTCCCAACTGGGCACGCTCTGGCAGATTCTGGTAGCGCGGCGCCTGGTGGCCACTTCCGATTTCGCCCTGGATCTGGCCATTTTCTGCTCAAACAACAAAGACCTCCCCAACTTCGTTCTCCTCGGTCTGGCGGCTCTGGCCGCCCTGTCTCTGGGCTGGAAAAGCCGCTTCCCCAGCCTCGCGGGGGAAAATCCGGCCCAGATCCGCAAGGCCCGCAGCCGGGCGCGCGGCTTTGTCCGCTGGAGCGTCCTTTCCCTGGCGCTTGCCTTTTCGGGCTTTATGGTCCTGACCGCCGGGGCGCACTTCAACACCAGGGAAGTGGTGCTTTCCCCCCCGGTGGAAATGCCGGCCGCCGACGGCCTGATCCTGCTCCCTCTCACCCTGGTGGGAGACGGCTCTCTGCACCGCTTTGTCCACAAATCGGAGCGGGGTATAAACGTGCGCTACATCGTGATCAAAAAGAGCGCCACCGCTTACGGAGTCGGCCTGGACGCCTGCGATGTCTGCGGCCCCAGCGGTTACTACGAGCGCAAGGGCCAGGTCATCTGTTATCTTTGCGATGTGGTGATGAACAAATCCACCATCGGCTTTGCCGGGGGCTGCAACCCCGTGCCTCTCAAATTTACCCTGCATGAAGGCAATATTGTAATCAAAATATCTGACCTGGAGGCGGAAGCCCACCGCTTTATGTAGGAAAGACCATGTTTATGCGTATGATTCTGGGGGCGGTCACCCGCCAGAAAAGAAAGCTTCTGATGATGGCCTGCACCATGGCCCTGGGCATTTCCCTGGCCACAGCCATGCTCAACGTCATGCTGGACGTGGGCGATAAAATGAACCAGGCCCTGAAGACCTACGGCGCGAATATTATGGTCACGCCGCGCGGCGCCTCTTTCCTGACGGATTTGTACGGAGTGGAGGAAGGCGGAGGCATTTCCAACAAATATCTGCTGGAAAGCGAACTGCCCGGGATGAAAACCATTTTCTGGGCCTTCAACCTGGTGGACTTCACTCCCTACCTGGACGTGCAGGCCGCCTTCTCCCGCGAAAACGCCACTTCCCTGCCCGCCCCGCTCACCCTCATCGGCACCTGGTTTTCCAAACACATTGAAGCTCCCACAGGAGAAGAGGTCGATACGGGCATAATCAACCTGAAATCCTGGTGGAAACTGCGCGGGGACTGGCTCAGCGACAACGACAGCGAAGGGGCCATGGCCGGGAGCGCCCTGGCCGCCAAATACGGGCTCAGGACGGGCGACCGTATTGTGGTGGAAACGGCGGATTCCTCCGGGCTCAGGAGAAACGCCTCCTTGACCATACGCGCGATCTTTTCTTCCGGCGACAAGGAGGACGAGGTTCTGCTCGTTCCCCTGCTCACGGCGCAAACTCTGGCCGGTCTGCCGGACAAGGTCAGACGGGTGGAGGTGAGCGCCCTGACCACCCCGGAAAACGATCTGGCCCGCCGGGCGGCGCGCAATCCGCACAGCCTCTCCCGCCAGGACTGGGAAGTCTGGTACTGCACCGCCTATGTCAGCGCCATAGCCTTTCAGATTGAAGAAGTGCTCACCGAGGCGCGGGCCAAGCCCGTTCTGCAGGTGGCGGAATCCGAGGGGGCCATTCTGCAGAAAACGCAGCTGCTCATGCTCCTGCTCACCCTGCTCAGCCTGGCCTGCTCCGCCCTGGCCATCTCCAACCTGGTCACGGCCAACGTAATGGAACGCAGCACGGAAATAGGGCTTTTAAAGGCCCTGGGAGCCACCGATATGCAGATCTCCCTGGCCCTGCTGGCTGAAATGCTTCTGGCCACCATTATCGGCGGGCTGATCGGCTACTTCGCCGGCCTGGGGCTGGCCGCCGTCATCGGCTCCACCGTCTTCGGCTCCGCCGTGGCCACCAAGGGCCTGGTCATTCCCCTGGTCGCCCTGCTTATCCTGCTGGTCACTCTGGGAGGAAGCCTCCCGGCCATACGCCTGCTCCTGCGCCTGCGCCCGAGCGAAGTGCTGCACGGCAGATGATTTTAAGGAAGTTTCGATGAATCGTTACGCCATGTTTTCCAAAATAGTCCTCAGTTCGCTGGCGCGCAGGCGTTCGCGCATGCTGGTGGCTCTTCTGGCCGTGGGCATAGGGGGCACGGTCTTTCTGGGCATGGGAGCCGTATATTACGATATACCCAGACAGATGGGACGCGAATTTCGCTCTTACGGCGCCAACCTCATTCTGGTCCCGGCCGGCGAGGAAGCCTCCCTGAGCCTTGAGGACGCGGCCAGGGCCACCGCTCTGCTCCCCGCGGAACAGCTCATAGGAGCCACCCCCTTCCGCTATGAAACCATGTATTACAACATGCAGGGCCTGACCGTGGCGGGGGCCGACCTGGAGGCCGCCAGAAAAACCAGCCCCTACTGGCAGGTGGAAGGCGACTGGCCGCGGACGGACGAGGAAGTGCTGGCCGGCCTGGACATAGCCGAACACATCCGCCTGTATGCCGGCAGTTCCGTGACTCTGGAAATAGCGCCGCCGGAAGGACGCCGCTTCAAAAAGGAATTGCGCGTGAGCGGCGTGGTCCGTTCCGGCGGCGCTGAAGACGGGTTTATCCTCATGCCCCTGCGCGGGCTGGAAGCCCTGCTGGGCAATCCGGGGCGGGCGAATGTGGTGGAGATCAGCATAGCCGCCACCGGAGAACAAATTTCCCTGCTGGCGGAAGAAATCCGGGCTGTCGTTCCGGAAGTGACCCCGCGCCTGGTCAGGCGCATCGCCGATTCTGAAACCACAGTCCTGAACAAGCTCCAGGTGCTGGTCTACCTGGTGACGGCCGTGGTCCTGTTTCTGACCATGATCTGCGTGGGCACCACCATGATGACCGTGGTCATGGAGAGACGCAGGGAAATCGGCCTCAAAAAAGCCATAGGAGCCGGAAACAGGGCCATCATCGCCGAATTTATGGGCGAAGGCCTGACCCTGGCCCTGGCCGGAGGAATCCTGGGCTCCTTTTCCGGCTACTTTTTCGCCCAGGCGGTCAGCCTGAGCGTCTTCGGGCGCGGAGTCACCCTGCCCTTCTTTCTGGTGCTCCTCACGCTCGGAGCCTCCCTGTCCGTAACCATCCTGGCCTCGCTCATCCCGGTGACCAGAGCCACGGATGTGGAACCCGCCCTTGTCCTGCGGGGAGAATAAAGGAAATTTTGATGAATATACTGGAATTACATGATGTTTCCATGATTTACGGCCAGGTGCAGGCCCTGCGGGATATAACCCTGTCCGTGCGCCAGGGCGAATGGCTGGCCATAATGGGGGCTTCCGGCTCCGGCAAAACCACCCTGATGAACATCATAGGCTGCATGAACAAGGCCAGCCTGGGTTCCGTTATTCTGGACGGCGAAAACATATCCCGCCTCAATGCCGGAGATCTCACGGCCATACGCCGGGACAAGATCGGACTGATCTTTCAGCAGTTTCATCTTATTTCCTATCTTACCGCCGTGGAAAACGTCATGATCGCCCAATACTACCACAGCATGGCGGACGAAAAGGAAGCCATGCAGGCCCTGGCCCGCGTGGGCCTGGAGCAGAGGGCCAGGCACCTGCCCCGCCAGCTTTCCGGCGGCGAGCAGCAACGCCTGTGCATAGCCAGGGCGCTCATCAACTACCCCAAGCTGATCCTGGCCGACGAACCCACCGGCAATCTGGATGAAACCAATCAGAGCACGGTCCTGGACATCTTCCACCAACTGCATGCCGAGGGCAGCACCATCATTGTGGTCACCCACTCGCCGGAAGTGGCGGCCCACGCCGGGCGCACAATACGCCTGGAATTCGGGCGCATGCTCGACGACTCGGCCTGGAAGGAAACGCCCCCGGATTCCGGCTCATGAAAAAAAAGGCTCTGCCTCTCCTGCCGGCGATTCTGGCCTGCCTGGGCGTCCCCGCCGCCTTCTCCTCCGCCTCTCCGGCGGTTCAGCCGCCGGCCGCGCCCACGGAACTGAACTGGACGAGACGGCCCGTGCCTTTCAGCCACCAGACGCACCTGCGGGCTCTTTCCGGCCCGGCCGCCGCCCTCGCCCTGGTTCCGTCCTGCGCTTCCTGCCACCATCCGGTACAGGGGGAAATTCCCTACCTGAGCTGCGCGGTCAAAGGCTGCCACGACAATCTGAACAGCCGGGACAGCAGCGTGCGTTCCTACTATCTGGCCACTCACAAAAAAGAAAAAGAGCCGTTCTGGAGCTGCCTCTCCTGCCACCTGGCGCAAGCCGGGCAGGACCCGGAGCGCCTGAAAACCCTGGCCGGCTGCCGCGCCTCCCTCTGCCACGAATAAACTCCCCTGTTTCAGGGCCGGGCGAGTTTTTTGCCTCCGGCCGTAAAAGGCGCGGGCGAACGCCAGCAGAGCAGGATGAAGACAAGAAGCGCCGCCAGGATCAGAAAAGTGGCGGTGAGCTGGCCCCACAGCCCCAGGCTTATGACCGCCAGCGCCGCATCACCGGCAAGCAGAAGAACAAGCCCCAGAAACCAGGACAGGAGGGAGGCGTAGCGGGTGGAGCACAGCCAGAGCGTGATGCCGGAAAGTACCCAGATACAGGCGAAAATAAAATGCAGATCCGTAAAGCCGAAGACCTCCTCCGGCTCCGCCCTGCTGAAATACTGCAATACCCGGAACATCAGCCCGTGCAGCCAGAGAAAGGCGAAAAAGCCGTAAACCCAGAAAAGCCTCCCTTCGGATAAATGCGGCCCCGGAATCCTGGATTTGCGCAGACGGCGCTGCCAGTGGGCGAATACGGCCACGCAGGCCAGTTGGGTTATTTCCACCGGGTTGAGCAGCGGCAGATATTTTCCGCCCGGAGCTTCGCTCCCCTGGCTGGAAAGGGAGAATACGAACCACAGGGCCAGAATAAGGAAGAGTATGGTCGGCACGAGAATCAGCACCACCTGGCGGTAAGGCCGGAATATGGGGCGGATTTTGGACAGATGGGAAATAAACGAAATGCAGAGCAAAGAGGGCAGCGCGGACAGCGCGCTCAAAAATGAGGGGGAAACGCCGCTTTCCAGGATAAAGGCCCGGCAGGAGCTGGTCAGAATCAGGATAAGTTCCAGAATGACCAGTCCGATGAAAAAGGCATGCCTGCGGTTGGAGATAAGCCCTCCCCAGTTCCGGTAAAGGGCGGTCCAGACCGTGACGAAGTAAATTCCCCAGGCCAGCAGCCCGAGATCGCTCAGATAATTGTAGGAGAACATATTGTCGAAGACCGGCCATTCCAGTCGCGCCTGATAGGCCAGGGGCAGAATTGCGGCCGGAATGGAAACGAACATGGGCAAAAAAATCGCCAGACGCAGAGAACGAAAACGGATAATTTTGCCCAAAGCGTAGAAAAAATAGGCGCAGACCGAACTGGAGGCGAAGAAGACCAGGCCGGGGAAAGAAGCGTTTTTGAAGACAAAAGCCCCCAGGCCTGAGAAAAACCAGGCAAAGCCGGACAGCAGCAGAAAGAACTCCAGGCCCGAGGAACAGCAGTTCCGTCCGCTGCGCCGCCCCAGGCGCTTCATCTCCCTGTCTCTGGCAAAGGCGCAGACGAGCAGGGAGCAGGCAATGAAAAGCGCTCCGGGAAGGATGGCGTCGGACAGAAAATAATACAGGGACAGCGAAAGCACAAAGAGCAGGGCCGTTCCCCTGATCCTCCGCGAGCCTCTTTTTCCTCCCAGACTGAACAAAACCGCTCCTTCCAGGCAGTAGAGGCCCAGGGCAGGAGTGGCCCCCAGCAGAAAATGCAGGCAGGCGTTGAAAAAAAACAAACTCAGCAGAAGGTGGAGGTAAAAGAGATCCCGCCCTTTTTCCTTCAGAATTCTCCTCAGGAGCAGGCAGAGGCAGGCCGAAAGAGCCGCAAGCGCGGCCAGGGAAAGGATCAGGCGATCGTTGCTCCAGGCGCTGAGCCGCAACTGATAGAGGGCCACGGCCAGAACTCCTCCCAGGCTCAGCAGAAAATCCGGAAAACTGTGCGGATTGAAGCCGGGATGGCGCAGCCGCTGATAAAGCGCTGCCAGATATAGAGCGGTAAAAATCAGAAAAATTATCTGGAGGCGTTCCGAAATGCCTTCCTGGGCAAGATGGAGGAACATAAACCAGCACCAGGTCAGAAACGCGCCCGGAAGACAGAGCAACAGCAGGCGCCAGCCGGTGTGGCGGGCGATAAAAGGCAGGGGCAGGCAAAAAATCAGGATGTATACGGAAAAAAGATCCGGCTCGCCCTGGAACAAGCCCAGGCCGGCGGGCAGGCCCAGCGCTCCGGCGCAGCCCAGCAGGGCGAAAAATTGGGATCTGCGCCTGAAGGCCGTGTAAAAAGCGGGCAAAGAACCCAAAGCCGGCAGCGCCCAGGCCAGTTCCGGCCGGGGCAGGCCCAGAGCCGCGCCCTGGCCCAGGGCCGCAAAAAGCAGGACGAGGCTTATGCTCTGCGGCAGAGCCGGCAAGACAATTTCCCGCTTCTCCCGGCGTATGGAAAAAAACCAGGCCCCTCCGGCGCCGCACAGCAGGAGGGCAAAGCCGCGGGCGTCCGCGAGTCCGGGGAAAGACAAAAGGGCAAGCTGGAAGGCCAGCCATAAAACAACGCAAATTCCGAATTTGTTCCGGGAAGTGAACAAGTTATCTGGCAGGTTAAGGCGCCGCATGGGCTTGAAGATATAGAACCCCGGCAGCTTAGGCAAGTTTATTCGGCGCAGAGTCCCTTTCCGGCGGCCCATTTCAGGCCGGAACAGCTCCCCAGACGGCAGGATTGAGCCAGATCCAGGCACATGGCCGGGGTTTCTTCCAGAATGCGCAGGGCCAGCGCCCGGTTTTCATAAAAGGAGGCTATATCCGGACGCAGTGTTATGGCCCGGCTGAAATCCTCCAGAGCCAGAGAGGGAAAGCCGAGAGCGAGAAAAAGAACCCCGCGCAGATCCAGGGCCGGGGAGAAAGAGTTTTCCAGATTTATGGCCGCGTCCAGGCGGGATCTGGCCGGAGCCAGGTCGTGGCGCAGCAGGTGCAGCCTGGCCGCCTCGGCCAGAAGAAGATAATTTTCAGGATAAAGGACATTCATTTCTTCCATTTTGTGCTGAAGCTCGCGCAGGGCGGAGATATCCTCCCCGCCCCGCCTCAATTCCAGCTCGCGCAGGGCCGGAATCAGCTCAATATAGGCGCGTATGCCCGCCAGACGATCCGCCGCCGCCCGCACGATGCGGGATTGATCCCTGAACAGATCCTCCCAGGGGCGGGAGAGACCCTCCGGCTCCCCTTGGGCGGGAGAAGCGCGGGGCAGGCTCAGGTCCTTTTCTCCGGCCCGCAGAAAAGGAGCCGCGGCCTGATCGTAATCTTGCAGGGCCAGGCGCTCAAATTCAACAGCCCTGGCGTAATAGTCCAGCCACAGGGGGTGAGCCGTCAGGACGCCGATTTTCCGCCTGTTCCCCGGAACATCCTCCAGGCGGAGGGAAATTTCCGCTTTCAGGAGATTACGGCCGCTCCCTTCCCCTTCCACCTGTAAAAACGCCTCCCTCTCCTCGCGCAGCAAGGCCAGGGCCAGGGCCAGGGGATCGGGCCGGGGCAGGGAGCCCAGGGTTTCGCTCCCCAGAAGCAGGCGTATTTCTTCAATCCCGGCCAAAGATCGCTCCGCCAGGCGCAGGCCTTTGAGGCGGGCCGCGGAAAAAGCCGCCTCCGCGGCCATTTCCCGGCTGATTTGGCCGGCAAAGGCGCGCGTTTCCGAGCTCCTTACCTCCAGTTGCGCTCCCGGCGCCCTTTCCGCCTCCAGCCCCTGAAACATAAATAAAAGCAGCAAGATCCAGGTTTTAGCTGAAAGACCGCGCAAGCGCGGCTGCGGAAAATATATTTTCAATCCCGCAAAATCGCTATAATCCGTTGACAATTGCCATCTCTTCTGAAAAGTTACAACCCGGTGTGATTGGCGCGTTACATTGGACAGGGACAAAAACATTATTATGGAGTAAAAAATGACCAAAGCCGAACTTGTACAAAAAATTTATGCCAAGCTTGGATCCGAAGGCACCAAGACCCAGACCGAAGCTAACCTGGACGCCGTCATAAGCTCTCTGACCGAGGCGCTGGCAGAGGGAGACTCCGTGACTTTCACCGGTTTCGGCAGTTTCAAGGTGGCGGTGCGCGCGGCCCGCAAAGGGCGCAACCCCAGGACCGGAAAAGAAATCCAAATTCCTTCCGCCAAAGTTGTCAAATTCACCCCCGGAAAGAACCTGAAAGCAAAGGTGAACTGACTCCTTCAAAGACTCCCCCAGACTTTCTCCATATCCGAAGAAAGAGCCTGACGGGCCCGGCGGGCTGTCAGGCTCTTTCAATCAATATCCCCTCCGGGCTCCGTGTCGGAGGAAAGACGGGGGAGATTGGAGGGAGAGGGGGGCGTGACCGGCTGGAGCAGGCGGACGCGCAGATACTCCCTGTCGGCCAGGGTGAAACCGTTTTCCGTCGGCGTGAGCACAAAGAGAGCCTGCCGGGCTGAGCCGCGCCCGTCCCAGTGTATGGGAGCCCCGCTCCAGGGCAGAGAGGGAGGGAGGGCGGCCAGGGCGGCGTTCAGGTCAGCCGCGCCCGAATTTTCAGGCAAATCCAGGCTTGCCGCCATAAGCGTGAAATCATAACCCAGAGAGAACCAGAAATCCGCGTTTTCTCTGTTTTCCAGGGCCACGGCGCCGCGCAGAAACATGCCTGAAGGGCTCAGGCTTTTCTGATCCCAGGCCCCCGGAAAAATCGACATCCGGGTGTTGCGCGGATCCGGGCGCTGCTGCGTGTTGAGGCCGTGCTCCCAGAGATTCGTGCCCATAAAGAGGATATTGTTCTCCAGCAGATAAAAAATATGCGAAATGATCCGGGAGGAATTGCTCCAGTTATCCGGCAGAAACACGGCTCTGAAGTCAAGGTTCGCCTCGGCGCCCTTCTCCTGGGGTATGCCCAGAAAATCGGACACGCTTTTCACCCATTGCGTGTATTTCCCCGCGGGATAGTATCCGGAACGGACGACGTTGACTCCCCTTTCCGCGGCCTGAGCCTGGAAAAGGTCAAACATCTGCTTGTTGTAATCCCCCGTATCCGGGGAGAAAACCGCATAATCCAGAATATCCAGACTAGCGGTGTAATCCAGCATCACTCTGATCTGATCTTCACGGGAAGGGAAAAAACGCCAGGCCGTCAGACCTTCATCCGCTTCGTCCATACGCGGCAGAAAAGTGAAGAAAAACCGCTCCCGGGTAAAGCCCAGGCCTTTGGCCTCCACATAGTCCGCCAGACGCAGAGGCCCGCCGATCAGGCGCACCTGGGAAGGCAGGGCGGATACTTCGCTCGTCCAGTCCGGCTTGTCGCTGTCGATAACGTAAATCTGCATGAACCTGCCGACCCGCGCCAGTCCGTCCCGCGCGATCTTCGCCCCCCGGACGATTTTTTCGGAAAGGTTGCCGTACTGCCCGGAAAGGGGCAGCACCAGAGCCAGAGCCTGAGTCCTCCCGCGCACTTTTTTCAACACGGCCGGGTCCGGGCGGTTCCAATCCCGGAAAAGGCCGAGATCCGTCAGCATGGAGCCTTCGCGTATAAAAGCCACATTGTCGCGGGCCGTATCCCTGGTTTTGGCGTCCCAGAACAAACGCCGGGCGTTTTCCAGGCGCACCAGGGCATAGGGGTAGTTATTTTCGTTGTTGTCGGTGGTGAAAAGCATGAGGTTGGCCAAAGCCGCCGGAGACAGGGTATGCAGGAAGGAGAACAGGCGTTTTTCCAATTGCCCCTTCCGGGCCGGAGGCTCTTTCCTGTACATCCCGTCCATGAGCCGCATGGCCTCGCGGCCGTTGGCCGGGACGAGCCTTTGCTCCAGCAGAAACAATCCGGCCTCGCGCACCAGGGCTTCGGGATGCCGCGCCGGATTGTCCACAATGGCCCCGGCGCGCTGGTAAGCTTCCTGCGCGGGCAATTGGAGCATGGCCTCATACCAGGTCAGCAGCCATTCTTCCGCGGGCTCGCCGGAGGGAGAAGTGAGGCGCCAGCGATCCAGGGCCGTCAGGCTGGCCGTGGGACGGCGGTTTTCCAGGGCCGCGAGCGCCAAAAAACGCCAGCCCAGGCTCAACTGCGCTTTGCTCACATCCGCGCGCCCGGTGAATTCCGAGGCCAGACTTTCCGTAAGGGGCATATTTCCGGAATTGAAAGCTCTCTCGACCTCTTCCAGAGAGGTCTTCTCCCGCGCCGGGGGCTCCTCCGCCGGAGTACGGCCGGCAACCGACCCGGAGGGCGGCGTCTCCGCCAGGGGCGGCCCCGGACAGGCGGCGAGCAGAAGCAGAAGTCCGGCACAGACGCCTAAAGACAGGCCCCGGACGACAAAAGCCGAAACGGCGATTTTTGCTTTGCGCTCTGTTCCGTACCGCATGGCTGCCACTATAACCGCTTTCCCGCCCAATGCAAGTCCCGCGACGCCTCCAGGCTCTCAAGCAGCTTGCGGGCAAAAAGGCGGGAACGTTCTTCCTTTCCCTCATCCATGAACACTGTTTTGTAGCCGAGATGCCTTTCGGCCAGCATGCCCAGATAGCGCAACCGCGAATGCTTGCAGTAGCGCCTGATCCCTTCCTCAAAGAGATCGGCTCCGTTTTCCGGCCTGTAGCCGCAGGTCACAATGGAGGCCATGTTTTTCCCGGCCCAGAGCGCGGGGCCCTTTTCCTCTCCGTAATATTTGTTCATGCCGTAGACCAGGCGATCCAGCGCGGCCTTCATGGGAGCGGTACAGAAAAAGGAGTAGATGGGCGTTGCCAGAAGGGTGAGCCCGCTATCAAGAATGGCTTCAAAAATCCCCTGGAGGTCGTCCTTGAAACGGCAGCCGAAAATCGACCAGTCCTGCTGGCAGGCCCGGCAGGCGATGCAGGGCGCGATCTTCAGGTCATAGAGCCGGAAAAGGCTGTACGCGCACCGCGCCCGATCCAGCTCTTCCACGAACGGCGACAGGAGAGCGTCGGTATTGCCGTTTTTTCTGGGACTGCCCATCAGAATGCAGATTTTCATATTCTCCTCTCCTGTTACAAGGTCACGACCTCCGGGCTTCCGGCGGAGGGAGCGGGAGGCGGGAGCTGATCAGGCCTGATAAAACGCTTCAGGCTCTCCTCCACCAGCGGCAGGGAAACCCTCGTATCCCGGCAAGGTCCGCAGGGTCTTTCATTGGGGATTCCGTAGACCGGCAGGGGATAGCTATCCTGGATGCCGCTGGAGAGATCCCGCTCGCAGGCCACGGCCAGGATCATTTCAGGGCGGGCATCCACCACTATGCGTCTGGCTATGGTGCCGCCGGTGGCAATGGCGATACGCGCGCCGTAACGCTCCACCAGATTCAGGAGCTGACCTATGTCGCAACGCCCGCAGCGCTTGCAGCTCTTTAAATCCATGCTCACGCGTATGGGGCAGAGGCCGTTCTGGATGCAGTGGGGAAGCAGCACCAGGATTTTTTCCGGAGCATAGGAGCGGCGTTGTTTGAGAACCATTTCGTTGTTCACCTGGATGAAGGAACGGCGCACGTCCTGGGGGGAAATGCCCAGAAGGCGCCCCAGAACTTCACTGACGGGCAGAAAGAGCTTGACGGCCAGTCCCCTGCTTCTGTCGGCGCCGAAAACGCTCCAGCCGGTGAGTATGTGCAGCACCAGGGCGAAAGCGCCCCAGGACAAAACGAGCACGGACAGGGCCAGCAGACTGCCGGTAATATAAGGCAGGGCCGGATGGATGTTGCCGAAGCCTATATAGGGAATGCCCCATCCGAAAATCAGGGCCAGGCAGATCAACATGGAAGCGCCGCAGATCAGGCCCACAAAAAGACGTTTGCTGCCGATTTTTCCGCTCATGCCGCGTTTCCCAGGACAAAAAACATCCTGGTGGCCAGCCAGTCAGCCACCAGAGCCGGATTGACCCTGAAGATGAGACTGTCCTGCCCCTCGGCCAGGAGGTCGTACAAAATACGCCGCTTACGCGGCTCCAGCGGCCTGAAGGCCTCAAGCAGGCGGACAAGGCCGCCAGCCCGGGGGAGGCGGGCCGCGTCTTCCTCAAAAGATAAAACCAGGGCCTGCTGGCAGAGCAGCACCAGACGCATGGCCAGATCGGCGGAAAGGCTCCCCCGGCCGGAAGTGCGCGCCATCCAGCCCTTGCCCCCGTTCAGACAGAAATCCAGCAGCGCGTTGATCCATTCATCCAGCGCGGCCAGGGCTTCCGGGTCCGGATCTTCCGCGCGGGCCGGATCCGGCCAGGGCAAAGTCAGGGTCAGGGAACGCGAAACCAGGGTGGGCAGCAGCCTCTCCCGCTGCGGAACAGTCAGGACAAAGACATTGCCCGGTTTCGGCTCTTCCAGGGTTTTGAGCAGGGCGTTGGCCGCAGGCGGCAGCAAAGCCTGCCCCTCGGAAAATATGACCACGCGCCTTCCGGCGGAGCGCGGGCTCTCCCCCCACAGGCCGCGCAGGCCGCGCACCTCGTCTATGCTGATGGTTTTAGGGCTCCCGTCTTCTTTTTTCGCCGCTCCGTCAAAAAAATACAAATCCTGATGCAGCCGGCTGAAAAATCTGACGCAGAGCGGGCAGGCCAGACAGGGCCGCTTCCCGCCCTCCCCTGTCTCCAAGCTTGCCGCTTCGGGGCAGTTCAGCAGGCATCCCCAGTACAAGGCGGCCCTGGCGCGTTCCGCCGCGTTGCCGCCTTCCAGAAGCAGGCACTGCGGCGGGTCGGAACTGAAAAGTTCCATGCTCCGGCGCAGGCGCTCAAAGCGCGGAGCAAAGGCAAAGGCCCTGGCCGGCTCCAACAGGGCTTCCAGCTCCTCCGGATCAGGGAGAAGATCCTCCCGGCGCCTTTTACCCGGGTTCATTGCCGCAAGATCGTCTGATCCCGTCCGGGGCCGATGGAAACGATGTTTACCGGCGCCCCGCAGAGAGTCTCGATGTATTTGATGTAATCGCGGGCCGCCCTGGGCAGTTGATCGGCGGAAGAGGCCCCCCCCAGGTCGTCCCCCCAGCCGGGGAGGGTTTCATAAACCGGGGAGACTTTGGCCAGGCCGTTCTCCTCCAGGGGCGGGTAGAGTATATCCTCGCCGCTTCCGAGCCTGTAGGCGGTGCATATTTTTATCTCCTCCAGCCCGGAGAGGACATCCAGCTTGGTCAGGGCCAGTTCAGTAATGCCGTTTAGACGCGCGGCATGGCGCAGCATGACCGCGTCCAGCCAGCCGCAGCGGCGCGGACGCCGGGTTACCGTGCCGAACTCCACCCCCTTGTCCCGCAGGTGCCCGCCCGTGGAATCCAGCAGTTCCGTCGGAAAGGGGCCGGCTCCCACGCGGGTGGTGTAAGCCTTGCTGATGCCGATGACGCGCTCCAGCCGCCACGGCGCCACGCCGCTTCCGGCGGCCGCGCCGCCGGCCACGGTATTGGAGGAGGTGACAAAAGGATAGGTGCCGTGATCAATATCAAGCTCTGTTCCCTGCGCCCCTTCAAAGAGCACTCGCCCGCCGTTTTTCCAGCACTTCTCTATCTCGCTGGAAATGTCGGCCATAAAGGGCAGCAGTCTGGCGCTCAGGGGCAGGAGGGCTTCCATTACCTTTTCCGCGCCGACCGGGTTCAGATTGTAAAGATGGGTCAGCAGAACGTTCTTTTCCCGCAGGGCGATTTCAATCTTGGCCCGGAGCAGGGAAGGATCCAGGAGATCCGAAAAGCGTATGCCCACGCGGGCGGCCTTGTCCTCATAGCAGGGGCCGATGCCGCTCCCGGTGGTGCCGATTTTGGCGTCTCCCATGCTGCCTTCGCGGGCTTGATCCAGCATCTTGTGGTAGGGCATGATCAGGTGCGTATTGCGGCTGACGGAAAGATTGGCCGGGCTCACGGACACACCCTGTCCGTTCAGGGTTTCCAGCTCCTCGCAGAAGACAGCCGGGTCAAGGACAACGCCGTTGCCTATGAAGCAGCGTTTTCCGGGATGCAGGATGCCGGAAGGAATAAGGCGCAGCACGTATTTGACGCCTCCGGCGACCACGGTGTGCCCGGCGTTGTTTCCCCCCTGAAACCTGACCACCACGTCAAAATCAGGGGTGAGCATATCCACGATCTTGCCCTTGCCTTCATCTCCCCACTGAGCGCCGACCACAACCACGCTGGACATGCCGAACTCCTTATTCGCCCTGCTCGTTGGCCTGAAAGGGTATAATCCTGCAGGAGCGGCGCCTGCCCCGGCCCGACGCGGCCCTGGCCCCGGCCGGGCCGCCTTCCCCGGAAGAACCCCGGCGACCGAGCTTGCCTTCGAAAACAGGGTCTTTCATGGAAAAAGAAGCCAGCTCTTCCTGAAGCTTCTTTTCTTCTTCCAGCCCGGATCCCCGGCGCGCGCTTAAAGACATCTCGGCGTTGAAAAGCTGGTTCTTCCAGTGAAGAGACTGGATCATGCAGAAGACGAGAACGTCCTCCTCCCAGCCGGGCATGGGTTTAAACCTGGCAACCTTGCCCGCGTAGACATTCCAGAGCTCCATAACGGAGCTCTCGTCGCACCGGTTCAACTGCCGGGCCAGCTTGAGAAGAATTCTTTCCATGCCGCATCTCCTGCGCTTCTTGTATAACGCTTTGCGGCTTACCGCAAGGGATAGTGCGCGCGCCTCGCGCCTGTACGGGATTGCCGCCCTATTTGTGTTGCGGGACAGGCTGTGCTAGAAGCCATCTCATGACGCTTCCAATCAAGGAGAGAGCATGGCGCTTAAAGATATGTATTCCACCCTGCTGCGGGAGGACTTTCCCCCAAGCCTCAGCCTGGATCTGGGCGGGCAGAGGCTTGTGTTCAAAAAGCGGGAGTGGACTCTGAAAGGAGAGCGCAAAGGCCTGCGCTACGGCGAAAACCCGGATCAACCCGCGGCTCTCTACGAGCTGGTGGAAGGCGACCTCTCTCTCGGAGGGGAGCGCCTGCGCGGACCGGGCCTGGGCCTTGTCTCCGCCGTGGACGAAGAGGGCATGATCCAGGCGGGGAAACACCCCGGCAAGATCAATCTCACGGATGTGGACAGCGGCGTCAATATCCTGCAGTACCTGAGCGCCCGCCCGGCCGCCGTCATCCTGAAGCACAACAATCCCTGCGGAGCGGCCTGGAGCGGCGAAGGCGTCTCCCGCGCCCTGGAAAAAGCCTTCTGGTGCGACCGCATCGCGGCCTTCGGCGGGGCGGTGGTGGTAAACTCCCCCCTGGACAAGGCAGCGGCGGAAATTATCGACTCCGCCTATTTCGAAGTGGCGGCGGCCCCGGATTTTGAGGAAGGGGTGATCGCCAGACTTAAAAAGAGAAAAAACCTGCGCATACTGCGCCTGCCCAAGCTGGCGGAGCTGGCGGAGCTGGCGTCCATCCCCTTTCTGGAAATCAAAAGCCTTGCCGACGGCGGCCTGATCCTCCAGAGATCTTTCATAAACCGCATCCGCTCCACGCTGGACTTTATCCCGGCCAGAGCGGAAAAAGACGGACAAAGCCTCGCCGCCCGCCGGCCCGACCCCCGCGAGGCTGAAGATCTGCTCTTCGCCTGGGCGGTGGAAAGCGGAGTCATTTCCAACTCCGTCATTTTCGCCGCGGACGGCGCCACCCTGGGCATAGGAGCCGGAGAACAGGATCGGGTGGGCTGCGTTGAGCTCACCGTCTTCAAGGCGCGGACCAAGCTCGCGGACAGGCTGGCCTTCACCGAACAGGGACTTTCCCTTTACGATCTGCGCCTGCGGGCGGCAAAGTCCAAAAAACACGCCGAAATACTCGCCGAGCTTGAAAACCGCGCCCTGGAGCGTCAAGGCGGGCTGGCGGGCAGCGTCATGGTCTCCGACGGCTTCTTTCCTTTCCGGGACGGAGTGGACGCGGCCCTGGAGCGGGGCGTGACCGCCATTGCCCAGCCCGGCGGCTCCCTGCGCGATTACGAAGTCATACAGGCGGCCAACGAACGGAACGCGGCCATGGTCTTTACCGGACAACGCTCCTTCAGGCATTAACAAAGGTTATTTCATGGCAGAAAGATTTGTGGGGTTTCCGGCGCGGGGCTGTGTGGTGGAATTCATGCAGGGCAACCGGCCGCTCCAGGCCTGGGTGCTGGAAGAGCAGGCCGGCAGGCTGCGCCTGTACACCATAAACCAAAGGGAGACAAAGCTCCAGGCCGACCGCCTCCTGCCCTGGAGCGGGCCACGCTACGGCGAGGAGCTCAGCCGCGCCGAAATGCAGAACAAACTTGAGCTGCACCGCA
Organism: Deltaproteobacteria bacterium; assembly: GCA_031275645.1. Taxonomy (GTDB): domain Bacteria; phylum Desulfobacterota; class Desulfovibrionia; order Desulfovibrionales; family Desulfovibrionaceae; genus WRHT01. The sequence continues at coordinate 18,910 of JAISOL010000070.1, forward strand.
GAAAACGCGAGGAAATAGCCGGCGGGCTGGAACTGGAGGCTCTGTGGAACCTGACCCGGGAGGAAGAGGTACAGGAGGAGGTGCTCTGGTTTGCCGAACTTCTCTGGCCCGAACCGGATATAGACCAGTTGGCCGCTCTGGGGCAGGCCATGCTGGCCCGCAAGCTCTATTTCAAATTTTCTCCGCCCTATTTTGAGGTCCGCAGCCTGGCCCAGGTGGAGCAAAAGCTGGAACAGCAGGCCAGAGAGGAGAGACTGAACGGAATTGTCCGGGACGGCACGGAATTTTTCCGTAAGGTATACGCCTCGCTGCACAAACAGGCGCCCCTGACGGAGGCGGACTTTCCGCCGCCCGAGAGGGCCGGGGAACTGCGCGCCCTGCTGCTTAAGCATATTGAAGACCCCGACGCCCAGGATCAGGATCCGCTCTGGAAAAACATCGCCAAAAACATAGGCGCGAAAAACGGCGCCGAAGACCCCTGCCTGCCCCTGGAACTGGCCTGCGGCTGGGGAATTTTGCCGGAACATCACAATTATCTGCTGGATCGCCTGGGCTATGAGGCCGGGGAGGACTGGGATGCCCCTTACGCGGAAGACCGCGCCCGCCTCTCCGCCGAAGTGGAAAAAATTCTGCCCGGCATACCGGAGCGGGAGGAGCCCTTTTTCAGCATAGACCCGGCCAGCACCAAAGACAGAGACGACGCCGTCTGCCTGCGGCCGGATCCCGGAGGCTGCGTCGTTTCCGTGGCCATCGCCTGCCCCTCCCTGGCCTGGCCCTTTGATTCCGCCCTGGACAAGGCCGTGGCCGGAAGGGCCTCCAGCCTCTATCTGCCGGAAGGAGACCTTTTCATGCTGCCGCGCGGGATTTGCTGCGACTTGTTCAGCCTTGAAGAAAATAAGGATCGCCCCGCCCTGATAACGGACATTTTTCTGGATCAGGATCTGAACATCGCCGAGGTGCGCCCCGCCCTGTCCAGAGTGCGCCTGGAAAACAACCTGAGCCTGGAAGAAAGCGAGGCCCTCCTGAGCGGACTGGGCAAGGGGGAAGAAGACCCGCCGCGATTCCCCGCGGACGGGGAGAGCCAGCCGCGCCTGGCCGGACGGCTCAGCGCGGCTCACAGTCTGGCTCTGGCCTTGCGCCGGAAGCGCCTGGCGAACGGCGCCATCGTCACCGAACGCGAAGATCCGGAAATCAGCCTGTTACGGGACGAGGAAGGGGAATTGCGCGTGCGTCTCTCTCCCGCTCCTTCATACGAGCGTAGCCACACCCTGGTGGGAGAAGCCATGATCCTGTGCAACAGCGCCCTGGCCCTCTGGGGCAAAGCCCACGACATCCCCCTGATTTACCGCACCCAGGCGGCCGGACTCTCCCGCGAGCACTCCGGAGTCTGGACCTCTCCCCACGAAATCAACCACGCCCTCAAGGGCCTGCCCCCGGCCAGGCTTTCCGTCGAGCCCAAGCCGCACGCAGGCGTGGGGGCCGCTCTTTACTCCTCCTTCACCTCACCTCTGCGGCGCTACCTGGATCTCGTCAACCAGGCCCAGGTGCTCGCCTACCTGCTCCACGGACAGCCCAGGCTCAAACGGGAGGAAATGGAAAGCCTGCTGCCGCAGCTCGCCCTCCGCCTGAAAGCCGCCGGACAGGCGCAGCGCTTCCGCCTGCGCTACTGGAAGCTGCTCTACCTGCAGCAGCAGGAACAAAAACACAAGGGCAGACTCCATTACTGGGAGGGAACCATTGTTGACGAAAACAGCAACAACGCCCATGTGCTCCTGCATCTGCCGGAACTCACGCTGAGCGGGGACAGGTCCCTTTTCGGGGAGCGCGCTCTGCCCGGCTCGCGCGTGGAAGTCCGCGTGGGCAAAATCAATCCTCTGCGCAACGAGATTCAGATCATGGAAGTGCTGGAAAATTGACGGCTCCGCCCGGTAAAGCCAGCTCGGCGTTTCACCCGCGGGCTCCTTCCACCGGCTCATGATCTCAAGACTTCCGCTCTTTTTCCCGGCCCCGCTTCAGAAAACTCTTTTCCTCGCCCGCCAGGAGTCTCTTGATATTCTCGCGGTGCTTCACGAAAACCAGGGCCAGCACGGTCAAAGCCAGTGGAAGCAGCTCGAGGCGCCCCAGGATGAGAAGGAAAACGGGCAGGCTGGCCGCCAGAAGCAGAGACCCCAGGGAAACATAGCCGGAACGCCAGATGGCCAGCAGGCAGAGCAGGCCGGAAAGCAGGAGGACGGGGAAAGACAGCGGCAGGAACACGCCTATGGAAGTAGCCACGGCCTTGCCTCCCCTGAAACCCAGAAAGACGGAATGCAGATGCCCGAGCAAAGCGCAGAGGCCGACCAGCCCGGCCCACTGGGGGGTAAAAGCCCCCGGCCCGTACAGGGCCGAGCAGACGGGCAGCAGCCCCTTCAGGGCGTCGCAGACCAGGGTGAGAATGCCGCAAGGCAGGCCGCAAAGCCTGGCGACATTGGTGGCTCCCACATTCCGGCTGCCCTCCAGGCGGGGGTCCACCCCGCAGAAAAAGCGGGCGACAAGCAGGCCAAAGGGAACGGAACCCAGAATATAGGCCGGCGGACCCAGAACGGCCAGCCAGAGCAGAGTGCCTTCAAGCTCCCGCGGCCCGTCCTCCGGCCGCAAAACCGGAATCCAGATCAGCGGCAGAACCGTAAACAACAGGATGTAAAGTTTTTTTCGCATTACTTATTCCTTGCGGAGCAGTTCGGCGGCGTAAAAGAATTCCCCCAGGGGGGAGGCGGCCGGGGTTTGAAATTCTCCGCCCGCTTTGAACCGGGGGTGCAGATTCAGGAAGCGCCGGATCTGTTCCCGGTTTTCCGCCGGGTTCAGGGTACAGGTAAGGTAGAGTATACGGCAGCCGGCCCGGGGGAGCAGGGCTTCCGCGGCGGCTTCCAGAATCGCGGCCTGGAGGCGGATGAGCTCTTCCAGGTCTTTTTCTTCGCGCCGCCAGCGTATTTCCGGACGGCGGCCCAGGGTGCCCAGGCCGGAGCAGGGAGCATCGACGAGTATGGAGGCGAAGCATTTTTTGAACCCGCTTTGTTCGGCCCGGAGGGGGGCGAGTCTGGGGAGGAGGCTTTCATCCAGGCCCAGGCGGATAAAATCTGCGCGCAGGCGCCGCAGGCGGCCGGAGGAAGGATCGCTGGCGCTGTGCACCGGGATGCCGGCTTCGAGGAGGGCCAGGGTTTTTCCGCCGCCGCCGGCGCAGGCGTCCCAGAGGGGCAGGGGCCAGTTCGCCGGCTCCAGGCTGAACAGGGCGGCGCAGGCCGCCGGCGACTGGAGGCTGGCCAACCCCTGGCGCCGCCAATCCGCCAGAGGGGGGCGGGACTCCGGAGAATGGCGCAGAGCCCAGCAGGCCGGGGCCGCCGGCGAGGCCCCCTGTTCCTCCAGAATTTTCCTCATGGCGGGATATTCCGGACGGGCGGCGTTCAGGCGCACTCCCTGAGGCGGGGCTTTCAGCCCGGCGGCCAGCAGGGCCAGACAGTTTTCCCGGCCGTAGCTTTCGCTCCACAGGCGCGCGATCCAGGCCGGGACGGCCTGGAAGAGGGCCAGAGCCTCCGCGGAGTCGGGCGCTTCCCCCAGAGTTTGGGCGTAAAAGGCCGGATTGAGGTATTCCTCGCGCAGCTTGCGGGCAAAGTCGCGCAACACGGCGTTGGCCACTTTGCCCAGTCCGGCTCCGAAGCGGTTGGCGGCCAGATTCACCGCCCAGTTGACCGAGGCATGGGGAGGGATGCGCGTATGGGCCAGGGAGTAGGCCCCTTGTTCCAGGAGCAGAAAAAATTCCGGGGGGAGCTTTTCCGGCCGGGAGAGTTTTTGGCGCAGGAACCAGTCCAGGCGCAGGTGGTGGCGCAACACCCCGTAAAAGAGCTCCGTGCACAGGGCCCTGTCGCAGGGCGGGAGAAGAAGGGGCTTTTGCCGCGCAAAGCCGGAGTCTTCCGGGGAAAGCAAGCGATCCAGAGCGGCCTGCCCCTCGGCCCGCCCATGAATAACCTGAGCCAGGGCCAGCAGCGAGGCCGCGCGGGGGTCGTGCCGGGCGCGCTCGCGCAGCCCGGCGAAAACAGGTCTGGAACATCGGCGCATTTGGATTATGACGTTAAACCGCTCCGGGCATTTCGGCAAGCCGGAAAAAGGAACTTTTGCCTATTCCGCGATCTGGGTGAGCAGGCGGTGAATGAGTTTTATGCGCTCATAATTTGAATTTTCAAGATGTTTCACTATATCCAGGCACAACTCCTCCTTTGATCTCCGAGGTTCCATATCCAGCAGCACCGCCAGGGGAAGCCCCAGAGATTCGGATATTCTGTCCAGATTCTGAATGGATATGTTGACTGTTCCCCTTTCCACCTCGCTCAGGTGTTTACTGTTCATGCCGGAAGCGTAGCTCAGCTCGTCCTGAGTCAACTTCCTCTTCTTTCTGAAATATTTAATCCTGAAGCCCAATTTCTTTAAGTCCATACCCCAATCCGACCGTGGAATATAAGGCCCGGCAGAGCCGGGAAACGTCTTACAGACGAAATACGCGCCGCGCTTCCCGGACGGCTGGCCGTGGAATTAAGGGAGCGCCTCAGAAGCAGCTCCGTATTTTCCGGGCCAGTTTCCTGTGTTTTCTGACTGTCCGGCCGGCCAGGCAGAACAAGAGGTAAAACAGGCAGGCCGCGTAATAGTGAAAACCTGGAGCGTAATCACGGATGAAGCGGAAATCGCGGAAAAACTGGGAGCTGAACTTGCCCCCGGACAATTTGTGGTACCAAGGCACATAGTACAAAACGCAGAATCTGCGGATTTCGTTTTGCAGGGTGCTCTCCCGGATATACCCCGCAAGCGCGGCCCGGCGCAGCAGGGGCAGGTATTCGGCGAAATAGACGCTTTCCATATGTTTTTTGCCGAGCTTCCTGGGCGCTTCGGCGCTTTCTCCGAACTCCAGGTCGCAAACCACAACCGGCCGGCCGGCGCTCAGGGAGAGGAAGAGTATTTCCGTCTGGACAAAGCGATGGGCGGCCCGGTGAAAAAGGGGAGCGTGGACGGGAACGTCGTCGTTCCAGAGGGAGAAGGCCCCGATCCAGGTTGAATAAAAGGAAACGTGGCGGACAAAGGCATCCAGGTCGCGGCATTGGGTCAGCCCGGCGCGGGCCTCTTTGATGCTCCGGCCGTTAGGAAAAAACAGGAGCGGGCGTTGGGATTCATATTGCCGGATCAGGCCGAGGAATTCTTCCAGAAAACCGTCCCGCGCCAGCAAGGTATCGTTGTGCAGTTTGCGGAGCAGGCCCCGCCCGGCTTCCAGAGTCAGGGCGAAATTGGCGTTGGGGTCAACCGGCTCCCTCGTGCCCAGGGAGATGATTTTTGTGGGGAATCGCTCTTTGAAGGCGGCTATGACTCCGGAGGTGGCGTCGCTGGAAAAATTGTCGGAAACGACTATTTCCACCTCATCCGTGCGCTGAAAGACAGTCTGCCGGGTAAGGGAAGCCAGGGTGGCATCCAGAAAGGCGGCCCTATTGCGGGTGGGTATGCAGATGGAAAGCAACGGAAAATCCGCGCCGCTCCTTAAATTGCTTTTTGCGGAGAGCGCGTTATACGGCGGAGTTAATGTTGTGTGTGTGCAACAACCGTGCCGGATCAGATGTCATCACATTCATTATCCCGCTATAACCACTTAACAGGTTCAAGGTAAGAATTTTAGCGGAAAATTTTGCGGACTTTTCCGCGCTGTGTTGCACAGCATGAAAATCGCGCCCTGCCTGATTCCCGTTGATATGCCCTAACGCGGACGGGAACGCAGGGCCAGGCGGGAGAGTTCCGTCAGGCGCTGATCCACGCGCTGGAAGAGGGAACCGGGGGAGAAGGAACCGTCTTTGCGCATATTGCCGCAGGGCAGACCGGTGAGCAGGGGCATGGCCTCGCGGATGTGGCTTACGGGGTAGATGTGGAAAAGGCCCTGTTCCACGGCCCGGAGCACGTTTTTTTTGAGGATGAGGTGATCCAGGTTGTCCCTGGGCAGGATGACGCCCTGGTTTCCGGTGAGGCCGTGGCGGCGGCAGACTTCAAAGAAGCCTTCCACCTTGCGGCTGACTCCGCCCACGGCCATGATTTCTCCGGACTGGCTCAGGGAACCGGTGAAGGCCAGGTTGAGGCTGACCGGGACGCCGGCTATGGCCGAGAGCAGGGCGGCCAGTTCCGCGCCGGAGGCGGAGTCGCCCTCTATGCCGAAGTAGCTTTGCTCGAAGCAGATGCTGCCGGTGAGAATGAGGGGTTTTTTGCGGGCGAACTGGGCCACGAGGTAGCTTTTGAGGATCATGGCGGCCTTGGTGTGAATGGGGCCTCCGAGCTGGGCTTCGCGCTCCAGGTCCACTATGCCGCCGTGGCCCACGCCCACGGTGCAGGAAATCTGGTGGGGCAGCCCGAATTCGTAGTCGCCGTAGCCGGTGACGGCCAGGCCGTTGACCAGGCCGATTTCCCTACCGCTGGTGCGCAGCTTGATCAGCTTGCGGTCGTATTCCTCCAGAAACTGCTCTCCGACGAGGTTCAGACGGAACTCGCGGGCCTCCAGGGCCGCGTTCAGGTGGGAGCGGCCCACGTTTTCGTCTCCGGTCATGCGGGCCTGGGCCGAGGCTTCCAGCATGAGTTCGCGCAGCAGGGGGAACTCCAGGGAGAGCTTTTTCTGATCTTCGAGGAGGAGGGAGCCGAAATCGACCAGTCCGGCCAGGGCCTCGCGGTCGAAGTGGGGGAGAGCCGCCTCCGCGATGATGCAGCGGATCTGCCGGAGATAGACGCGTATGCCTCTGGAGTCGCGGGGCATGTGTCCGGCCATCTGGGCCTTGATTTTGAAGAATTTGCTGAAGCGGGAGTCGGTGGCCAGCAAAAATTCGTACAATTCGTCGCCGCCGATGAGGATGACCTTGAGGTCAAGGGGCAGAGGGGCGGGGCGCAGCCCTTTGGTCTTGACTCCGTCGCCCTCGCCGGGGTCGTCCATTTTGGCTTGTCCGGAACGCAGGGCGCGCAGCAGCCCTTCCCAGGCCTGGGGGTGCTGAACGAGATCTTCCATTTGCAGCACCAGAAAGCCTCCGTTGGCCCGTTGCAGGGCTCCGGCCTTGATCAGGGTGAAATCCGTGATCAGGGCGCCCATTTCCGATTCCCGCTCGATGCAGCCCAGAAGATTGGCGGCGGTGGGGTTGTCTTCCAGCACTATGGGCGCGCCGGAGGCCCGCCCGTTGTCCACAAAGACGTTGACCTCGTAGCGGCGCGCCACGTCGTCGAAGGGGGGGCCGTCCGGGGGCTGGCCGGGGGCGTTGTGTTCCTGGGGCAGGAGGCTTTCCAGATTTTCCAGGATATCGTTTTGCAGCGCCTGAAAATAATTTTCCGGCAGGGAACCGGGGCAGGATTGCAGAAATTTTTCGGCCAGAGGGCCCAGAATGGAGCTGATGAGCTCGGAGGCGGCGTTTCTGGCCAATGAGCGCTCCCCTTCCATAAAGGCCTGTTCCATGCGGCCCAGCTTGCGCAGATAGCCGTGCATGGCTCCGGCCAGGCTATCGCTTTTGCGTTTCAGCCTGTCCCGCGTCACGGGGTCCAGGTTGTCGAAATCCTGTTCGCTCAGGCGTTTTCCTTCCAGCAGAGGGTAAAGGGACATGGTTCCGTTGTCGTCCAGGTCCAGCTTGAAGCCCTGGGTTCCGGCCACCTTGTCCATATCCCGGAAGAGAAGGTTCTTTTTGTTCTGAAAATTGCCCATGAGGGAAGAACGGCGCTGGGCGTAGCTGTCGCGCTCCAGGTGGAGGGGCAGTTCCTTGCGTATGCGGGCCAGAGCCTTGCCCAGGGCGCTCTTGAGCCTCTGCCCCTGCCCCGGCGGCAGGCTGAGGAGCAGGGGGGAATCGGCGTCCTCAAAGTTGTTCACATAGACCAGATCCGGGGGGACGGCTCCCTTCCTGGCCCAGGAACCCAGAAAATCCTTGAGCATGTAAGTGCGGCCCAGGTTCACCTCGCCGGCCAGATAGACGTTGTAGCCGGGGTCCCTGATGCGCATGGCCAGTTCCAGGGCGGCCAGGGCGCGGGGCTGCGGGGCTTTCTGCCTGCGGCTCAGGCTTATCTCCCAACTGCCGGCAAAGGGTATGCGCTCCGGCGGCAGGGAGGCGTGAAGCCGGGAGGCCGGAACAGAAGCCGGGAGCCTGATTTCATTATCTGCCGAAAAGGCGGTTTTCTCCTCTGATTGTTCAGTCATGCGGGCGTAAACTTCCATTGATACGTTTTAAAAAATTCGTGATGTTACCTGGCGCACCTTAACAAAAAAGGCTGGCGGTAAGGTATTCCCGGCCATGTCCGGAGTCAAGATTTTTATGCCGCCGGCAGCCGGAGCCGCTCCCCGGACCCGGCAGGGGAAATGCTTCTCCCGGTGATATTTCCTTAATCTTTCCGTTATTTTCTTTTGACAGCCCGTCCGGCCGGAAGTTATAGCCTTGGGGGATGGATACTACAGCGCTTATTATGGGCCTGGCCGCCTTTGCCGGTTTTTTCACGGCCTTCAGCATGGGGGCCAACGACGTTTCCAACGCCATGGCTCCGGCGGTAAGTGCCAAGGCGGTCACGCTGCGCCAGGCGGTGGTGATGGCCGCTGTCCTGAACTGTCTGGGCGCGATCTTTCTGGGAGCGGAAGTCGCCAACACCATAGCCTCCGGGATTATCGACTCCGGCAGGATCGCGGACCACCGCCAGCTCATGGTGGGCATGCTGGCGGCGCTCCTTTCCTCCGGCCTGTGGGTGCTTGTGGCCACCTTTACCGGCCTGCCCGTCTCCTCCACTCATTCGGTGGTGGGGGGCATTATAGGCATGGGGGTGGTCATAGGCGGGCCGGGCTCGGTGCGCTGGGGAGTGTTCGCCGGCATTGCGGCGGCCTGGCTGATTTCGCCCGTGCTGGGCGGGGTCATATCCCACTTTGTCTTTACGCATATCCGCAAAAACATTCTCTACAGCCGGAGCATGCTCATGGCGGCCAGACGCTGGGCGCCGATCTGGCTCGGCCTGACCCTGAACATAGTGATCCTTTCCTTTATGTACAAGACCCCCCTGGGCAAGGAAATGCGCTTTTCCGGGGCTGACGGCGTCCTTGTGGCCCTGGGGATCATGCTGCTCGTCCTCATGCTCAGCTCCCTGGCCTGGCCCTTTTTCTTCCGGCGTTTCATCGGCGGGAAAAAACTGGAAAAAGCTTCGCCCACCAGACAGGTGGAAGAGCTGTTCCGGCACATGCAGACCGGCACGGCCTGCTATGTGGCCCTTTCCCACGGCGCCAACGACGTGGCCAACGCCGTGGGCCCGGCGGCCGCGATTTATCTCATAGCCAGCCGCCAGCAGATGTTTTCCCAGGTGGAAATACCTCTCTGGCTTCTGCTCCTGGGCGGCCTGGGCATAGCCCTGGGCACGCTGCTCATGGGGAGGAAGGTAATGGCCACCGTGGGAGAAAAACTCACCAGGCTCAACAATTCCAGAGGCTTTTCCGTGGCCTTCGGAGCCGCGACCACCGTGCTGCTGGCCTCCAACCTGGGACTGCCCATATCCACCACCCACGCTTCCGTGGGAGCGGTGGTGGGAGTGGGGCTGGCGCGGGGATTCGCCTCGGTGGATTTCCGCACCTTAAGCCGCATAGTCCTCTACTGGGTGCTCACCGTGCCTATTGCGGGCGTGAGCTCTGTTGTTATATATCTTGTTCTGAGTCGCTTATTTTTATGAAAAACGCCTTATGGCGGAGGTAAATAATGGGCCGTCTCTCCTTTTTCGGCATGTTTTCCAATTACTCCCCCCTGTTCGGGCTGATCGAGCATTACCGGCAAATCGCCAGGGGCATGCACCTCATAGGCGAATCCATGAGAAGCTACATAGGCCGCAACGGCGACGCGCTCCAGGATAAGGACTTCCGGGCGCTTATGACCGAAGTGAGCGAGGTGGAAGACAAGGCCGACACCATCAAACGCAATATACGCAACCATATGCCGCGCGGCCTCTTTCTGCCCGTGGACAGGGTGCTTTTTTTCACCTACACCCGGCAACAGGACGATATCCTGGATGCCGGACAGGACAGCCTTTACTGGCTTTCCATGCGTCAGATGAACATACCGCTGGAATTTCAGGAAAAACTTCTTGAATATCTGGATCTTGTCTCAACCTCCATCATTATGCTGAAACCGGCTCTCTCCTCCACCATACATCTCATCTGCGGAGACATAGTGGAAAGGGAGGCGGTCAAAGAACACTTCCGGGCCCTGCGCGCCAACCACAAGGTCGTGAGCAGAAAACAGAACGAACTTCTGCCCATGGTCTTCAACAGCGAGATGGATTTCAAGGAAATATACCAGCTTATCCACTTTATAAGGCAACTGCACGCCATGAGCCACAGCGCCGAAGGCTGCGCGGATATGCTGCGGGCCATGATCGCCCGCTAGAACAAAATCTCCCCTCCGCCGGCGGCAAGGATACGCTCCGCCAGTTCGCGCCCCAGACCTTCAGCCTCGGCGGCCCTGCCCGAAACGCTCCCGCGGATGACGCGGACGCCGTCGGCGGAGGCCACAAGTCCGTCCAAAAGCAAAGTCCCCTCCTGGGGAAAGGACGTATGCGCCGCGATGGGAGTCTGGCAGTTCCCCCCTAGGACGCGCAAAAAAGCCCGCTCGGCTTCCACCCGCCGCCTGGTGGGCCTATGCTCCATAAAAGCCAGCAGTTCCGCCAGATCCTCGCGCTCTTCCATATACTCCAGCCCCAGAGCTCCCTGCCCGCAGGCCGGCAAAAATATCTCCGGCGGCAGAACGCTTTCCCGCGGCCCGCGCAGCCCCAGACGCCTGAGACCGGCCAGAGCCAGGACAACGGCCTCAAAATCGCCTTCCCGCAGCCTGCGCAGACGTGTATCCACGTTGCCGCGCAAGTCAAGAAGACGCAAATCCGGACGCAGGGCCAGCAACTGCGCCCGGCGGCGCAGGCTGCCGGTGCCGACGCGCGCTCCCTCCGGCAAATCCTCCAGCCCTGCGTAATTGACGGAAAGCAGAACGTCCTCCGGGCTTTCCCCCGGCGGAACCACGCCCAGAACCAGGCCCGGAGGCAGATCGGCAGGCAGATCCTTGACTGAATGCACCGCCAGATCCGCCCGCCCCTGCAAAAGAGCCTCTTCAATCTCCCTGACGAAAAGCCCCTTGCCGCCCAGAGCGGCCAGAGGCTTGTCCTGCACAAGATCTCCCCTGGTTTTCACCACGGCCAGCTCCGGCTCAAAGCCGGGATATTTCTCCCGGATCAGGTCTCTGATCCCGCCGGCCTGACGCAGGGCCAGAGGGCTCCCCCTGGTCGCGAGAACTATTTTCCTGCCTGAATTGCGCATCAGGGTTTTAATGCCCGCAACAGGAGCAGTTCCCGCCGGCACAGGAGGAACAGCCCCCGCCGTGTTCGCCTCCGCCGTACTCTTCTCCGGCCTGCGCCTCTCCGCTCTTGGAAGAAGAACGCCGCGCCGGACGTGAAATCAGCCTTTCGCTTTCCTTGCCCCCGCAATGCGGGCAAGGCGGAACAGCCTGGCCGAAAACCAGTTCCTCGAACCTGTGTTTGCATTTCGCGCATTGAAACTCATATATGGGCATATACTTTCTCCTTACAAATAATGATCGCAGAGCAGGCAGAGCAGGTGCTCCGCCACCAGATGCGTTTCCTGCACCAGAGGGGTGCAGGCGTGCTCCACGTTCAGAAGCAGATCGCACTGCCCGGCCATGGCTCCTCCCCGGCCGCCGGTCAGGCCTATGCTCCGCATATCTTTTTCCCGCGCCGCCGCGAGGGCTTGCAAAATATTGGGGCTGTTGCCGGAAGTGGAAATAGCCAGCAAAACGTCGCCGCGGTTTCCCAAAGCCAGAATCTGCTTGGCAAAAATCTGCTCATAGCCGAAATCGTTGCCTATGGCCGAAATAACCGAGCTGTCCGTGGTCAGGGCGAGAGCGGCCAGAGGCCGGCGATCCAGCAAAAAACGGTTGACGAATTCCCCGGCCATATGCTGCGCGTCAGCCGCGCTCCCCCCGTTGCCGCAAAGCATAAGCTTCCCTCCGGCCGCCAGGGAAGAGGCAATCATCCTGGCGGCTCTATCCAGCTCCCGGCTCTTTTCGGCAAAAAAACGCTCCCGCGCGGCCGCGCCGTCACGGACGTAACGCTCGATAATTTCCAGCGACTCTTTATCCATAATCCGCCTTACCCCTAACTGAACAGATTTTCCAGCCCCCGGCGCATGGCCGCGCCGCTGTAGTAGCCGGCGGCTTTGCGCCCTTCCGCGACGAGATCTTTCCAGACGGGACTGGCGGAAGCAGCCAGGAGGGCCGCCCCGGCCAGGGCCTGCCCCGCTCCCAGCACGTCGCCGTCGGAAACAAAAAATCCGTTGGCGCCCCAGGGTCTTTCCGGCAGAGGCAGGGGAGGGACGCAATGGCGGCAGCAGGGGAGCAGGGCGCTGCCGCGCATGTATTCCCAGCCCCCCAGACCGGCGAAGCCCACAGGCACGCAGCCCGCGGCCATAGCTTCGAGAGGCGGGAGGCCGAAACCCTCGGCCAGAGAGGAACAGAGAAAAATATGGCAGGAGGCCAGTTGGGCCGCCACCTCTTCCGGGGCCAGATCCCGCAGGGGCACCCAGAGAATTTCCGGAGCTTCGGGACTCTGGCGCAGCAAGGCCAGAGCCACCCGCTGAATCTGCTCCGCCAGGGCCTTGTTTTTGCGCGGCATCCAGGCTACCCGGACAGGGACGGCCGGGGAGGGCTTGCGCTCCACTGTGAAAAAACAGTCCAGCAGGGAAGGAGGCAAAACCGCTTTTACCCGCACGGCCAGTATTTTTTCCAGAAACCAGCTCACCGGCTGGGAGACGGCGATGTATTCCACGGGGAGATCGCTCCAGTTGGCTCCGGGGGGGAGATTCCCGAGCATGAAAACCCAGTTTTGCGCATAGACCAGGGTTCTGGCCCCGGAACGGAAACCGAGGGCCAGGGCGTTGGGCCAGCTTTCAGGCACGCACCAGACATCCCGGGGTTTGAGATCCGCCTTGTCCCAATCCAGAAAAGGCAGGGCGCTTTCCGCCGGGGCGGCGTGAACGGCCCGGCTCATGCCGGCAAGGAGCACCTCATGCCCAAGTCCGGCCAGCAGTTCCGCCATCCGGTAAATCACGGCCAGGCCTCCGCTGGGGCGGCTGAGGGGAGGTATAAAAAAGACGATGCGCATCGGGGTTTATTCTTTCCTGCTGTTCTTCAGATATTCGATGCGGGTTTCCACCACGCGGGCATTGGGATAACTGAAGCGTATGGTTTCGAACAAACCCAGAGCGCTTTCCCGGTTGCCCTGCTGTTCCAGGGCGTCAGCCAGCATGAAGATGGAGAGCACCCTCTTGTCGTCATCCATATTCCCCTGCTCCAGGAGACCGCGCAGGGTTCTGATGCCCGCGTCCATATCGCCCATGATCATGTAGAGATCGGCCAGATCGTACTGGCATTCGAACTTGGCGGACTGGGGAATCTCCATTTCCGCGCACAGGGCCAGCACGTCTCTGGATGACTCAAATTCCAGGCGGCGCAGATAAATGCGGGCAAGGTTGCGCAGGCTTTCCGCCTTTTGCAGCGGAGGAGCCTCCGGGTCCTTGATGAGGGAGCCCCAGAGATCCAGCGCGCCTTCATAGTGGCGGCTCTGTTCGTACTGGTAGGCCAGCCTGTCCAGGATCAGCCGGCGGTGGGAACGCAGTTGCTCCGTCTGGGCGGGATCGGCGGCAACGCTCCCGGATTCCAGCAGCGTTTCATATTCCTGCCGCATGGCCAGCAGAAGCTCTATGGCCGCATTGCGGTCGTGCCGCACGTTCAGAGCCAGCTCCACCAATTCGTTCCAGGCTTCCCAGCGATATTTCCCGTTGGTGTTGACGCGCAGATAGCGCTCAAAAGACTTTTCCGCCTCCATAAAATCCCGGTTCAGCATATGCTCCCGGCCCAGGGAGAGATCGTCCGGCTCATCCCCTCTTTTGTCCGGACAGCCGGAGAGCGCGGCCGAAAGTGACAAGCACAACGTGAAAAGCAGAAACTGTCGCACCTAAATCTCATTCCCGGCGGAAACATTGTTGTCGTCCACGCGATCAAAACTGACCACCTGCCCTCCTTCGTCCAGGGAAACCAGGCGCACTCCCTGGGTGGCTCTGCCGAGATGGGCTATTTCCTTCACCGCTATTCTGATTATTTTGTTCGCGGAAGTAAGCAGAAGCAGGGAATCTCCGTCCGCCGCCATCATGGAGCCTATCACCCGGCCGGTCTTCCGGGTGACTTTAAAATTGGCCACGCCTCTCCCTCCGCGGGATTGGAGACGATAAAGCTCCATTTTGCTGCGTTTGCCGTAGCCGTTGGCGGATACGGTCATAATGGCGGCCGAGCTGTCATCCTTGCGCATGGTCACGCAGGAGACCACGCGATCGTCGTTGCGCAGGGCTATGCCTTTTACCCCGGCGGCGGCGCGGCCCATGCAGCGCACCTCCGGACAGGTGAAGCGTATGGCCATGCCCTGCTCCGTGGTCAAGACAACGTGGTTGTCGTCATCCACCTCGCGCACGGCGATAAGCTCGTCGTCTCCGCGCATCCCCAGAGCCTGGATGCCGCCTTTGCGGTTTCTGGCGTAGAGCTGGGTTTCGGAGCGCTTGACCATGCCCTTTCTGGTGGCGAAGAGAAAGGACTTTTCCGGCGTAAAATCGCGGACGCTCAGAATTGTGGCCACATTCTCATCCTTTTCCAGAGGCAGAAGGTTGGCTATATGCGCTCCTTTGGCCGTGCGGCTCCCTTCCGGCACCTGATGGGCCTTAATCTGGTGCATGTGGCCGCGGTTGGTGAAAACCAGCAAATAGCGGTGGCTGGAGGTGGTGAGCATATCCTGCACAAAATCGTCCTCGCCGGTATGCAGACCGGCAATTCCCTTGCCGCCGCGCTTCTGCTGGTGGTAGCTGTCCAAGGTGGTGCGCTTGATGTAGCCGCGGCGGGAGAGGGTTATCACGACTTCCTCGTCGGGAATGAGATCTTCGGGCTCTATGCTTTCAAGGTTCTCCCGCACAATCTCGCTGCGCCTGGGCGTGGCGAAGCCGGTTTTAATCCTGTTCAGCTCGTCCCGTATGACCCCGCGCAGCACTTCCTCCTGCTCCAGAACGGATTTGAAATAAGCAATATTTTTAAGGAGATCGTTATATTCTTCCAGTAATTTTTCCCGTTCCAGACCGGTTAGTCTTTGCAGGCGCATGTTCAAAATGGCCTGGGTCTGGGCCTCGCTGAAGGCAAAGCGCAGAATGAGCCTTTCTCCGGCCTCGGACGGGCTTTTTGAAGAGCGGATCAGGCTTACCACTTCGTCGATGTTATCCAGGGCTTTTTGCAGGCCTTCCAGAATATGCGCTCTTCCTTCGGCCTCCTTGAGATCGAAGCGCGTTCTCCTGATGACGACTTCGCGCCTGTGTTCAAGAAAAATTTTCAGGGCGCTCCTGAGCGTGAGCAGTTGCGGCCGGTTGTTGACCACGGCCAGCATGTTGTAGCCAAAAGACATTTCCAGGGGAGTGAATTTGTAGAGGGAATTGATCACGATCTCCGGGATGACCCCGCGCCTCAGGTCCAGAACCACGCGTATGCCGGCATGGTTGGACTCGTCGCGCACATCCGTGATTCCGTCAATTTTGCGATCGTTGACCAGAAGGGCGATTTTTTTGACCAGTTCAGCCTTGTTCACGCCATAGGGAATTTCACGGATAACAAGGGCTTCTCCGCTTTTCCCGCGGGTTTCCTCTTCAATGCGGCCCCTTATTTTCACGGAGCCCCGCCCCGTTTCAAAGGCCTCCCGCAGTCCCCCGCCCACATAGACGAAGCCGCCCGTGGGGAAATCCGGGCCTTTGACATGGGTCATCAGCTCCGCGCTCCGGCAGTCCGGATGGTCCAGAAGCAGAATCAGGGCGTCGCACAATTCTCCCAGATTATGGGGCGGAATATTTGTGGCCATGCCCACGGCTATGCCCGACGAGCCGTTGAGCAGCAGATTGGGAACCCTGGAGGGCAGAACCTCCGGCTCTTTAAGGGTGTTGGAGAAATTGGGGCGGAAGTCCACCGTGTCTTTGTCTATATCGCTCAGAAACTCCTCGGCCAGACGGGTCATGCGCACCTCGGTGTAACGCATGGCCGCCGGGGGATCGTCGTCTATGGAGCCGAAATTGCCCTGCCCGTCTTCCAGGGGATCCCGCATGGAAAAATCCTGGGCCATGCGCACAAGAGCGTCGTAAATGGACGCGTCCCCGTGCGGATGGTATTTGCCCATTACCTCTCCCACCACCGTGGCGGACTTGGTATGCGGGCTGGAATGGTAATTGGACATCTTCTTCTGGGCGTAAAGAATGCGCCGGTGTACCGGCTTCAGCCCGTCGCGGGCGTCGGGAATGGCCCGGCCGATGATGACGGAAAGCGAATACTCCAGATATGATTTGCGCAGCTCTTTTTCGATGCTGATTTGATTCTGTTCTTCAGACACGGCTTGCACCTTGTTTGTTTATTCCGGGGAAAAGCTTTTTCGTCATATATCCAGTTCCTGCACGTTCAAGGCGTTTCTTTCAATGAACTCCCGGCGGAGATCTACCCGGTCTCCCATGAGCTGCTCAAAGGCTTCGGAGGCTTCTTCGCCGTCTTCAACCCTGACCTGGAGCAGATTGCGCTTTTCAGGGTTCATGGTGGTGAGCCAGAGCTGATCCGGATTCATTTCGCCCAGTCCCTTATAGCGCTGGATATTCACATCTCTGACGGCTTCTTCAAAAATGGCCTCGTTCAATGCAAAGATTCCGGATACGGCGCGGCTTTGCTCGCCGCTCCAGAGAGTGAAAGTGAAGTCACCGCATTCTTCCAGCAGGTCCAGGCGTATCTGCCTGGATTGCAGATACATTTTAGATCTGAAGTATTCAAGGCCAAGACGGGTTTGCCTGCCGTTTTTGTCTTCCAGAAGAATGAAGGCCAGTTCTTCAAACTCCGTTTCCTGTTTTTCCAGGCTGAAGGCGTAAGAGCGATCCTCCAGCCAGGAGCGCAAGCTGGACAAATCCTCTTCGTAACCGCCGCGGAAAAGCTCAGGCGTGATTTTATCCCTGTATTCCAGGAAAGCCAGGAAGAGCACGGGGGCTATGCCGGCGTTTTCCGCCTCGCGCATACGTTTTTTCACCGTTTCGAGCATGCCGGACAGGCGGCGCAATTCCGCGCCGGTAAATTCGCGTCCGCTGGAGGAAAGCACTCTTATATCGCCGCTGATCCTCTCCAGCAGGAAGGAATTAAGCTCGGCGTCATCCTTTATGAATTTTTCAAACCGCTTGCTGTGCACGCGGTACAGGGGAGGCTGGGCTATGTAGAGGTGGCCTTCGTCGATGAGTTCCCTGTACTGGCGGAAAAAAAAGGTCAGCAAAAGAGTGCGGATATGCGCTCCGTCCACGTCGGCATCGGTCATGATGGCTATTTTATGATAACGGAGCTTGGAAAGATCAATATCCGATTCCCCGCCGACCAGACCTATGCCGGCGCCAATGGCGGTAATAAGGTTTTTTATTTCGTTGTTGGCCAGCATTTTGTCAAAACGTGTTCTTTCCACATTCAGGACTTTTCCGCGCAAAGGCAGTATGGCCTGATATCTGGGATTGCGCCCCTGCTTAGCGGAGCCGCCGGCGGAATCCCCTTCCACTATAAAAAGCTCGGATTCAGAGGGGTCCTTGCTCTGGCAGTCAGCCAGCTTTCCCGGCAGGGAATTATAGAAAATAGCCCCTTTGCGGCGGGCCAGCTCTCTGGCCTTACGGGCCGCCTCGCGGGCCACGGCCGCATCGCTGGCCTTCTGGATGATCTGTTTTATGTCCTTGGGGTTTTCCTCAAAAAAAGAGTTCAGCTTGTCATAGACCACAGTGGATACAATGCCGGTCACTTCGCTGTTGCCCAATTTGGTCTTGGTCTGCCCCTCGAACTGCGGTTCGGGTATCTTTACGGAAACAACGGCGGTGAGACCTTCCCGCACATCATCTCCTGACAGGTTTATTTTATTATACTTTTTGGAAAGTTCGGAAGAATTTTTAAGGTAGACGTTAATGGCCCTGGTAATGGCCGTGCGGAAACCCACCAGATGCGTTCCTCCTTCCCTGGTGCGTATGTTGTTGGCAAAGGTGAGCACGTTTTCTTTATAGGCGGCGTTATATTGCAGCGCGAATTCCACCATGACGCCCTGGTTTTCCCCTTCGGCGTAAACCAGGCTGTGAATGGGACTTTCACCGGAATTCAGATTTTTTACAAACTCCTCAATGCCGCCGTCAAATCTGAAGCTGTCTTTTTCTCCGCTTCTTTCATCGTGAAAATCTATTTCCAGACCCCGGTTTAGATAAGAAAGCTCCTCCAGTCGCTTGCGGAGAGTTTCATAAGAAAAATCCGTTGTTTCAAATATCTCTTCATCGGGAAGAAAGCGCACGGTGGTGCCGCGTCCTTCGGTTTCTCCCAGAAGAAGAACTTCTGTTTCGGGAACGCCGCGGACATAACGCTGGAAATATTTTTTATTGTCGCGGAGAACAATAACCTCCAGCCATTCCGAAAGGGCGTTGACGCAGGAAACTCCAACTCCGTGCAAACCTCCGGAAACTTTGTAGGAGGAATGGTCAAATTTTCCTCCGGCGTGCAGTTTGGTCATTACCACCTGCAAAGCCGGTATTCCCTCCTTGGGATGCATATCCACCGGAATGCCGCGCCCGTTATCCGAGACGGAACAGCTTCCGTCAAGATGAATGCGCACGTTTATTCTGGAACAGAATCCCGCCATAGCCTCGTCTATGGAGTTGTCAACCACCTCGTAAACCAGATGATGAAGACCCTGAGCGTTGCTGCTGCCTATATACATGGCGGGGCGTTTACGCACCGCGGACAAACCCTCCAGAACAGTTATGCTCCTGGCGTCATATTTTTCAGTATTTTTTTCTGTATCAATTTCTTTAGGCAAATCACTCATTTAACATCTTCCTCTTTATAATAAACTTCATCCACTATTTTCATAGGCATTATAATGGCGGTGTAACCGGGATCGTCACCCCCGGATATGCCGCAAGGCCCTTCGTTCCCGCTCATCACCAGGTTCAAGGATTCAGAATTGAAATGAGAAATGACCTCAAGGATGGACAAGGTGTTGAAGGATATATTTTTTATATTTCCTTCATAGGTGACGTCTATTATTTCAAGGGCCTCGCCTGATTCGCTGTCTTTGGCCGAAATGGAAAGTTTTCCCGAGGAAGCGTCGCTGAAATCGTAAAAGGCGCTGCGGTTGGTATTGCTTTTGTTGAAACC
This sequence comes from Deltaproteobacteria bacterium, assembly GCA_031275645.1. GTDB lineage: Bacteria > Desulfobacterota > Desulfovibrionia > Desulfovibrionales > Desulfovibrionaceae > WRHT01. The sequence continues at coordinate 38,238 of JAISOL010000070.1, forward strand.
CAGCATTCTCTTTAGAGAGGAGCTTATTTCCCTGCGTTTGAGACTCAGGGTGGAAAGATCGGGATTGTCTTTAAGTTTGGACATGAAAGCCGTATATTCTGGATAATTATAAGATGAAACAGGAAGGCTGAAAATTTCGTTATGCTTTCCGCTCCTGAAAAAAATTCTCCTGTCGTCGAGACTAAGTTCAACCTCGCCGCCGCCTATCCATTTCTTGAGTTCAGCCAGATATTTCTTTTGAATAAGCATGCCTTCCGGAGGAAGCAGGGCATGTAAATCGTCGTGAATGACGCCGAGCAGAACAAAACGGCTGCCGTCCATTCCGCACACGTCTATTTTCCCATTGCCCACAGGTTTTATATTCAGGCAGGAAATAGCTTCCATAGCCTCGTCGTCGCTGATGCAATATACAATTTTTTCCAGCATTTCCTGAATAAAATCCCCTGACCACATGGCCGGGGCGCGGGTCTTGTCGTCAGGGAAATCCAAGGGAGCATTGAACCAGAGGGGATCATTCACAGGCATCTTGCGCTCGCTGTGCCCGCCTTGCTTGATGATCAGATTACCTGATTCCTTGTCCTCCTTGAGTGAAATCTGACCAGGATACAGGTCGCGTATATATTCCACGAAATCCCTGCCCTGAATTCCCACCAGACCTGGCTCAAGAACTTCTGCAGTATAAGTTCCCCTGAATTCGACACTGGAATCCGTGGCTATGATCTCAACCTTCTCCCCTTCGGCTCTGATCCAGATGGAGCGCAAATAAGCCGCTCCGCTTTTTGCGGGAATAATTCCGGAGGCCTTTTGCAAACCTTCGATAATATCTTCTCTATATACTCTTATATACATATAAATCTCCCTAGTAGTTGAAGAAGGTTTTGAAACTTTGGTCGTATTTAAGTTAATAGCTTAATTTTTGTAAATATTTTTTTAATAATAAGTTACATTTGAAGTAACGCTTTTTCTTTATTCAGGCGGAGATATGAAAAAAATTTCGCCTTTCCTGGAATTTTTTTTACTTTTTAAACCTTTTTGTTCGTCTTTTTGTTAATATATAAGGTAATAACTTGTATTTATTAAAAAAATAAATTTAAGCCGCCGGGCTGGAATTTCCTGCCCCATGTCCAGGCCTGAGACTGCCTGAGACTGCCGCCGCCTGGGGTTTAATAGTATAATTTACCCTGAAAACTCTTGAAAAGCTATAAAAAAAAAATTAGATATACTTATCGATTACTTTACTTTTTCTCAGGTATTCCCGCCGGCTAAATGGAGCTCTATATGGCTGAAACTACTTTTACGCACAAGGATATTTCCAGAAAAACGGGTGTTTCCGAGACAACAATCAAGAGTTACAGGCGTAAATTTCCAGGTTGTTTTCCCGTGGCCAGCCAGGGCAAGCCCATTCGTTTCGCTCCCGAAGCCGCGGCCGTGGCCCTGCGCATACGCGATTTGTTCGCTTCCGGCATGTCTGTCGAGGAAATTTCCCTGCGTCTGGAAGATGATTTCGAGTGGTTTTCCCGTGAAAAAGGAAGTTCGGAGGATAGAAAAGATTCCGAGCGCAACGGGCTGAGATCCGAGCTCAACCGCAACGTGGCGGCGGCTTTGGGAAGCATGACCAAAAGCCTTGTCAGCCTGCATCAGCAGCAGAAGTCCATTCTGGAATATATGAAAAGGCTGGAATATATGCTCGCGGATCTCGGGCTTAAGGGCTTTGACGCTGAAAAGGCGGAGTATATGCGGAAGGAAAATCTTTCCTGCGAGGAATTTTTCAGTAAAATTATGCAGGAATTGCTTTTCTTGAAGTCTTTCTTTTCCATTTCTGAAAAAAAACAAAGAGAGCCTGTTTTCAGGCAGGCGGAGGCTGATCCGCCGGAATTTCCAAGGCGCCTTCTCTCGCTGCCCCTGGTCATGCGCAACGAAGAGGGAGTTTATCTCAACGCCGGGGGAAGAAGCCATGGAACCTTGTCCATCAACGATCTCAAGGCTCTTTTGTTGCAGAACTTCCCTTTCCCGAAAAATTTTACCCTTGCCTGGGAGTATGAAATTGAAGGATGGTGGGTGAGCTTTTCACAAAAGGACCTCCCACCTTCCCTGGAAGGAGAGAGTATTTCCCTTCAGGTGGACGAGATTTCATCCGCGCGGGGTACAAAACTGCTGGAAGTCCGTCTTTACCGCCATAATAATTCTCTTCGCCCGGTAACGGAGTTGATCGGTTTTATTACTGATTTCAGCGGAAATCAGTAAATAAGTGAATTCGCCCCCGCGGACCTGCGAATCCGTGGGGGCGCCTGCCTGGTAAACAAAGCGCGTCCTATCTGTGCCGCGGGCCTCTCCAATCCCGGCCGCCGTAATCGCAGTCGCGCAATTCGTGCCTGTGCCCGCCCGGAAAGAACTTTCCGCCGCCGAGCAAAGCCTGAGCCTGTCTGGATTTGAGCCCGAGATCCTTCTGCATGGTTCCGGCTGTTGACGAACGCAGATCAAAAAGCTTGTCCCGCAGCGTCTTTATGTCATTGACCAGGGAACTTATCATTTTCGGCTCGGTTTTGGGATTATCGGCCAGGTAATCCAGTTCCATCTTTTTGGCCGCGAGATCGCCGTAAAGAGCGCGCTCTTTTTCCCGGAAAGCTTCCATGATTTTACCCAGAACCGCTTCCTGTTCCGGCGTGAAGTCAGGAAGCCGGCCGCCTCTTTCCCCTTCTTCATAGGCTCCGGGTCCGCCGCAGCCGTAGGCCGGGCCGTCGGATTCCGTTTCTCCGCGCCACGGTCTGGCCTGGGACAACAGGGGAAGCGCCGTCAACATGGCCACTGTCAAGGCAAAAATAATTACTGTGCGTTTTTTCATTTTATTTTCTCCAGTTTCAAGTCCGGCTTTTCTGAATTACACCGGAAGGCTTGTCTAATCCATCTAGCAAAAGCTATGCTGGAAATAATATTATTTATTTATTTTATATAGTTATATTCAGGGAAGCTCCAGGCTTTTCTGTTTTTTTGCACAAAAGTGCAAAAAATTTCATTTATAAGGCGGAGGCGCTGCACTTGCCTGTGGAGCTTAAAAAGGCTTAAAAGGTATATCCGCTCCACAGGGTTTTGCCCGCGGATCTTAAGCATTTTAACTTTAAGACGCTCATCCGGACGGAATCTTTTCCGGAGAACAGAGGAATTTCAGATGGAGAAACCTGTCAATTTAAAGCCTGTATCCTTGAATCCCAATGCCGCGGTTGTGCTGGCCAAGCGTTATTACAGAAAGGGAAAGGACGGAGAGCCTCTGGAGGATGCCCGGGACTTGTTCTGGCGCGTGGCTTCAAGCATTGCCGGAGAAGAGGGGAAATACGCGCGTTCCCCCTTTAAAGCCGGGGATCTGGCTGTGGAATTCTATACGCTGATGACCGATTGGAAATTTCTGCCCAATTCCCCCACGCTGATGAACGCCGGAACCGGGTTGGGACAGCTTTCCGCCTGTTTTGTCCTGCCGGTGGGAGATTCCATTGAGGAAATTTTTGACGCGGTCAAATACGCGGCCATGATTCACAAATCCGGCGGAGGCACCGGCTTTTCCTTTTCGCGCCTGCGTCCCAGGGATAGCCTGGTCGGGACCACCGGCGGGGTGGCTTCCGGCCCCTTGTCCTTTTTGCGCATCTTCAATACCGCCACAGAGCAGATCAAGCAGGGGGGAACCAGGCGGGGCGCCAATATGGGTATATTACGCGTCGATCATCCGGATATACTCGATTTTATCCGGGCCAAGGAACGCGAGGGGGAGTTCAACAATTTCAACCTCTCCGTGGCCCTGACCGAGCTTTTTATGCAGGCGGCGGGCAGGAGGGAGGATTACGCCCTTCTGAACCCGGCTACAGGGAAAGAAAGCGGCAGACTGAACGCGGGAGAAGTTTTTGACCTCCTGATCCTGAAGGCCTGGGAGAGCGGCGATCCCGGCATTGTCTTCATCGACCGCATAAACCGCGATAATCCCACTCCGGATCAGGGTGAAATCGAGTCCACCAATCCCTGCGGAGAACAGCCCTTGCTGCCTTTTGAGGCCTGCAACCTCGGCTCCATAAACCTTTCCCGCTTTTATCTCCAGGACGGTACAGACTCCGGAGGCAAAGATTCCGCGGCTAAGCTTTCTTCCATAGCCTGGGACGAGCTCAGACGTTGCGTCCATCTGGCCGTTCGTTTCTTGGACAATGTGGTGGACGCCTCCTCCTTTCCCCTGCCCCAGATCAGCGAAAAAGTGCGCGCCAACCGTAAAATCGGCCTCGGAGTCATGGGCTGGGCCGATCTCCTTTATCAGTTGGAGATTCCCTATGACAGCCAGGAGGCCCTGAATCTGGCCGAAAAGGTCATGTCCTTTATCAGGGAGGAAAGCCGGGCAGCTTCCGGGCAGCTGGCTCTGGAGCGCGGGCCTTTCCCGGCCTACGAGCGGTCGTTTTTCAGGGAAAAAAATCTCGGCCCCTTCCGCAACGCCACCCTCACCACCATAGCCCCCACCGGGACTCTTTCCATTCTCGCCGGCTGTTCCTCCGGCATTGAGCCTCTCTTTGCCCTCAGCTTCAGCCGCAAGGTGATGGATAATGAAAATCTGACGGAGACGAACCCCTTTTTTGAACAGGCCTTGGAGCGCCACCGGCTCAAGACTCCGGAACTCCTGCGAAAAGCCGCTGAAAAAGGGAGCCTGGCCTCCCTTGACGAAGTTCCGGAACATCTCCGCCGGGTCTTTGTCACAGCTATGGATATAGAATCTTCCTGGCATCTGCGTATGCAGTCCTCTTTTCAACTGTATACCGATAATGCCGTTTCCAAAACCGTAAACTTGCCGAACAGCGCCGGAGTTGGGGAGGTCGCCCGCATTTATTGGCTGGCCTATGAATTGGGCTGCAAGGGCGTCACTGTATACCGGGACGGCTGTAAAAGCGCCCAGGTGCTCTATGCCGGCGGAACCGGCCAAAAGCGGAGCGCGGACGCGGAAAAAATCGATAAGCGAGCGGTGCGCGAGCGGCCGGACGTGGTCCGCGGCATTACCCGGAAAGTGAATACGGGGCACGGCAAAATGTATGTGACCATAAACGAGCTGGATGGGAAACCCTTTGAGCTTTTCGCCACCATCGGCAAATCCGGACGCTCCACTATGGCCAAGGCCGAGGCCATAGGGAGGTTGATCTCCCTTGCCCTGCGTTCCGGCATAGAAGTCAGGGATATCGTCAACCAGATAAAGGGCATAGGCGGAGATATGCCGGTATTTCAGCAGGGGAAGGCCGACGGACAGATACGCTCCATCCCCGACGCCATAGCCTGGGTTCTGGAAAACAGCTATCTGCGCCCGGAGAACGCCGCCGGCGGGGATTTGCGCAGCTATTGCCCGGAGTGCGACGCTCCCCTGCGTTTTGTCGAAGGCTGCTATCTTTGCCCGGATTGCGGCTTCAGCCGCTGCTCCTGAGCCTGCCCGCTCCGCCCTGCCGCCTTTTCAAAGCCAGCGCTCCAACGGAATTGTCCGGACGCCGGCTATGGCTTCGGCTATTTTCAGGACGCTGGTAGTGGCCGCGCCTACTTCGGCCACAACGTTGCCGGCGGCGAAATTGGCGATTATGCAGGCTTCGGTCATATCCAGGCCCGAGGCCAGACCCAGGGCCAGAGCGGCGATGACCGTATCTCCGGCTCCGCTTACGTCAAAGACTTCTCTGGCGGTTGTGGGCAGGTGCAGTATATATTGCGGGCTCTGAAACAGAGCCATGCCTCCGGGGCCCAAAGTGGTCAGAAGCCGGCGGCAGCGGATTTTTCTGAAAATAGCCTGTCCGGCGGCAATGATCTCCTCTTTGCTGCGCACGGGTAAACCGGCGGCTTCGCCTGTTTCCTGGGTATTGGGGGTGAGGAGATCAACCCGCCTGTAAAGCGGAACATTGCGGGTTTTGGGATCCACCAGGATTTGCACTTTTTTCTGCCCGTAGCGCCTGCGGATTTTATGTATTCCCTCCAGGACAGTTTTGTTTACGACTCCCTTGTTGTAGTCGGAAATGACAAGCACCCCCCCCTGTTCCGGCCAGGAGGCCTCGATTTTTTCCAGAACGCGCCGACTGTCCTCTTCTTCCATAGGGGAGCAGTCTTCGCGATCTATGCGCAGAAGCTGCTGCCCTCTGGCCATGACTCTGGTTTTGGTGGCTACAGGCCGGCCCTGAAGGGTAATTATATCCGCCTTGATTCCTTCCCGGCTCAGGATCCGAAAGAATTTTTCGCTGTGCTGCCCGTCGCCGCAGGCGCTGACGAGTTTAGGCCGGCCTCCCAGAGCGCTGACGTTGCGGGCCACGTTGCCCGCTCCTCCCAGCATGAAGCGTTCTTCCTCAATAAGCACCACCGGTACCGGCGCCTCGGGTGAAATGCGCCCGGCGTCACCCAGCAGGTACTGATCCAGCATCACGTCGCCCAGAATGAGCACCTCGCTTCCCTCAAGGCGGGGGAGGCAGGAGAGTATGCGCTCCGGGGCAAAAGAATCCGAAAGGGCATCCACCTTAAAACTCCGCCTGAATGCCGATTTTTTTCAGCAGCCGCGCCAATTCCTCTTTACTGGAATAACTTATGCTCACTTTGCCCCGGCCTTCGCCGCCGCTGATTTTGACGGGCAGACAGACGCTGGCCTCCATCCTGCTCTGCAGCTCCAGAAGAACGGCGCTCTGAGGAAGTCTGGCCCTGGCCGGGGAGGCGGAGAGGGAGGAGTCCGGCTTTTCCGCTTCTTCCTCCGGAGCGGCGCTGTCCCGGCCTTCAGATTCCCTGTCTTCATCCTCCGGGGAGAGGGAGCTTTTGGCTCTGGCGGTTTTTTGCAGGGCGGCCAGCCCTTCGGCCTCGCGCACATTGAGCTTTTCCGCCAGAATGCGGCCGAGGAGAGAGTCTCTCTCCCCGGAGTTTTCCAGGGAAAGCAGGGTTCTGGCATGTCCGGCGCTGATTTTTCCTTCTTTCAGGGCCTGCTGAGCCGCGCCGCTCAAATGAAGCAGGCGCAGGCTGTTGGCTATGGCGCTGCGGCTTTTGCCCAGAGCGCGGGCCAGATCCTCCTGGCTCAGCCCAAAATCCTCCTTGAGCCGGCGCAGGCCCAGGGCCTCCTCCAGCGGGTTCAGATCCTCGCGCTGCAGATTTTCCACCAGGGCCGCGGCCAGGGTTTCCTGATCGGAAAGTTCCCGGCTTATCACGGGAACTTCGTGCAAGCCGGCCAATCTGGCGGCCCGCCAGCGCCGTTCTCCGGCGACGATTTCATATTCTCCGGGATGATCGTATCCGAGAGGGCGCACCAGGATAGGCTGCAGCATGCCCTGGCTGCGTATGGATTCAGCCAGGCCGTCCAGAGATCCCTGGTCAAAATCCCGGCGCGGTTGCCTGGGGTTCGGCTTCAGAGCCTCCAGGGAGAGATATTGCGCCTGGGCCGGAGTTTTCGCCTTGTCGGCGTCATTCTGGAAGAGGGCATCCAGTCCGCGGCCCAGCCCTTTATGATTTGCAGCCATTTGTCTTTACTCCTTGCCGCTCTTTGGCCTGGGCGGTTTACGCAAAATAACTTCCTTGGCCAGGGCCAGATAGGCTTCGGCGCCTTTGGATTTTACATCATAATGAATAATGGATTTTCCGTGACTGGGGGCTTCGGACAACCTGACGTTGCGCGGCACCACGGTTTCCATAAGTTGATCCGCCAGATATTTGCGCACTTCGTTTTTGACCTGGCGGGCCAGATTATTGCGGCTGTCATACATGGTCAGCACAACGCCCAGGATATGCAAGTGCGGATTCAGGCGTTTTTTTACCTTTTCCGTGGTTTGAATGAGTTTGACAATGCCCTCCAGAGCAAAGAATTCGCATTGCAGGGGAATAAGAAGTTCCTTGGCCGCGCACAATGAATTTAAAGTAATCAGTCCCAGGGAGGGGGGGCAATCCAGCAGAATATACTCATAATCGCTTTCAATATTTTTCAGAACTTCCTCCAGAAATTTTTCGCGCTCCAGTTCTTTTACCAGTTCCAGTTCTACCGCCACCAGATCCGTGGAGGAAGGAAGAACGGAAAGAAAGGGTATGCTGGTGGAAAGAACGGCTTTAGGGGCTTCTTCCGGAGAAAAGAAGACGGTATAGAGGTTTTCTTTAAGTTTCTGGTGCTCCAGCCCCAGTCCGCTACTAGCGTTGGCCTGGGGATCGCAATCCACCAGCAGGACCTTTTTTTCCATAACCGCCAGAGAGGCCGCCAGATTTATGGCAGTGGTCGTTTTGCCCACACCGCCCTTCTGGTTGGCAATCGCAATGATTCTGGCCACATTTTTTCCTTTTAATTATGCAGGGTTGAGTTTAATGGCGCCTTTCAGCAAGCTCTCCCGGCGGCTTTTTCCGCAGGACGCTCTGTTCCCGGAAACTTGCTTTTTGTTTCACATGAAACATGAAAGCAATAAAAAAAGTCCGACCTTATGTCAATAAAGTTTAGACTTTTTCGTGTTTCACATGAAACAGTTTTCAGGAATTTCCGGGTTTCAGGAGCAGCGGTAGTAGTTCTTGTACCAGCGCACGAATTCCGGCAGTCCTTCTTCAAGGCTGACTTCAGGAGTAAAATTCAGATTTCTGGAGCTGCTTTCTATATCGGCAAAAGTCGTCTGGACGTCTCCGGGCTGCATGGGCAGATATTCAATTACGGCCTTGAGGCGCAGCGCGTCTTCCAGTACGGCCACAAAGCGTTCGAGCTCCACAGAGTTATTGTTGCCCAGGTTATATATTCTGTAAGGGGCGGAGCTGGAATCCTGGGCCGGGGAAAGAGGGTTCCACTCCGCATCGGCTTCAGCCGGATTTTCCACACAGGCGGCTACGCCCCGGATAATATCGCCGATATAGGTAAAATCGCGCCGCATTTTCCCCTGGTTGAAAAGCTGAATGGGCTCTCCCGCCAGAATGCGCCGGGTAAAGGAGAAGTAGGCCATGTCCGGGCGCCCCCAAGGTCCGTAGACGGTAAAAAAACGCAGTCCGGTACAGGGTATCCCGTAGAGATGACTGTAAGAATGCGCCAGGAGTTCCCCCGCCTTTTTGGTCGCCGCGTACAGGCTCACGGGATGCCCCACCGCGTCCCTCGGGCTGAAGGGTATTTTGGCGTTCAGGCCGTATACCGAGCTGGAAGAGGCGTAGACCAGGTGCTCCACCGGATAATGGCGGCAACATTCCAAAAGATTGGCAAAGCCCAGCAGGTTGCTTTGCACATAGGCCGCGGGGTTGATTACGCTGTAACGCACTCCGGCTTGCGCCGCCAGATTGATCACATGCGTGAAGTTCCCTTCCGCAAACAGGCGGTTCAAGGCCGGGGCGTCAGCCAAGTCCAGTTTCTCAAAGTAAAAGCGCTTATGTTTTTTTAAAGCGGAGAGGCGGTCTTTTTTCAGTTCAGGATCGTAATAGGGGGAAAGATTGTCAATGCCCCAAACCTGACGCCCTTCTTCCAGAAATCTGCGGCTCAGAAAAAAACCTATGAAACCGGCAACGCCGGTGATCAAAATACGCATACGCACCTCTGCCTCGGAGACTTCTTTTAAACTCTTGCCTCATGGGCCATTAAGAGGCGGATTCCCGGCCGGATGAGGCATCCTCTGCAGCGCTATACTCGCGGAAGAGCTCAGGTAGGCCAGGGTTGCCTCCAGTTTCGCCTCGTCCTCCGAAAGTTCGTTTAAGCCCGGCAGACTAAGGATGATTCTGCCCCGAATCAGGGTTTCTCTGAAATAAGTCAGACCCAGGCCGGCGTAAGGGCTTTGTTCCAGAGTATCCTTACCCAGAAGAATCACGATTTTGCCGCCCAGACGCTCCAGAAACCAGGAAAATACATCCTTCTCTCCGGCTGCCTCCTCAGGAGAGGCTCCCGGAACCTTCAGCGGCAGAAAGGCGCTGCTGCCCTGCCTGAGACGCAGTCCCAGAATAAGCTTCCGCAAAAGCTCCCTGCGCCGGGCGTCTCCCTCCACCAGCAGATCCCAGCCCAGTTCCACATAGGTCCAGATGAGCGGCGCCGGGGCAAGGCGCGCCAAAATTTTTTTCCAGGGCTCAGGCAAGGTGTCTTCCGTGATTTTAAGGCCGGAGGAGCCGGCCCCGGCCGGCGCGGCAGGCTCCTCCTTCTCCCGGGGCTGAGAAGCGCGGCGTAGAAAAGGGGCGGGCCGGACATGCCCGAGGAGAGAGCGCGGTTCATCGGCTTCCGGAAAATACAACCAGCTCACGCCCGCATTGTGCCAGGGCTGCAAGTCCGGAGATAGGCCTACAGGGTAGACAGCCAATCCAGAATCCTCCAGGCTAGATCGGACTTGGGCATGGTGGGCAGGGATTCCCGCCTGCCCTTGCGATCCAGGATCAGAGCCGTGTTGCAGGTGCCGGAAAATCCGGAACCAGGCACTCCGATCAGATTGGCAACCATCAGGTCGGCATTTTTGGAGTCAAGCTTATGCCGGGCATTTTCTTCCAGACGCTCGCTTTCCGCCGCAAAGCCGACTATAAGTTGCCCAGGTTTTTTCACCCGGCCCAGCTTGCACAGAATGTCCGGATTGGGAAAGAAGGAAATGCTGAAAGCTTCCTGCCCCGATTTTTTGAATTTTTTATCGCCAAAGGGTTCAGGGGCAAAATCCGCGACCGCGGCGGTGAAAATGCCCATATCCATATCCGGCCAGAGCTTTTCGGCCTGAAACAGCATATCGGCGGCGGTGATTACGTCCAGACGGTTAATCCGCGGCGGAAGCCAGGGAGCCACAGGCCCGCACAGAGCGTAGACCTCCGCCCCGCGCAGCCAGGCGCATACGGCCAGGGCCGCGCCCATGCGGCCGCTGGAGTGGTTGCTCCAGAAGCGCACGGCATCCCAGGGTTCGCGCGTAGGCCCCAGAGTGAGCATGACCTTCTTGCCCGAGAGATCCCCCGGACTGAGCGCCTTGAGGCAATGGAGATAAATAAGACGTAAATCCGGGAGCTTGCCCTCTCCTTCCTCCCCGCAGGCGACCCGGCCCTGCTCCGGCCGCAGGATAATGTGCTCGCGCCGGGCAAGCGTGGCGCAGTTTTCCCGCGTGGCGGCATTGTTCCACATGCGCGGGTTCATGGCCGGAGCCAGAAGCAGGGAACCGCTCCAGGCCAGAGCCTGCGCGGCCAGCAGGTCGTCGGCCAGCCCGCAGGCCAGGCGGGCCAGAGTGGTGGCGCTGGCCGGAGCGATTACAAAGGCGTCCGCTTCCGCTCCCGGAGCGAGATGCCCGAAAGGGGAGGAAAGCGGGCTGTCCTGAGGAGCGGCTCCGGCCGGAGCGAACATGGAAGTGAAAACCCGCTCCGCCCCCAGAGATTGGAAGGATAAAGGGGAGACAAAACGCGCCGCCGCTTCCGTGAGGGTCACCGTCACCCGCAGATTCGCCCGGCACAAAGCCCGGAGCAGTTCCAGAGCCTTGTAGGCGGCAATGGAACCGCAGACGCCCAGATGGACCTTTTTACCCTCAAAGAAGGCGGTGGGAAAGTGCGCTTCCATTCAAGCCTTCATTGATTCAGGATCTGGGAATTTGCGGAGGGCGCGGAAAGAGGCTCCGCCAGCTTGCTGGTCACATAAATCTGCATTTCAGTATAAAACCTGCCGTCCAGCACGTGAAATACGGCATAGCGCTCCCCTTTGTCAAAGAGCAGCAGAGAATTGCTCCCGCGCGTGGAGGCCAGCAGAACCCAGCCTTCCCTGTCCATATAGGTCTGTATGGTGCGGAGAAGAGAGCCGGCTTCAACCCTCCCCTTGAAGACCTGCACCCCTGTCTTGAGATTGTTGCGGGAGGAAAAGACATTGGTCTCCGTACAGTCGTCCATTTGCCTGGGTATGGGAATATCCTCGAATTCGGAATAGAAATAGTCCGGCTTGTTGTCGTCCTGAAGCAGCCCCTGCAAAGAAGAACAGGCCGAAGACGCGAACAGGAGCAGCAAAGCGGAGACTGACAAAAAAGAGCGGAATCTGACAACGCGAATCATATACACACTCCCGACGTTTTGCTATAAAATGGCAAAAATCAAGCTTTAGTCAAGCTAATTCTGGGGCTTTCGCCCCTTGACCCCGAAAGGGGATTTCCAAAAGGGGCGCGTCTCTTGGGAATCCTCCGCCTGGGTTAAAGGCTTTTGTAAAAATAGAGCAGAAGAAGAGCGTACAAGCCGGCGAGCGCGTCGTCCAGCATAACCCCGAACCCTCCGGGGAGCCAGTTTTCGGAGGCTTTGACCGGCCAGGGTTTGACTATGTCAAAGAAGCGGAACAGGGCCAGGGCCAGAAGCAGCTCTTCCGGAGGGAGACGGACGTAGGGCAGCAGGCTCAGCCATTGCCCGAGAAGCTCGTCAATGACCAGTTCTCCCGGATCTTTTTGTCCGAGTATTTTTTCCGCCTTGCCGCAGGCCAGTCCTCCCAGGATAAAAAGCAGCAGGAGGAGGAATATTTTCCAGGGCAGGGGCAGGGGCAGAAAGCAGAAGGGGGCCAGGAGTATTGCGGTCAGCGAGCCCGCTGTTCCGGGGGCTTTGGGGCTTAACCCGGCCGGCCCCAGCCTGCAGAAGGCCAGAAGCAGGCGATCCCGCCGGGAGAGGGATTTTTCCGGGGGAGTTTCAGGCACGGGGCTCTCCCGCCTCCGCCGTTTCCGCCGCAAGCTCGAAAGGAGGCGGCCAGAGCGGGAGGGAATCCAGGGTGAGTTCTTCTATTTTCTGTCCCAGAGAATCTCCGGCCGGCACGCGTATATGCGCCGCGTGCAGAAGCAGGCGCGGGAATTCCTGTCCGCCGTAGCGCCGGTCGCCCACCAGCGGAAAGCCGCGCGCGGACAACTGCTTGCGTATCTGGTGCTTGCGTCCGGTCAGCAGCCGGACGCGCAGCAGGGATACTTCGCCGAAGCCGGGCAGGCGGCGCGAGGCCAGAAAAGTATAGCGTCCTTCCGCCCCGCGTCCCGCAATGTCGTCTTCCAGGATGAAAGAGGGCCAGCCTGCCGCCGCTGGTCCGGCCCCGGCGGGGGAAGCGGGGAGGAGGGAGGAGAAGCGGCCCTTTACCCAGCAGAGATAATCTCTTTCCAGTTCCTCTTTGCCTTCGCGGAACAGGCGGTGGAGGTAGATTTGCGCCCGGTGGGTCTTTCCGGCCAGGAGCAGTCCCGAGGCCGCCTTGTCCAGGCGGTGGGCCGGGGCGGGCACAAAGAGAAAGGCATCGCGGCAGGCCAGGGCCAGACGCCCGGCCACGCTGGAGTTCTGTCCGCTCCCGTCTTGCACCGGGAGGCCGGCGGGTTTGTCCAGGGCCAGGATGGCGTCATCCTGGTGGATCAGGCGCAGATCCCCGCCCAGAGCTTCCTGTTCCAGCCGGCACAGTCCTCCGTCGCGGGTTTTTCGGGAGACAAGCCCGTCCCGAAAGAGGAGCACGGCCTGCGGCGGCAGGCGTATGGAATCGCCGGCCCGCAGTATTCTCTCCGCCTTGCTGCGCCCGGAGTTTACCCGCAGTTCTCCGCTGCGCAGCCAGCGGTAAATTTGCGCCCGGGGCACGGACAGCCTCCGCGCCAGAAAACGCCACAATTTCTGTCCGGCTTCCGCCTGGCCTATGCTGATGCTGTTCATGCCTCAATATCGCTCCCTGCCGGCAGGCTTCGGGGGCTTTCCTTTCAATATTTTTTTGTGATAGTATGCAATTTTTACGGAGGCAAGATGCCGGTAAAATTATTTTGCGGATTTTCCATCCATGATGTTGCTTTTTATTGCAAATTGCCACAAGTTAACGCATGGACGCCTTCAGACGCCAGAAACCTTGTTCCGGGCCTGCCCTGAAAGGGCACGGAGAGGCCGGGGACCCGGCGGCCGGCGGCAAACTATTTTGTCAGGGAGTTGCTATGAAAAAGATTTTTCTCATATGTCTGGGCCTAATCTGTCTTTTGAACAGCACGGCTCTGGGGGCCGCGGTAAAAATCGGCCTCATGGCTCCCCTTACCGGGGCTTATGCCAGCGAAGGCGCCGACATGCGCCGCATTGTCGAGCTTTTGGCGGAAGAAGTGAACAAGGCGGGGGGAATCAACGGCGCCAAGGTTGAAATAGTGGTGCAGGATGACGGGAGCGACGCCCGCACGGCCGCTCTGGCCGCGCAGCGCCTTTCCACCAGCGGGGTGTGCGCCGTGATCGGGACTTACGGTTCCGCCGTGACCGAGGCTTCCCAGAACATTTACCACCGCAACGGCATAGTGCAGATAGCCACCGGGTCTACCTCCATACGCCTTTCGGAGAAGGGCTACGAGCGCTTTTTCCGCACCTGCCCGCGTGACGACGAGCAGGGCGTGGTGGCTGTGGACACTTTGCACAAGATGGGCCACAGGCAGGTGGCCATTCTGCATGACAGCACCGCCTATGCCGTGGGTCTGGCCGATGAGATCCGCGAAGGGCTGCGCAAGGGAGGCAGGACAAATCTGGTGTTTTATAACGCCTTGCAGCCCAATGAGCGCGATTACAGCGCTGTGCTTACCCGTCTTAAAAACACCAACCCGGAAGTGATCTTTTTCACCGGCTATTATCCCGAAGCGGCCATGTTGCGGCGCCAGATGCGTGATATGGGCTGGAATGTCCCCATGCTGGGGGGAGACGCCACCAATAATACGGATCTTGTGAAAATAGGCGGAGCGGCGGCGGTTGAGGGTTTTTACTTCATCTCCCCGCCCATGCCCGCGGATCTGGACTCCCAGTCCGCCAAGGATTTCATAAAGAGTTATCAGGACAAGTACAAGACCATGCCCAGTTCCATCTGGTCGGTCATTGCCGGCGACGCTTTCAAGGTGCTTGTGGCGGCGATTTCCTCCGTGGGAACGGAGCCGGAAAAAATAGCCGTCTATCTGCATAAATATCTGGAGGACTTTGACGGGCTTACCGGAAAAATCTCCTTTGACGACAAGGGAGATCGCGTGGGCGATCTCTACCGCCTGTACAGGGTGGGGAAACAGGGCGAGTTTGTTTTGCAGCCCAGATAATCCCTCAAATTCAATCCGGGGCGGCGGCCGCTTCCCTCTGCGGGAATGCGCCGCCCCGGCGAAGATGTTCCCATGATTGAATTTTTTCAACAACTCAGCAACGGTTTGGCCGTGGGCGGCATCTATGCCTTGGTCGCCCTTGGCTACACCATGGTTTACGGAGTGCTGAAGCTCATCAACTTCGCGCATGGAGAGCTGTTTACCCTGGGCGCCTATCTGGGCATGACCCTGCTGCTGTCTTTCGGCCTTTCCGGCATACTCGGCCCGCTTCCGGCCGTGCTGATTATTTTCGCCATGATCACTGGTCTGGTGGGCTTGAGCGGCTTCGTGCTGGAGCGCGCGGCTTACCGCCCCCTGCGTCAGTCCAACCGTCTGGCCGCTGTGGTTTCGGCTCTGGGAGCCTCCATTTTTCTGCAGAACGCCATCATGTTGTTTTACGGGCCCAACTATCAGGTTTATCCTGAGGAAACCCGCGTGACCATCACTTTGAGCGTTCTGGGCCTGGATATACCGCTGATGCGCATTTTGCTTTTTCTGGCCTCGGTGCTGCTCATGCTCGCCATGTATCTTTTCATCCACAAGACCAAAACCGGCACGGCCATCCGGGCGGTGGCCACGGATCAGGGCGCGGCCAGACTCATGGGCATAGACGTGAACCGCATCATCTCGCTGGTCTTTATGATCGGGCCGGGCCTGGGCGGAGCGGCCGGCATGCTCCTGGGGCTTTATTACGGGCAGATCCGCTACGACATGGGGACCTTATACGGCCTGAAGGCTTTTACCGCGGCCATCATAGGAGGCATAGGCAATATTCCCGGGGCTATGCTCGGCGGCATTCTCCTGGGAGTGGCCGAGGCTATGGGCGCGGCTTATGTGGCTCCGGCCTGGAAAGACGCTTTCGCTTTTCTGGTGCTGATCGTGATTCTGATTTTCCGGCCCACCGGACTGCTGGGCGAAAGGGTGGCCGACAAGATATGATCGTGCGCCGGCTTCCCAAACCAGCGGGCATAATGGGTCTGGGCGCTCTTTTTATCCTCATGCTGGCTCTTCCGCGGATCCTCGGCCCCTATTGGACAAATCTGCTCAATGATATGGGGATTTACGCCATTCTGGGGCTTTCCCTGAACATCATTCTGGGGCACTGCGGTCTTTTTCACATGGGGCACGCGGCTTTTTACGCCGTGGGCGCATACGTCACGGCCATTCTTTCCACCCGCTTCGCCGTGCCCATACTCTGGACTCTGCCTCTTTCCGGGCTTATGTCCGGAGTCTTCGCCCTGGTGGTGGCGCGGCCCATCATTCATCTGCGCGGCGATTATCTTCTGGTGGTGACCATAGGAATAGTGGAAATAGTGCGCATAGCCCTGGTCAACAATATTTTCGGGCTCACAGGCGGTTCCAACGGTCTTCTGATTATAAATCCCATTTCCATTTTCGGTTTCCAAGTGTTCAGCCCGGCGCATTTTTACTATCTTATCTGGAGCATAGGGGCCGTCACCATCCTGCTTTTCTATCTGCTTCAGAATTCCCGCTTCGGACGGGCGCTGAATTACATAAAACAGGATGAGCTGGCCGCCGAGGGTTGCGGGGTGAACACCTCCCATTACAAACTCGCCTCTTTTGTTCTGGGGGCGGTCTGGGCCGGGATGATCGGCACGATCTTCGCCGCCAAGATCGAAACGGTTTCGCCCCAGTCTTTTTCCTACAGCGAATCCGTGCTGCTTTTCGCCATTGTGATTCTGGGCGGAGCCGGGAGCATCCCCGGCGTTCTTCTGGGGGCTTTTCTGATCACCGGCCTGCCGGAGATTTTTCGGGAACTGCAAAGTTACCGCCTGCTTTTCTTCGGAGCGGCCATGGTGGCCATGATGATTTTCCGTCCCCAGGGGCTGATCCCTCCCGGCCGCCGCTTTTACAAGGTGCGGCCGTACCTGGGGCGCTTTCCCTGCGGCATCGCCGCGCGCTCCGGCGCGCGGCGGGGCATCTCCCTCTCCGCCAGTCCCGGATATCCGGCCGGGACGGACGCCGGAGCGGACGCGGGCAAGCCTGCCCGCGGGCCGGGAGACATGATTGAGGAACAGGCCTGATGTCCATTCTGCGTCTGAGAGGTTTGAGCAAGAGCTTCGGCGGTCTGGTGGCCGTGGATGAGGTGAGCTTTGAGGTTTCCAGGGGGGGCATTGTCGGGCTCATCGGTCCCAACGGAGCCGGGAAAACTACGGTTTTCAACCTGATTACCGGGAATTACAAGCCTGACGAGGGAGAGGTGATTTTTGAAAATAAAAACATCACCGGGCTCTTGCCGCATAAAATAGTGGAAATGGGCATTGCCCGCACCTTCCAGAACATACGTCTTTTTCCGGAAATGAGCGCCCTGGAGAACGTGCTCTCCGGCTGTCACTGCCGCATGCGTTCCGGATTGCTAGCTTCCATGTTCCATCTGCCGGGGCAGCGGCGCGAGGAACAGGCGGCTCTGGAGACAGCGGTGAAAGAGCTGGCCTTTGTAGGTCTGGAAGAACAATACGACAACCTGGCCAAAAATCTTTCCTACGGTCGGCAGCGTCTTCTGGAAATAGCGCGGGCTCTGGCCTCAGGCCCGCGCCTGCTTATTCTGGACGAGCCGGCCGGAGGGATGAACGATCAGGAAACCCAGGATCTTATCGGCCTCATCCGCGAGATTCGCGGCACGGGCATAAGCGTGCTGCTTATTGAGCACGATATGAACCTGGTTATGAAAATATGCGATTACCTGATTGTGCTGGAGTACGGAGCGGTCATAGCCACGGGCCTGCCTTCGGAGATCAAGAAAAACGGGCGGGTAATCGAAGCCTATCTGGGCGCGGACAATTTGCTGGAAAATTAAGGGAAGCGATTTCCGCAAGCCTCCGGGGGCCGTATGTATCTTGAGCTGTGCGATTTACACGTAAAATATGGTAATGTTGAGGTTCTGCACGGCCTGAACCTGCGGGTGGAGGAGGGCGAGATTGTCGCCATTCTGGGAGCGAACGGCGCCGGCAAGACAACGACTCTCATGAGCATAAGCGGCCTGGTGCGCCCCAGTTCCGGCGGGATTCTTTTCAAGAACAAGCCTCTGCACGCCCTGCCCAGTCATAGAGTGGTGGATCTGGGCATTACCCAGGCCCCGGAAGGCCGCAGGGTTTTCGGAACTCTGACCGTGCTGGAAAACCTGCGCCTGGGCGCTTTTACCCTGAAAGACCGGCAGGTGGTCAAAAACAATCTGCGCTGGATTTTTGATCTTTTTCCGCGCCTGGAAGAACGCCGGTCGCAGCTTGCCGGCACTCTTTCAGGCGGAGAACAGCAGATGCTGGCCATAGGCCGCGCGCTCATGGCCAATCCGGAGGTTCTGCTTCTGGACGAGCCTTCCCTGGGGCTGGCTCCCATACTGGTGCGTTTTATTTTCGACACCATCCGGGCCATCAATAAATCCGGAGTCACCATAGTGCTGGTGGAGCAGAATGCCAGAGCCGCTCTCAAGCTGGCCCGGCGCGGCTATGTGCTGGAAGTGGGCATGGTGGCCATGGAGAACACCGCCGCCGCCCTGCTGGCGGATACAGCGGTACAGAACGCCTATCTGGGCGGCGCCGAGACGCGGCCGGCCGGCTTGTCCTGAGGGAAGAAGCCCGGATTGGCGCAGGCTGTGCTTCCGGCGGCGGCTTTGGTGGTCAGCGGGCGGCGGACGTTTACCAGGAGCTGGTTGCCGGCCAGGGAGGGCGCCAGGTCTATACGGGCCAGGCTGAAGGCTCCCAGGGGCAGGGGAACGGAGATGAGATTGATTCTCCCCAGAAATTTATGCATGCGCCAGGTGCAGGCAGGTCCGAGCAGGTTGGCTCCCCAGCGTATTTTGCCGTCAAGTCCGGCCTCGCGCAGCCAGGAGTGCATCCGCAGGGGAGAGATGGTGCGTTTGAAGCCGGAGCAGCAGCTTTTCTCGGCTTGCGCGCCTTTGCGTACAGCCAGCAGGCGCCCCAGGGAATACCAGGACCAGGAGTTGGGAAAGGCCAGGAGCAGGCCCAGGGAGGCCAGACGGAGCATTTCCGCCAGCACGGCCTGCGGGCGTTCCGCAAATTCCAGCCCGTTCAGGCAGACCACATAGTCGAAACTTTTATCGTCAAACGGAAGATGTTCAGGGTGCCCGCCGGTGAAGTCCGCTGTATGCCGCAACCGGTCGCGAGCCTTTTCCAGAAGATAGGCGCTCCGCTCCTGGCCGGTGACGTCAAAGCCGGATTGCCAGAAAGCCTCCAGAAATTGCCCGGCCCCGCAATAAAGCTCCAGAAGCTTATGTCCGCGCCTGGGCCAGCCGGAAGTCATTTTGCGGACCATGGATTCCTGAGCCAGCAGGGCGAAGAGTCCCGCGGGACTGTTATACCAATGGTCGTAACGTATGTCCTCGGGGAGGATTTTTTGGGCCGCCGAATCCTCAGGTTGCGACATTTCGGGTCAATCCGCGGGGATATACCGGCAGGCCGTCAGGCCCAGGCGAAAATCACGCCGCCTGACGGCCGCCGGCTCAAACCCACAGCACGCAGTTGTCCGCGCCTGAAAAAGCGCAAGGTTCATAGGCTTCGGCCTCGGGGTCGTTGAACCAGACTCCTTCCGAGGAAAGATAGCGGAACTTGAACTTCTCTCCGTTGGGGAGTTCCAGTTCCACGGAAAGAGAGCCGTCTTTTTTCTTCTTCATGGGCAGGGAGGTTTCGCTCCAGTTATTGAAGTCCCCCACAAGGTAAACGGTGTCATACCCGTTGGCGTACTCCGGTTCAAGGGTAAAACGTACTTTACTGGTGGCGCGGGATTTAATGATTTTTTTCGTGTACGGCATAGAGTGACTCCTGTTTATTATGCACTACATTATACAAAAAAAAACCATTTGTGAATGTTTTTGGATAAAAAAGAAGAGCGCCGTCAGGGATATGCCTGCGGAGCCGCGGCGCGGCGTAATAATCAGGCGGCGCCCAGAAGGCGCAGGCTTTCCCGCAGAGCGGCCTGCATTTCGTTTTCCAGCATGTTGTCCAGGCCGCACAACCTGCAGGCCAGGGGAAGAATCCTGTCCGAGGGCAAGGTGAGGCTCTGCCGCCCGTTATCGACATGGCAGATCTGATCTTCCAGAGTCAGCACATAGATCCGGCGTTCTTTTTCTTCACCGCTTCCGGAGACTATCTGGTACACCACCTTGCGCTCTTCCGTATAAAACAGGCGCAGACGCGAGATTTCCCCGCTGCTTCTGTCAACATCGGAAAAATCCGCGAACAGACGCCCCTTGAAGTTAAAATTGCCGTCGCCATAACCCGGAAGACTGAAATCTTCCCATTCGCTCGCGCCGTCCATAAGCATACACGCTCCAAACATGATTTAAGTAAGAGGCAGATTCAACTGTCGCGGGCCTTCGGCTTCGGGCTTTGACGGGCCGATTTTTTTCTTTTCAGACCGGTCGGGCGTCTGAACAGCGCCGTCCGCTTCCTCATCCTTGTCAAACAATTCTCCGCCGCCCGCGTCTCTCCAGAATTTCTGGATTTCCACCCGCGAGATGCGGTAACTGCGCCCAATCCTGGCCGCGGGCAGGCGGCCCTCAAGAATTGCCTTGCGCAGGGTTTCCGTGTGGCAACGCAATAAAGCAGCCGCTTCAGCCAGGATAAACGTATTCTTTTGCATTATTGTCCGCGATTAGTCTGAAATTACCTGTAAAATGTATTTATGTCAACTTCAATTCATTTTCGACCTGTTCCGTGCCGAGGGCAGAGCCAGACAGCTTTCCGGATTCAGTCCCGGAGCGGGCGCGCTATTGCTTCAATTCAGGTTTGCGTATAGGGTGGGAAAAGGTATGATAAAATCGGGTGATAGCTGTCAACACCGGGTAAAGCGGGAAAAATGAAAAAAATCCTGAAACAGATATTTTTGGGATCGTATTTCCGGCTGATCGTTTTTTGTGTGGGCTTGGCCGCTTTACCTCTGTTGCTTGCCCTGGCTGCCAATGCGTTTTCCGTTTACAGGCAGGAAAGGGATTCTCTGCTGGCCGCGGCGGAGGAATTAAGCTTCACGATCGCCTTGCGGCAGGAGAGCCTAGAAAGCAGCGTGCGGACTATGCTGAGGGGGCTTGCCGCCTCCAAGCCGCTGCTGGAGGGTGATTACGCGGCCGCCCCCCTTCTTTTTCAGCGTGCGCTGGCCGCGCAGAATAACGGCGCCGCTTTCGCGGCCCATCCCGGGCGGAGCGGCGGCGAGGCTGCCCGCGGGTACTGGTTTGTGGACAATCTGGCCCTCTATTCCGCCACGGGTAAGAGCCTGGTTCACGCCGGGCCTCTCCTTGATCCCGGGCTTTCTCTGGAGCAGAGGGCCGGCAGGATTTCCTCGCGCGCCATTATCAGCGACGAGATGCTTATTATAGGCGGCGGAGCGGGAGATTTGCTTTTTATTCTGCCCTTGCGCAACGAGGTGGGCGGAGTGGAGCATTTTCTGGCGGCCTCGGTCAGCCTGAAAAGCTATCTGGCTTTAATCCGGGAAGCCTCCTCTTCTTTTCCGTTTGGAGTGCTTCTCTTCAGCCGGGAAGAACACTGGCAGTTGTCGGAGGAGGAGCCGCGTCTGTCCCGCCGCGTTTTTCCCCTGGAGCAGGATCTGTTGGAGCGGGTTCCCAGAAAGGGCAACGGGGCGCTGCTTTTGGAGGACAGGCAGGGCGGGAGTTTTTTTGTTGTTTTCGTAAATCAGGAGAACAGGGCCTTCAGCCTTCCCTACCTGAGCGTGGTTCTGATTTCGGATTATGCCGCCGCCTTTGCCGAAGCGGAGGAATTTTTCCGGAGCGGCCTGCTGCTTCTGGGCCTGGCTTTTGCCGCCGCCTTCCTTGTTCTGCTTCTGGCCTGCCTGCGGTTTTTCAGGCGGCCCGTGCGCAAGCTGCTGCATATTTCCGGCTGCCTGGGAGAGGGGCATTTTGAATCCGGAAACGAGTTTTCCTCCGTGGGCGGGGCTTTCACCGATTATGCCCTGGCTTTGCGCGATATGGCCGAATCCCTGAAAAAACGCGAGGAGGATTTGCAAAGAGCCAAACAGAGCGCGGAGGAGGCCAGCCGCGCAAAAAGCGAATTTCTGGCCAATATGAGCCATGAGATCCGCACGCCCATGAACGCCATTATGGGCATGACCTACCTGGCCCTGAAAGGCAATCTCACCCCGAGGCAGACGGCATATATAAAAAAAATGCAGGCCACCGGGCAGAATCTCCTGCATATTATCGACGACATCCTGGATTTTTCCAAAATGGAAGCTGGCAAAATGAGCATGGAAAAATCCGCTTTTGCCGTGCGGGATGTCTTCAGTTCCATTTCCTCCCGCTACCGGCGGCGCATGGAAGAAAATAAAATCAAGCTGATTATTGATGTTTCGCCGGAAGTTCCCCTGACCCTCACGGGTGATTCCCTGCGTCTGGAGCAAGCGGTAAGCCAGCTGGCGGATAACGCCATGCGCCACACCCGGGACGGCGTGGTGCGCGTTTCATGCGGCCTGGTGGGGATAGCCCGCAACGATTGCGCCCTGCGCATTGTCGTGGCTGATACCGGCGAGGGCATGCGCCCTGAATTTCTGCACCAGCTCAATCAGGCGCTGGCCGAGGATGAACAGACGCTGTCCGCCTGGAATATGCAGAATCAGGACAGGGGGCTGGGTTTGCCCATAGCCAGAAGGATTTTTGCCATGATGAACGGCGAGATACAAGTCAACAGCGAACTCGGGCGCGGCACTATTTTAACCTGTACCGCCCATTTCGGCTATTACGAGTCGGAGCAGGGCCAGCGGAACAGCGTCCTGGCCGATAAACACGTTCTGCTGGTTGATCCGGACATGGCGGCCCGGAATCTGCATACCGGCCTTCTGCGCAGTTTTTCCGTGCAGGTGCGCGGCTTTGACCAGATCCAGGATGCTCTGGGGGAACTCACGGCAGCGGACGCGCACGGCGCCGGATACGATTTTTTTATTTTGGACTGGCGCAATGCGGATCAGGAATTGCGCGAGATAATCCGGCATATGCGCGCGGATCTGCACCTTGCGAAAGTGCCGAAAATTATAGTGACTTCCGCTTTCGGCCGGGATGAAATCCGCTGTCTGGCCGAAGAGGCGGGAGTGGACGCTTTTTTGCACAAGCCTCTCCACGGTTCGATTCTGCTGGACGCTCTCATGGATCTGGGGGGAGAGGTTCCGGCGGCGGCAGCCAGGGGGGAGGGAATGCCGGACGCGGCCGGGTTCGCGGGGCTGCGCGTACTCCTGACGGAGGACAACAAGGTCAACCGGCAGATGGCCCGCACGCTTATGGAAGAAGCCGGGATAACGGTCAGCACCGCTTTCAACGGCAGCGAAGCCTTGCGCGCCATCGACGAACACCGGGGATACAGGGCTTTCGACATTATTCTGATGGATTTGCGCATGCCGGATATGGACGGTTTTGAGGCCACCTGGCGAATCCGTAAAGACACGCACCTCAAGGCGGAATACACTCCGGTGATTGCCATGACCGCGCATCGCGACACCGACGAGGTGGAGTCCTGCCGTCAGGCCGGCATGGACGATCATATTCCCAAGCCCATAGAAGTTAAAGTTTTTTTCGGAACCTTGCGGCGCTGGCTTCCTTTGGTCAGGACGGATTCGGCTCCAGCGGAAAAGTATCTGCGTCAGCTTGAGTACATGCTGGAAAATGACGTCCTGGAGGCCGCGACCTCTTTCGGCGAGTGGCGCAACCGCCTGCGCCCCTGCCTGGGAGACGGGCGCACGGAAAAGCTGCAGCGTATGCTGGATGGAGAAAAATGGAGCGAAGCCCTGAGGTTCGTGGCCTACTTGCTGGAAAAACTCAATTCCGGTTATTGATATGTTTCAGATAAAGTCAATCCTCGCGGTCATTTATTTTATCCTGGCTCTGTCTCTGGCTCCGGCGGCCGCTCTGCTGGGCCTTTCCATTATGGATTCCAGGGAGAGGCTTCTGTCCGGGATGGAAAAAAATCTCGCCCGCCACATTGACCAGCTGGCCTTGCGCCAGGAAGCCGTCCTGCAAAATATACGCGCTTTCACCGCAAGCCTGCGGGCCGTATCCGGGGCCGGGGAGGCGGACAGAGCCTTTTTCGGCGCAATCTTCGCGGGCCTGTTTCCGGAAAACGGGATTTATGACAATGCTTTTATCAGCAACGCCGAGGGCACTGTCTTTGCCTCCGCCAGAAACTTCAGACCCGGCGTAAACATCGGCGCCAGCGGCATCTTCAAAGCGGCCGGAACTTCCCGCGCTTTCTCCTGGGCCGGCCTGGGCGTGGATCCTTTTACCGGCAGCATGGTCCTGCCTCTGGCTGAACCGATTCTGGACGAGGAAGGGCGGATGCTGGCCCTGATAGTCGTCTCCGTCAAAAAATTCTTTTTAAGCCACCTGATCCGCGGGATGCCCCTGCTTCCGGGAGCGACTCTGACCGCGCTGGACGAAAACGGAGCCGTGGTGGACATGTATCCGCCGGTGGAACTGGATGATCCCGAGGATTGGTCTGCCTTGCGCCTGGTCATACAGGAGCAGTGGGAGAAGATCGGCGCGGCGGAGGCAGAGCAGGGCTTTCTTGACAGCCTGGATATGGAGGGGGAGACGGTTCTGGGCGTGTACAGGCGCGTCGCCATTCCCGGACGGGAGAGCCCCTTTCTTACCCTGTTTCTGGATCTGCCGGCCTCCATGTTCCAGTACGAGGCCAATCATCTGCTCATGCGCGGTCTGCTCCTGGCGCTGCTCTCCATGTTCACGGCTTTGGCCGAGATCTGGCTCCTGGGGCGTCTGGGCTTTCTCCGGCCGGTGAATACCCTGATGCTGATGGTCAGGAGACTTTCGGCGGGCAGACCCTGGCACCGCGCGGCGAGCGGACTGACCGGAGATTTTATGCTTCTGCTCTCTTCCGTTGATTCAATGGCCGCTTCTCTGGAAAAACGCAGCCAGGATCTCATCGCGGCGCGGCACGAAGCCTTTGCCGCCAACCGGATTAAAAACGAATTTCTCGCCAATATGAGCCACGGCGTCCGTGGCCCCATGAATGCCATCATCAGTATGGCCTATCTCATTTTAAAAATGGATCTCGGCCCGAAGGAAAAGGCCTACCTTGAGAAAATATACGGCGCGGCCAATTCTCTTTTGGGAATCATAAACGACATTCTGGATTTTTCCAGAATGGAATCGGGGCAGTTCAACCTGGAAAAGGTTCCCTTTTTCATTAACGAGGTGCTGGAAAATACCGTCGGCCTGCTACGGGCCAAGGTCGGGGAAAAAAACGTCCGGCTTACTTTCAGCGTCTCGCCGGAAGTGCCGGCGGTCATGCTTGGAGATCCCCTGCGTCTGGGGCAGGTGCTTGTAAAGCTGATTGACAACGCCATCAAGTTCACCGAGGAAGGCGACATCCAGGTAACTTGTTCCCTCCTGGGAAAAGATCGGGATAAGGCCTTGCTTTCGCTACAGGTCAGAGACACCGGCATAGGCATGAATTCTGAACAGTTGGGACGGCTCTTTCAGCCCTTCACGCAGGCGGACGGCTCGGCCACACGCAAGTTCGGCGGAACCGGCCTGGGGTTGATTATCTGTAAGCGCCTGGTGGAGTTTATGGACGGGAGCATAAATCTGAGCAGTTCCCCCGGCAGAGGAACCACGGCGGAAGCCAGAGTGAGCTTGGGTGTGCCCTCGGATGACGATCTGGAAATAAAGCGCCTGTCCATCAGATTTATCGGCCTTCCGGTGCTGCTGATCGACGAGGGGCGGGAGGCCGGGCAAATTCTGGAAGCCCAGTTGCGGGCTTTGGGCCTTTTGACGGATTGCGCGCGGACGCCGCGGGAGGGTTTTGATCTGCTTGTCCGGCGCGACCGTATTTCACCCTACCGGCTGGTGTTTGTGGATATCAACATGCTCGGCCTTGACGGTCTGGAGCTTACGCGGCATATTTTGCGGGAACTCGATCTTGAGCATGAACCGCCGGTGATGCTCACCTCCAGCTCCTCCTTCAGCCGCGAACTGGAAAAAAAGTGCAAAGATGCCGGGGCTGTGGCTTTGGTGCGTAAACCTCTTGCCAAAGATCGCCTGGCGGAGGTTCTGACCGAATTTTTCCAGGAGCGGCCTGAACCTGAATTTCGCCCGGAGCGGGCGTCCGCGGGCGGGGCGGATGCCCGCTATGCTTCAAAAGGGAAAGTCGAGGCGGAAGGTGAAGAGAGCGGGAATATGGATAAATCCGATATAGGGGATAAAGCTATGCCAGTACAGATTCCATCCGGCGCTCAGGCGGATCTTCCCCCCCTGCCGGGCCTGAACCCGGAGGCCTTGAAACGGCTGGGCAATAACCGTAAAATTTACCGCAAGCTCCTGGTGCAGTTTGTGGAATTTTATCGCGACATCGCTTCTGTATACCGAAAAGCGGTGGAAGCGGAAAATCTTGAGGAAGCCACCCGCATCGCCCATACCTTGAAGGGGCTGGCCGGTTCCATCGGCGCGGAGGAATTGTTTGAGGCGGCCAGACGCCTGGAAATGGCGCACAAGGAGAGCGGGCTGCCGCAGCCAGCTCTGGCCGGAGACTGTTTCGGCAGGCTCGCGCAGGTGCAGGACATGTTGAGCCTGGCTCTGGGGCTGGAGCGGGAAGAGGCCGCTTTGCCTCCTTCATCCGCCGCCTCTTCTCCGGCTTCGGAAGAAGAAAAAGCCGGGGCGCGTCTGGCTCTGGACAAGCTGGTGGCTTATCTGCAGGATGACGACGGCGAGGCCGCGGCCTTTTTTGAGGAAAAGCGCGCTCTTCTGGCCCTGCTTTTTGATGAGGCCGTTCTGGACAGATTGCAGAGCAGTCTTGCGCATTTTGAATTTGAGGAAGCTTTGGAGATTTTGGGTAAAACTCATAAATCATAGCAGCCCGGAGCCCGGATGCTTACCCGTCAGGAATGCTTTAAAATTTTACGTCTGGAAAACTCCGCCGGCCCGAATGCCATAAAGCAGTCGTATCGCAAGCTCGCTTTTGCCCTGCACCCGGATCTTAATCCTGATCTGCCGGAAGCTCCCAAAAAATTTCAGCAGCTTAACGAGGCCTATGTCCTGCTTATGCAGGAATACGCGCACACTTCCTATGGCGCCAGGTCGGGCCGCGCCGAAGCCTCCGCCGGCTCTCCGCCGCCGCCCCGCCCGGAGGATGGGGCGGCGGCCGCGGGCGGCGCCGCCGCGGCCTCCCGGGCCTATCGTAAAGCCGGGCGCGATTTCTCAGCCCGGGAAAGCTCCGCGGGAGCGGATCGCTCCGTTTCTTACGGCAGCCGCAGCTTGCGCCGGGAAGATCTCTTGCGGGAGCTTTTGACGGATCCTTTTGCCCGGCGGGTCTTTGACGACATTTACAGCCAGTTGGGCCGCAATGGAGGAAAGGCAGCCAGCCCGGCGCCGCGTCCTCACCCGCCCAGGAAATCCCGTAAGCTTGAAGTGAAGCCCGCCGCTTCTCCCTTGCTTATCCAGGCTTGCGGCAAGGCAATCAGCCTGCTTGCGGGTGTAAAGGGCTGGTTGCGCCGGAAGATCGACGATGAGCAGGTGGTTTTTTTGCCAGCCGAGGCTCTGTTCCCCGGCATGCGGGTGCGCTTGCAGATAAGGCACGGTTTTTCCGAGAGGAGCCGTACCGTGGAGTTCAGTCTGCCTCCGGAGTTCAGGCCGGGCCTGCCCATACGCCTTAAAGGTCTGGGTATGAAGCTGGGCAGTCTCAGGGGAGATTTATACCTGCGCGTTTTTGAGCAGGAAGAGGAAGAAGGGGTGTAATTTTGATTTCAGGGCGAAATCACACTTTTGCCGCGCGACAGCCGTCGCGCTCGCGGAGCGGGCCTTAATGTATAATTTTTGGGTACCGCGCTATCCGGAGGAAGCCCCCAGACCTCCGGCAAATCTGCCGGATTGGGCCGGAAAATTGGATATTTCTCCCTTTCTGGCCGATCTGCTCTGGAAGAGAGGACTGCACACCCTGGAAGATATGGAGCTTTTTCTGAATCCCGGCCTGCGGCATCTTGTCCCCCCGGAGTCTGTTCCCGGCCTGGAGGAAGCGGCCGAAATCCTGGCCGGGGCCGCGCTTTCCGGAAAAAAACTCGTCGTCTGGGGGGACTACGATGTGGACGGAATTACCGCCACCGCTCTGGTGGCGGAGTTTTTCCGCTGGCATGGCTTTGAGATCCTTACGCACATCCCTGACCGCATGCACGCCGGTTACGGGCTGAATCTGCCGGATTTGCGCGATCTTGCCGCCCGGGGGGCGGAACTTGTCCTGACCGTGGACTGCGGCATAGGGGACTATGCGGAAATCAGGGCGGCGCGCGAAATGGGCTTGCGGATTATCGTTTCCGACCACCACCTGCCGTCTTTCCCCCTGCCCGAGGCCGAGGCCGTCTGTTCCCCCACCATAGCCGACTGTCCCTGTCCGCATTTGTCCGGGGTGGGCACGGCGTTTTTTCTCATGGCCGGGGTCGGGCGCATCCTGGAGGAAAGCGGCCGTCCCAGGATGGATATACGCCGCTTGCTCGATTTGGTGGCTTTGGGCACCTTGGCGGATGTTTCCAATCTTTCGGGGCAGAATCGCATACTCGTCAAAAACGGACTGCTGCTTATCTCCGAAGCCCGGCGTCCGGGGCTGGCCGCTCTGAAATCCCTGTGCAAATATGCTCCCGACGAGCGCCTGGGTTCCTGGGACGTGGTCTTCAGCCTCTGCCCGCGCATCAACGCCGCCGGACGCATGGGCAAAAGCGAGGTCGCCCTGCGTCTCCTGCTTTCCGGAGATCGGGACGAAGCCGCGCGACTGGCCGCGGAACTGGACAGTCTCAACGCCCTTCGCCGCAAAGAAGAAGATTCAATCCAGGCGGAAGCTCTGGAGCAGGCCCAGACCCAGGCGGATCGCGGCCGCATGGGTCTTGTGCTCTACCGTCCGCACTGGCATATGGGCGTCATCGGCATCGTGGCCTCCCGCATGGTCGAGAAGTTCAATCTTCCGGCCATAATACTCTGCGATCATGGGGAAAAGCTCAAAGGCTCCGGGCGCAGCCTGGAGGGCTTTGATCTGCACGCGGCTCTGGAATCCTGCTCGGAGCAGCTTCTGGGTTTCGGCGGGCACAGGATGGCCGCCGGTTTGAGCCTTTCGCCGGATAAGCTGGAGGATTTCAGCCGCGCTTTTGATGCCGCGGTCAAAAATTCCCTGGGCGACTTCTCCCGCCGCGCGCCTGTAAAGATCGACGGAGAGCTTGGACTGGCGGAGTCTACCAGCCATATTACACTGAAAGAATTGGAAATAATGCAACCTTTCGGCGAAGGCAACGCGGAACCGGTTTTTGCTTCTCCCCCGTTGCGCATCCGGAATATACGCCCTCTGCAGGGGAATTACGTGTTGGATGTCTGCGATGAGCGGAGCGGTCTGACCGTGAAGGCCAAAATCTGGCGCTCCAGAAATCCCCTGAGCCCCCGGAGCCGGGACCGCAAACTGCGCCTGGCCTATTCTCCCCGCCTGGATCGCTACAATGGCGCCTCTTCGGTGGAATTGCGCGTGCAGGACTGGTTTCTGCTGGATTAGAGCCTTTCAACATTCAAAATATACATTTGCCGAAATGCTCCGGCGGCCGCGCAAGCGGGCGTGGAGCTGAAAAAACATGGATGTGCAACATCAAAGTGGAAATGCTCTGAAGTTAAAATGCTTTAGGGCCTTTCACCCGCAAATTGTGCGCTCGGAGGGCGAAATTGCCGTAAAGTGTCGCCCGCTCCCAGAAAATATTTGTCTCCGCGCGAAAAATGGAATAACATAGCGGACATTAAGCCCAAAATGTGTTAAGAGCACAGGATCAAGGAGGCATTATGCGTTTTTCCGTAGGTCTGGCAAAAGAAGACGCTGTGGAGCGTCTTGAAAAGCGCGGCGTCAGCCGCCGTGAATTTCTTAAATTCTGTTCCGCCGTGGCCGTGGCCATGGGCATGGGGCCGGCCTTTGCGTCCAGGGTGGCCGCCGCTCTCACCGGCAAGCGCCCCTCGGTGGTCTATCTGCACGGCGCGGAGTGCACCGCCTGTTCGGAATCCGTGCTGCGCGTCTACCAGCCGTTCATAGACGAGCTTATTCTGGATACCATCTCCCTGGATTACCATGAAACTTTGATGGCCGCCGCCGGTTATGCAGCCGAAGAGGCTCTGCATCAGGCGGTTTCCGCGCCGGAGGGGTATATCTGCGTCATTGAAGGGGCCATTCCCACGGCCATGGACGGCTTATACGGCACCGTGGGCGGCAAGACCATGCTCCAGATATGCAGCGAGGTCGCCCCCAAGGCCAAGGCGGTCATTTCCTACGGCACCTGCGCCGCCTACGGCGGCATCCCGGCCGCGCAACCCAATCCCACCGGTTCCAAGGGAGTGAATGAAGTTCTGGGAGAACTGGGCGTGCAGGCCATCAATCTGCCGGGATGTCCCCCCAATCCTCTGAATTTTGTGGGGACTCTGGTCCACTGGCTGAAAAACCAGAGCGTGCCCGAGCTGGACGAGAACGGCCGCCCGAACATGTTCTACGGCACTTCCGTGCATGAGCAGTGCGAGCGCCTGCCTCACTTTGAAAACAGCGAATTCGCCCCTTCCTTTGATTCGGAGGAAGCCAGGAAAGGCTGGTGCCTGTATGAGCTGGGTTGTAAAGGGCCGAACACCTACAATAACTGTCCCAAGCTGAAATTCAACCAGACCAGTTGGCCGGTCCAGGTCGGGCACCCCTGCATAGGCTGCAGCGAGCCTAACTTCTGGGATGATTTGACTCCTTTCTACGAAGCGTAGGATTTTCGGGAGCGGGACAGTCGCGCCCGGCAGGGGCGCTTTCAGACTATAAAATCAGAGGAGAGAGATATGGCCGCAACAGCGACGGCTTCTGTGCCGGTGACCCCTCAGGGCGATTATACCGGAAGAGTCATTGTGGATCCTGTAACCCGCATTGAAGGGC
This sequence comes from Deltaproteobacteria bacterium, assembly GCA_031275645.1. Lineage (GTDB taxonomy): Bacteria > Desulfobacterota > Desulfovibrionia > Desulfovibrionales > Desulfovibrionaceae > WRHT01. Next base: position 69,124 of record JAISOL010000070.1, read on the forward strand.
ATTTGCGGATCAATGTGGAAGTGGAAAACGGGAAGGTAAAGGAAGCCAGATCCACCGCCACCTTGTTCCGGGGAATCGAAATAATTCTCAAGGGCCGCGACCCCAGGGACGCCCAGCATTTTACCCAGCGCACCTGCGGGGTATGTACCTATACCCATGCCCTGGCCTCCACCCGGGCCGTGGATATGGCCGTGGGCGTGAGCATACCCAAAAACGCCACCCGCATCCGCAATCTGGTGCTGGCCGCGCAGTTTCTGCATGATCATATCGTGCATTTCTACGGACTGCACGCTCTGGATTTTGTGGACATCACCTCGGCCTTGAAGGCTGATCCGGCCCAGGCCGCCAAGCTTGCCTCCAACATCTCCCCCCGCAGAACCAAGGCCGGAGACCTCAAGGCGGTGCAGGACAAACTCAAGGCCTTTGTGGGCTCCGGCCAGCTCGGCCCCTTTGCCAACGCCTATTTTCTGGGCGGGCACCCGGCCTACTACCTCTCGCCGGAGCTCAACCTGATCGCCACGGCCCACTACCTGGAAGCCCTGCGCGTACAGGCGCGCGTGGCCAGAGCTATGGCTGTCTTCGGCGGCAAGAACCCGCACCCGCAGTTCCTGCTGGTGGGAGGGGTGAGCAGTTATACGGCCCTGACCAAAGAGAGCATAGCCGAATTCCGGGGGCTTATCCGCGAAGGAGTTGATTTTGTCAACCAGGTCTATATACCGGATCTTCTGGCCATAGCCGCTGAATACAAAGACTGGACCAAGTACGGCGGTTGCTCCAACTTCATGACTTTCGGGGAATTCCCCACGGACGAGAAAAATCTGAACAGCCGCTATTTCAAGCCCGGCGTTGTCTTTCAGCGCAAGCTCAGCGACATTAAACCCTTCCTCCCGGAAGAGATCAAGGAGCACGTCCGGCACAGTTGGTTTAAAGGCGAAACCGCCCGCCAGCCCAACGCGGGCGAGACTGATCCCCAGTTCACCCAGGCGGAGGATCTGGATCGCTACTCCTGGTCCAAAGCCCCGCGCTACCAGGATGAGCCCATGGAAACCGGCCCTCTGGCCCAGATGCTCATTTCTTACATGCAGGGGCACGCGGAAGTCAAAAAGACGGTCGATATGGTGCTGAAAAAGCTGGGCATGGGCGTGGACGATCTTTTCTCCACTCTGGGCCGGACAGCGGCCAGAGGCATACAGGCAGCGGTCATTGCCGGACAGGTGGGCAAATGGATCGACGAATTTGAAGCCGGGGCAAAGGATTCCACTCTGGTCACCCCCTGGGAAATGCCCCAGGAAGGGAGCGGCGTGGGTTTTGTGACCGCCCCGCGCGGCGGGCTCAGCCACTGGATCGAGATCCGGGGCGGAGTCATTGACAACTTCCAGCTGGTGGTTCCCTCCACCTGGAACCTAGGACCGCGTTGCGCCAACGACAAGCCCGGCCCGCTGGAAGAAGCCCTGCTCGGGCACCCCATAGCGGACCACAACCGCCCGGTGGAACTGCTGCGCACCGTGCATTCCTTTGATCCCTGCATGGCTTGCGCCGTGCATATCATTGATCCGCAGAGCAATGAGGAGAAAGTCTTCAGAGTTCTTTAGCGTCAGGTAACACTGTAGCTTCCGCCCGCACCCGTCCAGCGGGCGCGGGCGGAAGCTACATAAACGTCATTTATCTCGGCGTCCTCCGTTCCTCGCCCTTGCCTTAAATATACATAAATGTAATTTTTCTTGCGGCCTTGCTTGGCTTTTTACAGTCTCTGGCTATTCTCCAGTGTATTTACTGACTATTTTTGCCAGTGGCATGATCTTTGCTCTCATATCTGAGCGGCGCGGCGAACATCCCGTTCTCCAGCGCGGACAGCAAGCACGGAAGCCTGGAGAAACGGTTATGAGACAAGTGGCGATTTACGGCAAGGGCGGCATCGGCAAATCCACAACGACACAGAACTTGAATGCCGGGCTGTCCACAATGGGCAAAAACATCATGATAGTCGGCTGCGATCCCAAGGCCGATTCCACCCGCCTTATTCTCGGCGGCCTGGCCCAGACCAGCGTTCTGGATACCCTGCGGGAGGAAGGCGAGGACATTGAGCTGGAGCTGGTGATGAGGGAAGGCTTCGGCGGCATACGCTGCGTGGAGTCCGGCGGTCCCGAGCCGGGCGTGGGCTGCGCCGGCCGGGGCATCATCACTTCCATCAACCTTTTGGAGAGGCTGGGAGCCTATACGGAAGACCTGGACTACGTGTTTTACGATGTCCTCGGAGACGTGGTTTGCGGCGGTTTCGCCATGCCCATACGCGAAGGCAAGGCGCGGGAAATATACATCGTGTGCAGCGGCGAGATGATGGCTCTTTACGCGGCCAACAACATTTCCAAAGGCATCCGCAAATACGCCGCCAGCGGCGGCGTGCGGCTCGGCGGGCTGATCTGCAACAGCCGCAACGTGGACGGCGAAGCGGAGCTGGTTTCCGCCGTGGCCAAGGAACTCGGAACGCAGATGATTCACTTCGTCCCTCGGGACAATATGGTACAGCGCGCGGAAATCAACAAAAAGACCGTCATCGAATACGCGCCCGACTGCGCCCAGGCGGACGAATACCGCAGCTTGGCCCAGAAAATAGACGGAAACGACATGTTCATCATTCCAACGCCCATTTCCCAGGACCGCCTTGAGGAACTCCTCATGGAACACGGCCTGCTTGACGCTTGAGTCGCGGCGACGTTCAGCCGGAGGAGAATAACCATGTTGATGATTCGGGCCGTCATCCGCCCGGAAAGGATGAACAGTGTGCTTTCGGAGCTGCTGAACGCCGGCTTCCCGGCCGTAACCAGGCTGGACGTCTATGGACGCGGCAAGCAGAAGGGGCTTACCGTCGGCGAAATTCATTATGACGAGCTGCCCAAGCAAATGCTTTTGATCGTGGTCAACGACGAAGACAAGGATGACCTCATCCGCGTCATCATGCGCGCCGCCAGGACCGGCGAGGGACACCTCGGCGACGGGCGCATTTTTGTTTCCCCGGTGGAGGAGGCCTATACCGTCAGCACCGGCAAGCCCGGATTGTAAAAGGAATTTTTCATGAAGGAAGTTCTGGCCGTGCTGCGCAGCACCAAGGTCAATCATACGAAAAACGCCCTGACTGCGGCGGGCTTTCTCGGCTTCACCTGCGTTTCCTGTCTCGGGAGGGGTAAAAAGCTGGTGGACCCCAATCTGCTCAAGCTGATCCTGGAGAGCGGCAATCTGCCAATGACGGCCGCGGGGGAGGCCATGACCGAGGCCACGCGGCTCATCCCCAAACGCATATTTTCCATCATCGTTCCGGACGGGCGGGTAAAAGACGTCGTGGACGTCATCATCGCCGTCAATCAGACGCAAAATCCTGGCGACGGCAAGATCTTCGTCACGCCTGTGCTGGAATCGTACAGCGTCCGCATAGGCGGAGAAGCCGACGTCGTTTAGTAAAGGAAAGGGACATGGACGCAAAAAGCGAAGTATTAAGCAGGTACAATGCCAAGGTGTTCAAGAGCCGCAAAGATCACATCCTGCGGCTGAGCCGCTCCGAGGGCGGCTCGGCGGAAATAGCCGCCAATTCCCGCGCCGTGCCTGGCATCATGACCAACAGAGGCTGCTGCTACGCCGGTTGCAAGGGCGTTGTGGTTGGCCCGATCCGGGATGCCGTGACCATCACCCACGGCCCCATAGGCTGCGGCTTCTATAGCTGGGGCACGCGGCGCAACAAGGCCAGGGCCGGAGAAGACGGGAAAAACTTCATTCAGTATTGTTTTTCCACGGATATGCAGGAGGCGGACATCGTCTTCGGCGGCGACAAGAAACTGCGCCAGGCCATCCGCGAAGCTGTGGAGATTTTTCATCCCAAGACCGTTTTCATCTGTTCCACCTGTCCCGTCGGCCTCATCGGCGACGATATTCACGCCGTGGCCGCCGAGGCGGAAAAGGAGTTCGGCATCACCTGCGCCGCCTTTTCCTGTGAAGGATACAAGGGCGTCAGCCAGAGCGGCGGGCACCATATCGCCAACAACGGCCTGATGAAACGCATCATAGGCAGCAACGACACTCCTCCCGACGCGAAATTCGCCATCAACCTTCTGGGCGAGTACAACATAGGTGGCGACGGCTGGGAAGTGGAACGCATCCTCAAGCGCATCGGCTACAAGATTGTTTCCATCTTTACCGGCAACGGCAGCATAGAAGAAATTTCACGCTCCCACCTGGCCGGGCTGAATCTTGTGCAGTGTCACCGCTCCATCAATTATGTGGCGGAAATGATGAAGAGCGCCTACGGCATGGACTGGCTCAAGGTCAACTTCATCGGCATGGACGCGATTTGCGGCTCCCTGCGCGATATGGCGGAATATTTTGACGACGGGGCCCTCAAACTGCGCACGGAGGAGGTCATTGCCGAAGAACTGGCGGCCGTCGCCGAGGACATGGCCTTTTTCAGAAGCAGGCTGGAGGGAAAGACCGCCGCCCTTTTCGTGGGCGGCAGCCGCTCGCACCATTACCAGTCCCTGCTGCGGGATCTCGGCGTGAGGACGGTGCTTGCCGGCTATGAATTCGCCCACCGCGACGACTACGAAGGCCGGGAGGTCATTCCGGACATCAAGGAGGACGCCGACAATAAAAATATAGAGCAACTGGAGGTGGAAAGAGATCCCAAGCGCTACCGGGTCTTCCTGAGCCCTGAACGCTATGCTGAACTGAAGGGGCGCATGGAACTCGAGAGCTACGCGGGCATGATCCGCGATATGCCTGACGGGTCATATGTGGTTGACGATCTTAACCATTTTGAAACGGAAGCCTTTACCGCCCTGCTCAGGCCGGACATCTTCTTCTCCGGCATAAAAGACAAATATGTGCTGCAGAAGGGAGGCACACTGTCGCGTCAGCTCCACAGTTACGACTACAGTGGGCCCTATGCCGGTTTCCGCGGGGCGGTGCTTTTCGGCCGCGATCTGGTCATGGGTCTGCAGGCCCCGGCCTGGCGCCTGGTCACCCCTCCTTGGAAACGGCAGCCTGCGGAAACAGCGGCGCAAGGAGACGCTACCCATGCTTGATCTCACCCCCAAAAGCGTCAGCGAACGCAGCGCTTTGCGTATCAATCCCTGCAAGACGTGCCAGCCGGTGGGGGCGCTTTACGCGGCCCTCGGCGTGCACAGGTGCATGCCCCACAGCCACGGGAGCCAGGGCTGCGTTTCCTATCACCGCACTTTCCTGACCCGCCACTTCAAGGAGCCGGCCATAGCGGCCTCCAGTTCCTTTACGGAAGGAGCCTCGGTCTTCGGCGGCGGTCCCAATCTGCGCGCGGCGATCAAAAATATTTTCGACATCTATAATCCGGATGTCATTGCCGTGCACACAACCTGTCTTTCGGAAACCATAGGCGACGACCTGAATTCCTATATTCTGGACATGTCCATACCGGACGACAAAGTCGTGGTGTACACGAACACGCCGAGTTATGTCGGCTCGCACGTGACCGGTTACGCCAATATGCTTTCCGGGTTCATCCGTTGCCTTGCGGACTCGCGCGCGGCAAAGAACGGCGGCACGGCTGTTTTTCCAGGCTTTGTAAACCCCGGAGACATCAGGGAGATCAAACGCATGCTCGCCCTGTCGGGCCTGTCCGCGATCGTGTTCCCCGATCAGAGCGACGTCATGGATGCGCCCATGACCAATACCTATGTCATGTATCCCAGAGGCGGCACGCGCCTCGACGACATCCGCGCCCTAGGCGGATGCGGGCGGGTGCTGGCCCTGGGCGGTTTCGCCTGCGCGGAGCCGGCGGATGTGCTGGACAAAAAATGCAAGGTTCCCTACCTCGTGCTGCCTCTGCCCATAGGCGTCGCCGCCACGGATTCATTTGTCGCGGCCGCGGCTGAAGTCGCCGGCCGGCCGGTGCCTGTGGAGCTTGAAGAAGAACGCGGCCGCCTTCTGGACCTGATGCTGGATGCCAACCCTTATTTTTACAACAAAAAAGTCGCCGTATACGGCGATCCGGATACGGTGATCGGGCTCAGCTCCTTTATTCTGGAACTCGGCATGCGGCCCGGCTATGTCATTACGGGAACTCCCGGAGAAGAGTTTGTCCGTCGGGTCGAGGCCCTGCTGCGCGATTACGACGTGGAAAACTGCACGGTCAAGGCCGCGGCGGATCTCTTTGAACTGCACCAATGGATTAAAAACGAGCCGGTGGATCTGCTGCTGGGCACGTCTTACGGCAAGCAGATCGCCAAGGCCGAAGATATTCCTCTGGTGCGGGCGGGCTTTCCGGTTCTGGACCGCTACGGGCACAGTTATCTGCCCATAGTCGGCTACCAGGGGGCTATACGGCTGGCGAAAATGATCGCCGACGCTCTGATGGACAGACAGGATCGCGATTGCGCGGATGAAGATCTGGATGTGGTGATGTAAGCGGCGCTCTGCGCAAGGGTATCCATGTACGCTCAAGTTCTGGAAGAACGGAAAAAATCCATACGGCGGGCGGCCGATGCGGAGACCTCGCCGATACGCTGCGGGGCGCGCAGCGTATCCGGCGCCGTGAGCCAGCGGGCTTGCGTTTATTGCGGTGCCCGCGTCGTGCTGAACCCCATAACCGACGCCTTCCATATCGTGCACGGCCCTATAGGCTGCGCCGCCTATACCTGGGACATCAGGGGCAGCCTGAGCAGCGGCTCGGAGTTGTACCGCAACAGCTTTTCCACCGATTTGCGGGAAAAGGATGTGGTCTTCGGCGGCGCGGAAAAACTGGCCGCCGCCGTGGACGAGGTCATGAGAGTCCATGCTCCCGCGCTCATTTTTGTTTACTGCACCTGCATAGTCGGGGTGATCGGCGACGACGTCGAGGCCGTGTGCCGCGGCGCCGAACGCAAATACGGCAACAGGGTCGTCGCGGTGAAGGCGCCGGGATTTTCGGGCGGCAAGGCTGACGGCTACCGCCTGGCCGGCGAGGCTCTGCTGCAGTTCCTTCTGCCGCACAAAGGGCGGAAGAAGCGCGGGGGCATAAACATTCTGGGCGACTACAATCTGGCCGGAGAGACCTGGATCATCAAACGCTACCTGGAAGAGGTTGGCCTGCCTGTGGTCTCGACCTTCACGGGCGATGCCTCCTGCGAGAGTCTGGCCCATGCTCCGTCCGCGCGCCTGAACATTGTGCAGTGCGCGGGTTCCATGGTTCATCTCGCGCAACGCATGGAAAGGGAATTCGGCATTCCCTGGATAAAGGCGAGTTTTTTCGGCGTGGAAGACACCGGAACCTCCATCCGGCAGGCGGCGGATCTGCTGGGGTCGGCGGAAACGCGCCGGCGGGCCGCAGATCTCACCCGGCGGGAGTCCGAACGGACCAGGCGCCTGCTTGAACCGTACAAGGCGCGTCTTGCCGGAAAGAAAGCGGCCATTTTCGTCGGCGGAGGCTTCAAGGCCGTCTCGCTTGTGCGCCAGTTCAGGGAATTGGGCATGGAGACCGTGCTGGTCGGCACGCAGACTGGCAGGCCGGATGAATACGAGGTGCTCGGCAAGCTGGTCGGCCCGGACACGGTCATCCTGGACGACGCCAATCCGGCGGAACTGGAACGTTTTCTGCGCGAGAGAGGCGCTGATATCCTGACGGGCGGGGTCAAGGAGCGCCCCCTGGCCTATAAGCTCGGCATAGCCTTCTGCGACCACAACCACGAGCGCAGACACGCTCTGGCCGGCTATGAGGGAGCGCTGAATTTCGCCGAAGAAGTGAACCGCTCCATCAACAGCCCTGTCTGGCGCTACATACGGGGATAGCCGGATGAGTTCCCGCATAGTCAATTTGAATGTCAATCCCTGCAAGATGTGCATGCCGCTCGGCGTTGTAAACGCTTTTTACGGCGTAGCCGGATGCATTTGCCTCTTGCACGGCTCCCAGGGGTGCAGCACCTATATACGCCGGCACATGGCCACCCATTACAATGAGCCGGTGGATATCGCTTCTTCCTCGCTCACCGAGGAAGGCACGGTTTTCGGCGGAGAAGGAAATCTGATCCGGGGCTTGGACAACCTGATTGCTCTCTATCACCCCGAAGTCGTCGCCGTTGCGACAACCTGTCTGGCTGAAACCATAGGCGAGGACGTGCGGGCCATTGTCCGGGACTACCTCGCGGGCAGGCCGGATTGCCGGGTAAAAATCATCACCGTGAATTCGGCCGGTTATTCGGGAACGCGCTATGAGGGCTGGTTCCGCGCTCTGCGCGCGCTACTGGAACAGACGGATGCGGATGCCTCAGCCCACGCCGGAGTCAACGTCGTTACCGGCCCCCTCAGTCCCGCGGACACCCGCGCTCTCAAACGTCTGCTGCGCGGCACGGGCCTTGACTTCACGCTGCTGCCGGATATTTCCGACAATCTGGACGGAGGGTGCGGCGCGCCGTACAGCCGCCTGCCGGCCGGGGGAACCCCTCTTGCGGCAATAGCCAGGATGGCCGGCGCCCGCGCGACGCTGGAAGCGGCGACCTTCGTTCCCGAAGAGGCCTCGCCCGGACGCCTCCTGGAAGAAAAATTCGGCGTGCCCTTGTTCCGCCTCAACATGCCTGTGGGCTTGCGGGACACGGACGCTTTTCTCGCCGCCCTGGAGGAGTTGGGCGGAAGTATTCCCGCCGAGGAGCGCGAGGAACGCGCCCGCTATCTGGATGCTATGGTTGACGCGCACAAACATGTCGCTCTCGGACGGGCGGCCGTCTTCGGCGAGCCGGATCTCGTCTACGGCCTGACCCGCCTGTGCTGCGAAAACGGCCTTGTGCCCGTCGTCGCGGCCACGGGCGCCGATTGTCCGGCCCTCAAGGCGGTTCTGGAGGAAGAAATCCGTCCGGTCGCGGAAAACCTTATGCTCCAGCGCTTCAGCGTCCTGAATTTTGCCGATTTCGACGACATTGAGGCAGCGGTCGCGGCCAACGGCGCCAACCTGCTTATCGGCAGTTCCGACGGACGGCGCGCGGCTCACAGACGGAACATTCCCCTGGTGCGTTGCGCCTTTCCCGTGCATGACCACCTCGGCGGACAGCGTATCCGCGTTCTCGGCTATGCCGGCGCGATGCGGCTGCTCGACGAATTTTCCAATGCCCTGATCTCCAACCTGGAAGCCTCCTTCCGCAAGACTATTCGCGATCGCTGTTTCGGCGGGCGCGAGGGGAGCGCTGCCGCCGGAAAAGCGGCCGGGAGCAACAGGGCGAGAAGCGCGACGCATCCCTGCTTCTCGGAAGCCGCCGGGCATAGCTTCGCGCGCATTCATCTGCCCGTGGCCCCGGACTGCAACATCACCTGCAATTACTGCGTGCGAGCTTTCGACTGCCCCAACGAGAGCCGGCCGGGGGTTACAAGCAGGGTGCTGACGCCGGATGAAGCTCTGGAGCGCTTTCTGCGCGTCAGGGAGAGTATGCCCTCCCTCAGGGTCGCGGGCATAGCCGGGCCGGGCGACGCCCTGGCGAATTTCGAGGCAACGGCGGAAACCCTGCGCCTCATCCGGCGGGAGGATCCCGAGGTCACCTTCTGCCTCTCCACCAACGGCCTGCTCCTGCCCCTCCACGCCGCGCGGCTGGCGGAGCTGAGCGTGAGCCATGTCACCATCACGATCAATGCCGTGGATCCGGTCGTCGGCGCGCGCATTTACAGCCAGGCCGCCTACATGGGCATGCGCTTCCGGGGCGAGGCGGCGGCGGCCATGCTGCTGTCCAATCAACTGGCCGGATTGAAGATGCTGACGGACTTGGGCGTGGTCTGCAAGGTGAACATCGTGCTCATCAAGGGCGTCAACGATACCCACGTGGAAGACGTGGTGCGCAAGGTCAAAACCTTGGGCGCGTCCATTGCCAACATTATGCAGATGATTCCGGTGCGGGGCAGCGCCTTTGAACATATGCCCATGGTCGACAACAAGACCCACGAGGCTCTGCGCGGACGCTGCGAAAGCATTCTGCCCCAGATGCGCCACTGCCGGCAGTGTCGGGCGGACGCGGTGGGGCTGCTGGGCGAGGATCAGTCCATCAGGCTGCGCGAGGCCGCGCCCGCGGCGCTCTCGTCAGTCCCCGCCGCGCCCGGCGTGGAAAGTCCCGTGAAAGTCGCTGTCGCCTCCCGTAGCGGAGTCGTGGTGGATCAGCATTTCGGATTTGCCGAGCAGTTCTACATTTATGAAAGCGACGGCCTGAGCGCGCGTCTGCTGGAAGCGCGCCGGGTGGCCGGCAAAAACGCCGGCTGTGGCGGGTGCGGGAACCGGCCCCTGCCGGAAGGTCCGGAAGAGGTGGAAGCGGGCGGCGGCAAAATAGTCCGGGCGCTTGAAGCCGTGGCCGATTGCGGGGTCGTGGTGGCCATGCGCATAGGCGACTCCCCCTCGAGACAACTCGCGCAAAAGGGCATTTCCGTGTTCTCGACCTACGACAGTATTGACAAAGCGGTAAAGGACGCCGTACTCCGCTGTCGGGGCGCCGCGGCCGCGGATTCCCGCTTCCTGTGATTTGAGGCCGCATGAGGATTACGGACGTCACCCTCGCCTGTCTTCGCGCCGCCGGCCGCGCCGCCGGCGCTGAAGAGGTGGATCTTTGGCGCGGCCTGCTGCTGGCCGCCGGCGCGGACCGCATTGAGGACGGGCCTGCCTCCGGCGGGTGCATAGCTCTTTACCGGGCAAGCTCTCTGGACTTTGAGCCGGAAGAGCTTGCGGCTTTTGCGGATTCCGGTCGGCGCCTGCGTATTTTCGGCTTGGACGACGCCCTGTCGCGCGAGGATTACCGCGCTTTCCTGGCCCGGCTGCGGCAAAGCGGCCTTCCCCTGGAGCCTGCTTTCGGCAACGCTTTCGGTTGTGCAACGGCTTTGGGCCTGACCTGGCTTGAGGAAGGAGGGGAAGGGCTGGTCTGCTCTTTTGCGGGCATAGGCAATCTGGCCCCGCTGGAAGAAATACTTACGGCCCTGCATATTTTCGGCCTCAGACAATCTTCCGGCCTGCATGTCCTGCCCCGGGCGCTTGCTCTCTTCAGCCGCCTCGGCGGCCTGGAACGCGTGTCCGTGGGAGAGAGCAAAGCCGTTCTCGGCCGTCTCCTCTTCACCGTGGAATCCGGCGTTCATGTGGACGGGCTGCTCAAGGACGCGGCCCTGTATGAGCCCTTTGCGCCGGAACTGGTCGGGGCGGAGCGGCGCCTCGCGCTCGGCGCCTATTCCGGACGCAGCGCGGTGCGCCTGCGTTGCTCCCTGGCCGGTCTGCCCTGCGCGGAGGGGCAGGAGGCGGAACTCGCGCGGGCCGTGCGCGCGCAGGGCCGCAGATGCGGCCGCTGTCTTGAGGACGATGAATTCTTCGCTCTGTACGAGCGGGTCTGCGGGAGGCGCCATGCGGATGTTGCGGGTGCTTGACGTGACGCTCCGCGACGGAGCGCAGGCGCCGGGTTTTTTCTTTTCGCGGGAAAACAAGGTCCGTCTGGCGCGCTTGCTGGACGCCGCGGGCGTGAGCTGGATCGAAGCCGGCATTCCCGGCATGGGAAAAGAAGAGCGGGGTGATATACGCGCCGTAAAACAGGCCTGCTCTTCGGCGCGCGTTTCCACCTGGAACAGGGCGCGGCGCGAGGATATCGAGGCGGCGTTGGACTGCGGGGCGGATCTTCTGCATATCTGCATGCCGGTTTCCAAACTCCATATCCTGAAAAAATTGGGGATGAACCCGGAGGAAGCCGCGGCCGGCTATCTGAAATGCGCGGCCAGGGCCTGCGGCCGGGGCGCGGCGGTAAGCGCCGGTTTTGAGGATGCCTCGCGGGCCGATGAGGGCTTTATGCTGCGCCTAGCGCTCTCTCTGGCGGAAGAGGGCGTAAGCAGGATACGGATCAGCGATACGGTGGGGGTACTGACCCCCTTGCGCGCCGCCTCTCTGGTACGTCTGCTCGCGGCGGCCGTGCCGGAGCTGGAAATCCATGCCCACAACGATCTGGGCATGGCGGAAGCCAATTCCCTGTGCGCCGCTCTGGCCGGCGCGACTTACGTGAATACCAGCGTATTGGGTATAGGCGAGCGGGCGGGCAACTGCGGTCTGGCGCGGTTTACGCGCCTTGCCGCCCGTTGCGCTCTGTTCGCGTTGGATCTTGGCGAAGAAGAGGCCGCGCGCGTGGAACGGGAAGCCGCCCCGCTCCTGCGGCGCGACGAGGCGCTTTTATCGGGAAGGAGCGGGGTATGGAATATGCGTCGGTTGCCGTTATAAGCGACAGGCAGGGCAAACCCGTGCGCTTTGCCGGCGACGCGCTCGCTCTTATTTACCGTAAAGAAAACGGAGTCTGGGCGCATTCCGGGACAGTCCCCTTTTGCATCGGAGAGAAGGCGACGCCGGCCCGGCTGCGCGAAAGCCTGCGCGACTTCATCGCCGCGCTTGGGGAGACGCGCGTTCTGATCGCCGCCTCCATAAGCGGTCTCGCGTATTCCGTGCTGGATCAACGCGGTTTCCGCCTTTGTACGCTGGACGCCTTTGACCCGGAGTGTCTTGACGCTCTCATGGAAGCCCTCAATGCCCCTCCCGAAGATCCGGCCGTGGAGAATCGTCCGACGGCGGCCGGCGATCCCGGCGTCTACGAATGCGATCTGACTTTGATGCTGCGGGAATATCCAGAACTTTCCTCCAAAAAGATTCTGCTCCCCTTTCTGGATGCGGCCGCCTTTGCCGAGTTGCGTATCACCTGCGGCCATGTGCCGCCCTGGCTGCCGCCGGAGCTGAAAAGGCGGGGTTTCGTCCATGAGGTATACGACCTTGAGGACGGCAAAGCGCTTCTGCGCGTTTACCCCGCGCCGCGCTGAAGCTTCCCAGGCAACGCCCTTTTTATGCGCCGCGCCAGGAAAAGTCTTTCAGGTAGCCGTTGACAAAGGCGGCGGCGTCCATGCTCCGGCCTCCGGCGGGTTTGAGCAGCTCGACGCCGTACAGGGCATCGGAGCAGACCAGGGGCAGAAGGCCGCGGCGCAGGGGGAGGACAGTTCCGGGAGCGGACAGGGAGGCGATTTTTCTGTCTTCCTCCTCTTCCAGGGGACGGCCTTTTTGGACCAGGAGAGAGAGGGGCGGGCGGGGAGAATCTCCCGCCGGCGTTTGAGCGCGCAGGCTGAGCCGCGCGCCGGGCCGGGGGCTGAAGGCGCGCACCCGGTTGTGCGTCTCGTTGGCGCTTTCGCTGAAAACCAGCGCGCCCTCGCTTTTCTCAAGCTTGGGAGCGTAGGTGGCCCTGGATTCATCCTGGGGCACGGCCGTCAGGCCGCCCGCCTGAAGTCTCTTCAGGGCTTCCGCCAGGAGTCTGCCTCCTAGTTCGGCCAGTTCGTCGTGCACTTCCCCGGCGTTCTGCTCGAAACCTATGGCCAGAGCCCGCTGGAGCAGTATGGGGCCGCTGTCCAGCTTCAATTCCACGCGCATGATGCTGATGCCGGTGCGCTTGTCCCCATTGAGCACGGCGCGCTGAATGGGCGCGGCTCCGCGGTATTCCGGCAGCAGCGAGGCATGCACGTTCAGAACTCCCAGAGGAGGCAGATCCAGCACGGCCCGCGGCAGGAGTAGCCCGTAAGCGGCCACCGCGAAGAGATCCGCCCGCAGCCCGGCCAGGACAGCGAGTTCCTCCGCCGCTTTGAAATTCTCCGGCTGAAACACCGGGAGGCCTTGTTCCAGAGCCAGCCTTTTTACCGGACAGCTTTGCAGTTTTTTTCCCCGCCCGGCGGGGCGATCCGGGCGGCAGTACGCCGCGAGGACTTCCACTCCGGGCAGGCCCAGCAGGGCGCGCAAAGAGACGGCCGCGAAGTCCGGGGTGCCCATGAAAACGAGCTTCAAGAATTTTCCTCTTTCAGGAGTTTTTTGCGTTTGTGGGCGTAAAGGTTGCGCTTGAGACGGCTGAGATGATCCAGAAAAAGGATTCCCTCCAGATGATCGTATTCATGCTGCAGGCAGATGGCCTTGACCTCGTCCGCCTCTTCGGTGAAGGGGATTCCTTCAAGATTCAGGGCCTTGACCCTCACCCTGGCTCCGCGTTTCACCGGAGCGCGCAAATCCGGCACAGAGAGGCAGCCTTCCTCGGATTCGGTCTTTTCGTCATCCAGTATTTCCAACTCCGGATTGATATATACGGTCGCGCCTTCCCGCAGGGAAGGGCCGCTGAGATCGATGACGAGCAGGCGCAGGGGGCGGTTCACCTGGGGGGCGGCCAGGCCTATGCCCTCCTCGGCGTACATGGTTTCCACCATATCCCTGGCCAGGGTCCGTATTTCTTCAGTGATCTCCGCCACGGGCTCGCTTTTGCGCCGCAAACGCGCATCCGGATATTTCAGCAGTTCAAGCTTCATTTTTCCCGGCCTCGGAAGCGCGCGCGGGGGAGGCGCCCTCTATCCTCACGCCCAGCTCGCGCAACTGCCCCGGTTCCACTTCCGCCGGAGCCCGGGTGAGCAGGCAGACGCCTTTCTGGGTTTTGGGGAAGGCGATGACGTCGCGTATGGATCCGGAGCCGGTGATGAGCATGGCCAGACGGTCAAAACCGAAGGCAATGCCTCCATGAGGCGGAGCCCCCTGCTCCAGGGCGCGCAGAAGAAAGCCGAAGCGCTCTTCGGCCTGGGCCGGGGTAAAGCCCAGCGCCCGGAACATCAGGCGCTGGGTCTCGGCATTGTGGTTGCGTATGGAGCCGCCGCCTATTTCCACCCCGTTCAGCACCAGATCATAGGCCCTGGCCTCCACTTCTTCCGGCCTGTCCGGCAGAAAGGCGGCATGATCGGGCCGGGGCTGGGTGAAAGGATGATGGCAGGCCACATGGCGCTTTTCTTCGGCGCTGTATTCAAACATGGGGAAATTGGTCACCCAGAGAAAATTGAGAAGAGTGTCGTCCATAAGGCCGAAATCTCTGCCCAGGCGCAGGCGCAGGTTGCCCAGCACGGCGTTGACCGTGTCCGGCTCCCCGGCCTGAAAGAAGACGATATCGCCATCCTCCAGGGAAAGTTTCCCAGTGAGGGCCGCCCGTTCCGTTTCGTTTAAAAATTTGGCGACGGGCGATTGCCACTCCGCCGGGCGGATCTTGATCCAGGCCAGCCCCTGGGCTCCGTAAATCCTGGCGAATTCCGTGTAATCGTCTATTTCCTTGCGTGAAAGTCTCTCTCCGCCGCTCACCTTGAAGGCTTTGATCAGTTTCGCGGAGGAAAAGAGGCGGAAGGAACTGCCGCGCAGCAGGGAGGTGACGTCGTGCAGCAGGAGGCCGAAACGGGTATCCGGCTTGTCCAGGCCGTAGTCCCGCATGGCTTCGGCATGGGTCAGGCGCGGAAAAGGAGGCTCAGGAGAGCGGCCCAGGGCCTCTTTGAACAGGCGGGAGATCAATCCTTCGGCCAGGTTCAGGATATCTTCCTCCTCCACGAAAGACATTTCTATGTCGATCTGCGAAAACTCCGGCTGCCGGTCGGCGCGCAGATCTTCATCCCTGAAGCAGCGGGCCAGTTGAAAATATTTTTCCAGACCGCCCACCATGAGCAACTGCTTGAACAACTGCGGCGATTGGGGCAAGGCGTAAAATTCGCCCCGGTTCACCCGGCTGGGCACCAGAAAATCCCGCGCTCCTTCAGGGGTTGAGCGGGTCAGCAAAGGAGTGTCCACCTCGATGAATCCCTGCTCGTCCAGATAGCGGCGCACGCTCTGGGCCATTTTGTGCCGGACGCGCAGATTCCTGAGCATGCGCGGACGCCGCAGATCCAGGTAACGGTATTCCAGGCGCAGATTTTCCGCCGGTTCCAGGCGATCGTCCGGCATAAAAGCCGGGGTGTGCGAAGTATTGAGCAGCTTCCAGGCCGCGGCCACCACCTCAATGGCCCCGGTGCGCAACTGGGGATTTTCCATGCCCTCCGGGCGGGCGCGCACATAGCCCTTGACCGCGAGCACGTATTCCACGCGCAGCACATGCGC
This sequence comes from Deltaproteobacteria bacterium, assembly GCA_031275645.1. Classification (GTDB taxonomy): domain Bacteria; phylum Desulfobacterota; class Desulfovibrionia; order Desulfovibrionales; family Desulfovibrionaceae; genus WRHT01. The sequence goes on from JAISOL010000070.1 coordinate 85,025, forward strand.
CTTTTCGTGCGCTGCCGGCGCTATTTCCGGGCTGAAAACAATCTGGGTAAGCCCCTCCCGGTCGCGCAGGTCCACAAAGATCAGTCCGCCGTGATCCCGCCTGAACTGCACCCAGCCCATCAGGCAGACCTCTTTCCGCAAATCGTCCAGACCCAGTTCGCAGCAATGGTGCGTGCGTTTCCAGCCGCCCAGAGCCTCCGCCAGCTTCTGGTGTTCCAGTTGAATATGCCTGTCCGCGCCGGGATCCGTGATTATTTCCATATTTGTCCCATTAGTTAAAGCATCTCAAGCTCAGAGAGTTCCCTCTTTGACGTCGCGCGTCCCTGTACTTCCCGCTCCGGTTCCTCAGCCGTCCAGACGGCTGAAATCGTCCAGAATTTCTTCTTTCTGGAGGCCGCTTTCCAGGTTTTTCACCAGAACAACGCCCTTTTCCAGTTCATTGCTTCCCAGAATCAGGGCGTATCTGGCCCGCTGTCTGGAAGCCGAGCGCAGGCCGCTTTTCAGGCTTGTCGCGCTGAAGGAGAAGGAGCCGGAAAATCCTTCGGCGCGCAGCCTCTCGGCCAGAAGCAGAGCCGGGGCAAAAGCCTTTTCCTCCAGAATCGCAATGTAAAAATCCGGAACAGGCAGGGGGCGCGGGGGCAGGAGCAGGGCCAGGCGCTCCAGGCCGCAGGCGAAACCTATGCCCGGGATATCCGGCCCTCCGATGGATTCGGCCAGTCCGTCGTAACGCCCGCCTCCGGCCAGGGAAGAGCTGGCTCCCATATTTCCGGAAAGAACTTCAAATGTGGTGCGGGTGTAGTAGTCCAGGCCGCGCACCAGCCGGGGGTTAAGGACGTGGCTTTGCCCCAGGCTCTCCAGCAGCTCGCGGGTCCGGGCAAAGTGCTCCCGGCAGTCCGGGCAGACCTGGGCGCTGATTTCCGGCGCGCCGGCGGTCAGCTCCGCGCAGACCGGGTTTTTGCAATCCAGAAGCCGCAGGGGGTTGACTTCCAGGCGGCGCCGGCAGTCCTCGCATAGATCCTCCCGGGAGAGTCCGCTCAGAAAAGCCTTCAGCCTTTCGCGGTAAGCCGGGCGGCAGCGCTTGCAGCCCAGAGTATTCAATTCAAGGGTAAGATCCTCCAGCCCCAGAGCCCGGAGATAATTCATGAGCATGAGGATGATTTCGGCATCAGCCCGCGGCTCCTCCGTTCCCAGACATTCGCAGTCAACCTGGTGAAACTGGCGCATCCGGCCTTTCTGCGGGCGCTCGTAGCGAAACATGGGCCCGAAGGTGAAAAGCCTGCTCTGGCTTTCTTTGGCGTACAGGCCGTGTTCCATGCAGGCGCGCATAACACCGGCGGTGGCCTCCGGCCGCAGCGTCAGGGAGCGGTTTCTGCGATCCGGAAAAGTAAACATCTCTTTTTGTACCACATCGGTTTCCGTGCCGATGGAGCGGGCAAAAAGCTCCGTGTATTCCAGCAGGGGAATGTGTATCTCCCTGTAGCTGTACAAGGAAAAAATCTCCCTGGCCTTGGCCTCCATGAAGGCGAACCGCAGGGCCTCTTCCGGCAGGTGATCCGCAAAGCCTTTTACCGTGCTTATTTTAGCCATTTTTTCAGTTTTTTATAATAAAGAACAGGGGTGGGCAAGCGGCGGAGCCGCCGGATTTGCGGGATCAGGCTCCGCCTTGGGCAAAAGAATAAAACACGGCCTCAGCGCAGAAATTCGCCCTCGGTCCGCAACATTTTCACGGCCAGTATCCTGCTGTCAATCCGGTAATCGCCGGCGGCGATCCTGGACTTGAGTTCGTCCACCTTGTCGGCGCGGATATCCGGAGAGGCCGCGGCCTCTTCCATGACCGCCTCCTTCAGGCTGGAGCTTCTTATTTCCACGGTGTCGCTTATGCCCGAAGCCCCTTCGTTTTTTCCGGAAAGCTGCCGGTCGACATTTTTGGCATTTTCTTCCAGCCTGGACAGGTAGGCTTCCGGATTGCTCAAGGTCTTTTTTATTTCCATCGCTTGTCTCCTGCGGAAATATAGCTTCTAAAGCATGGTTTCAGCAACTGTTTTTCTGGTAATATCCCAAAGCTTGCCCATTATCATATGTTTTTCATTCGCAACGATTTCTTCAAGCTCCCCGTTTTTTTCTCTGAAAATCTTGAAATCCATTTCTCCCGGAGGATACTGAAAGACAAAATTTTCTCCCAGTTCCGTATCCAGACGATCTCTGACTTCCAGAACCACGGGGTTTTCGCTGCCGGCGAAAATAAGATTATCGACAACTTCACGCGTTATCCTTTCCACCATGAGCTTCCGTTGCGTTTCGGGCGTGGGGGGACTTTCTCCGCGCCCGTCGCCTTGTCCCAGAAGTTCACGATATCGGATAAGCTTTCTCGACGATATGAGCTGCCTGCCATACTGCAGCAACATATGCCGTGTATAAAACGACTTGTTGTCCACAATCTTATCCCCTCGTTTCCTTTTATCGGCAAAGGGATAAAAAAACTTTAGGCGGCGCGGTCGCGCGTGAGAGCGTTTTACAGCCGGGCCTCCCGCCGTGGGATCACATTTTTTGTCTTTTTACATAGCCGGTATGCAGCAGTTTATGGGCGAGGCGGCTGTTGTGTTCACCCAGAAAATCGGCGTAAAGGCTTTTGATAAATGGGTTTTCGTGGGCTTTGCGCAGTTTTTTGCCTTGATCTTCGCTCAGCAGGGCCTGCATGCGTTTTTCCAGCACTTTCACGTCCCCGTGGTGGTAAGGCTGGCCTCCGCCGTCAATGCAGCCTCCGGGGCAAGCCATGATTTCAATGGCGTGATACGCGCTCTCGCCCGAGCGCACGCTTTCCAGCAGTTTTCTGGCGTTGCCCAGACCGCTGGCTACAGCCACTTTTACCCGCATTTCGCCGATGGCCACGCTGGCTTCCTTGATGCCGGCAAAACCGCGCAGAGCCTCGAAGTCCACTTTTTCCAGAGTGGCGCCGGTCAGCCATTCATAGGAGGTGCGCAGGGCCGCCTCCAGCACGCCGCCGCTGATTCCGAAGATATCCGCCGCTCCGGTGGACGCGCCCAGGGGAGCGTCGTATTCTCCGTCAGGCAGGGAATTGAAGTTGATGCCCGCATCGCGTATGATCCTGACCAGTTCGCGGGTGGTCACCACCAGATCCACTTCCGGCAGCCCGTTCACGGTGAGTTCCGGGCGTCCGGCCTCGTATTTTTTGGCCAGACAGGGCATGACGGAAACCACTGCCATTTTTTTCGGATTTATCCCCAGTTTTTCGGCCAGATAGGTTTTGGCGATCACGCCGAACATGTGTTGCGGCGATTTACAGGTGGAAGGCACATCCAGAAGATCGCTGAACTGGTGCTCGAAGAATTTCACCCAGCCGGGGCAACAACTGGTGAGAATGGGGAGCCGCCCGCCGTTTTTGACCCGATCCAGAAATTCCGCCGCTTCTTCCATGATGGTGAGATCCGCGGCGAAATTGGTGTCAAAAACCCGGTCAAAGCCGAGAAGGCGCAGGGCGGAAACCAGTTTCCCGGTAACCGCCCGCCCCGGAGGCAGGCCGAAGGCTTCGCCCAGGGCGGCGCGCACGGCCGGGGCTGTCTGCACGACCGTGAATTTTTCCGTGTCTCCCAGCAACTTCCATAAAGAGGGGATGTTGTTCACCTCCGAAAGGGCGGCCGTGGGGCATACCGCCACGCATTGCCCGCAGGAGACGCAGGTGGTTTCGGCAAGGGGCACGGCGAAGGCGGTGCCCACGGTGGTCCGGAATCCCCGGTTTACGGCGGAAAGGGCATTGACGGTCTGCACTTCGTTGCACATGGTTTCGCAGCGGCGGCAGAGCACGCATTTGTTCATGTCCCTGACCAGGGCCGGGCTGGATTTGTCCGCTTTGTGGGAGGACATTTTACCGGTGTAGGTGATGTCCGTTATGCTTAACTCCGCGGCCAGGCTCTGCAGTTCGCACTGCGTGTTCTTGGGGCAGGTCAGGCAGCTTTTGGGATGGTTGGAAAGGATGAGTTCCACTACCCCCCGGCGGGCCCGTATGACTCTGGGGCTGTGGGTTTTCACTTCCATGCCGGGAGCGACCGGGGTGGAACAGGCCGGGGCCAGGGCGCGGCGCCCGGCGACCTCCACCATGCATACCCGGCAGGTGGCGGCTTTGTTCAGCATTTTAAGGCTGTGCAGGTCAAGATGGCAGAGAGTGGGAATATGAATGTCCAGTTCCCTTGCCGCATCCAGGATAGTAGCGTTTTCGGGCGCTTCCACGGATTTTCCGTTTATGGCGAGAGTGACCATAAGTCCTCACAATGACGGCCGAAGGCCGGTAAAACTATGTCTTGGCGCTTATTTCCGGATAATGGCCTTGACCGGGCAGGCGCCGGCGCAAGTGCCGCATTTGATGCAGGCGCCGGGATCTATAACGTGCCTCTGCTTGCGCTCGCCGCCTATGCAGGAGGCCGGGCAGTTTTTCAGGCACTTGCCGCAGCCTATGCAGGCTTCGGTAATGAAAAAGTCGAGCAGTTCCCGGCACACTCCGGCCGGGCAGCGCTTTTCGTACACATGGGCATCGTATTCCTGGCTGAAAAAGCGCATGGTGCTGAGCACCGGGTTGGGCGCTGTCTGCCCCAGGGCGCAGAGCGCGGTATCCTGGATGATTTGCCCCAGGCTCCGAAGTTTTTCCAGGTGTTCCGGGGTGCCCAGGCCCTTGGTGATCTCGTCCAGGATTTCATGCAGGCGCAGGTTGCCCACCCGGCAGGGCGTGCATTTGCCGCAGGATTCGTCCATGGTGAATTCCAGGTAGAATTTGGCGATGTCAACCATGCAGTTGTCTTCATCCATAACGATCATGCCGCCGGAACCCATCATGGAGCCGATGGAAGATAAAGATTGATAGTCAATCTTTATGTCCATGTTTTCTTCGCTTATACATCCGCCGGAAGGCCCTCCGGTCTGCACCGCCTTCAACTTCTTGCCGTTTTTGATGCCGCCGCCTATTTCATAGATGATTTCGCGCAGAGTTATGCCCATTGGCACTTCCACCAGGCCGACATTGTTGATTTTGCCGGCCAGGGCGAAGACCTTGGTTCCCTTGGATTTTTCCGAGCCTATGCCGGAAAACCACCCGGCTCCCCGGCGCAGGATTTTCGGGACATTGGCCAGGGTTTCCACATTGTTGATAATGGTGGGTTTATGCCATAACCCCTGTTCCGCCGGAAAAGGCGGCTTGGGCGTGGGTTCTCCGCGTCCGCCTTCTATGGAGCGGAGGAGGGCTGTTTCTTCGCCGCAGACAAAAGCGCCCGCGCCGTATTTAAGCTCAAGATCGAAGGAGAAGGAGGAACCGAGAATGTTCCGGCCCAGAAGCCCGGCGGCCCTGGCCTGCTCCACGGCCAGGGAGAGACGCCGTATGGCCAGGGGATACTCCGCCCGGATATAGACAAAACCCTGATCCGCGCCAAAGGCGTAGGCCGCTATGAGCATTCCCTCGATAACGCTGTGGGGGTCTCCTTCCAGAATGGAGCGATCCATGAAAGCGCCGGGATCTCCCTCGTCGGCGTTGCAGACCATATATTTTTTGCCTTCGGGCTGGGCCGCGGCCGCGGCCCATTTCACGCCGGTGGGAAAGCCCGCTCCGCCGCGCCCGCTCAGGCCGGAATCCGTAACTTCCTTTATCACCTCTTCCGGGGTCATTTTATCCAGGCAGCGGGCCAGACCCTGGTAGCCTTCGGCCGCGACGTATTCCTCAATGAGCTCAGGGTTGATCCGTCCGCAGTTTTCCAGGGCGATGCGCAACTGCTTCTTGTAGAAATTCATGTCGCTCTGCCGCTCTATAAGCACTCCCGGATGGGCCGGATCCTCGTAGAGCAGCCGGCGGACCACGGCGTTGTCGCGCAGGTGGCTTTCCACAATCTCCCTGGCGTCTTCCGGCTTTACTTCGGTGTAAAAGACATCGTCCGGAAAAATTTTGACAATGGGGCCTTTTTCGCAAAAACCGAAGCAGCCGGTGATTTGCGCCGAAGCCTTGTCCGCGAGCCCGGCGGCGAGTATTTCCCGGTGCAGGTTTTCCAGAATCGCGGCGCTTTCGGAAGATTGGCAGCCCGTGCCGCCGCAGACGAGCAGTTCGCGCTTCTGCCCGCTTCGGGTATTTTCCTCCCTCAGGGCCAGGAGAGGCTTACAGGCGGCGCGGGCGGCGTTGAGTTCGGCGTAACTGGCGATTTTTTTCATATCAAGACTTCCCGTCCGTATATTGTTCCAGCATCGGGCCTATGTCCTTGACCTCAAGGCGGCCGTAACCCTTGCCGTTAACCAGCGTCACGGGCGCAAGGCCGCAGGCTCCCACGCAGCGCAGGGATTCCAGGCTGAATTTCCGGTCTAAGGAAGTCTCGCCCAGTTTGATGCCCAGCCGGCTTTCCAGCTCACGGGCGATTTTTTCCGCTCCGCGCACAAAGCAGGCCGTGCCCAGGCAGACTTTGACCTGGTAGCGTCCCTTGGGTTTGGTGGTAAAGAAGGAATAGAAGCTGATTACGCCGTAAACTTTTGAAACAGCTACGTTCAGGCGCTCGCTGATGAGAAAGACAGCTTCTTTGGGCAGATAGCCGAAAATACGCTGGGCTTCGTAAAGCGTCTTGATGAGCGCAGATTCGTTTCTGCCGGAAGAGTCAATGGAAGAGTCGAGAAAGGCTGCAAGTTTTTTGCAGTCTTCCCCCTGCGGGCTTTGTGGCATTGCTGACCTCCGGGCTATTTATAGAGACGATAACACTGTCTGTCAGATGTTTCAATCCGTCCAGCTCAGGCCCGCGCGGCGGACTCATCTGGAAATTCAGGGCGGCGGGGAGCCGTTTTCCGGCAGGGCCTCGATCAGGGCTTCCATTGCGCCGCCGCAGACCATGCCGTCTTCTTCCGCGGAATCCGTGAGATCGATTTTTTTCAGGCAATAGCCGCCTTCGCGCATGACGTCCAGAGCGTCCCTGAGGAGTCCGGCCTCGGCGCAGCCTCCGCCTATGCTGCCCAGGCCGCGCCCGTCAGGGAGCACCGCCATTTTGGCTCCGGCTTTTCTGGGGGTTGATCCCCAGGTCGAGATCACGGTCACCAGAGCGCATTTTTCCCTGCGCTCTCCGGCCAGCCATTCCAGCAGGCGCAGGTCGGCGCAGCCTTCTCCGGCCTGCTTCGAGCTTGCCGCGCCATCGCTTTTGCGGCGTTTTTCCAACACTATTTCCGCCAGGATGGAAACGGCTATTTCCTCCGGCGTCACCGCTCCCAGGTCCAGCCCTATGGGCGAGTGCAGGCGGCCTGAAAGCTCCGGAGAATATCCCTCTTCCTCCAGTTGCCCGAGTATGAGGCCCACCCGGCGGCGCGAGCCGATCATGCCGGCGTAGCGGGGGGGTACGCCCTCCAGAATCTGGCGCAGGCAGAGCTGATCGTGTCTGTGCCCTCTGGTCACGATGACCGCGTAATCGCTGGCGCGTATGCTCAGGCGGTTTTTTATCCGCTCAAAGGAGTCGCAGATGACTTCCCCGGCCGAGGGGAAGCGTTCTCTGGAGGCAAAGGAGGGCCGGTCGTCATAGATCAGCACGTCGAAATCCAGAAGGGCGGCCATCTGGGACAGGGGCAGGGAGATGTGTCCGCCGCCGAAGATCAGCAGGCGGGGCCTGGGCAGAAAATATTCCGCCAGAATGCTTTCACGCCCTCTTTTTTCAAAGTAAAGCGGAGAAGCGGCGTTTATTTTGTCCTTCCAGGGGGCGGCGGGCGCCTCCTCCCCGCGGGAGGGAGAGTTTTCGTCATAGATGCGTTTTGTTATGCTCCCGGGGCCGTATTGCGTGACCAGGACGGCCTCCCGCCCTTCGCGCAGGGCCAGGAGCAGATTTTTATACAGGTTCCGCATGTTCTCTTCCTTGTTTTGTCGCGTCAGGCGCAGCCGAAGGAACAATCGGGAAAGGAGCATTCCGGGCATTGCGCGCACAAGCCGCCGTGGGCCAGGGCGGTGAAATCGCGCCGGGTCAGGCGCTGGCCGGCCAGGAGGCGGGGGGCGACGAGATCGAAGATGCTGGCCCGCCGCTCGTACATGACGCAGCCGGGGAGTCCCAGGATCGCTATGTCCCTGACGTAGCCCAGCATGAACATGGCGCCGGGCATGGCGGGGACGCCGTAGGTGACCACCTCGCCGCACACTTCCCGGATGGCGGTCGGAGTTTTGTCATCGGGATCGACGCTCATGCCTCCGGTGACCGCCACCAGGGTCGCTCCTTGTTTCAGGGCTTCGCGTATGGCGGCCGCGGTAGCGGAAGGCTCGTCCGGAACCAGGGCATGGCAGTGGATGGAGGAACCCCAGGAAGCGAACTTCCGGCGCAGCACGGGAGTGAAGCCGTCCTGCACGCGGCCGTGGTAGACTTCGCTGCCGGTGGTGACCACTCCCACCAGATGCGGGGCCAGGGGCAGCACGTTCAGGATGGGGCCGCTGTCCAGACAGAGCTTTTCCGCTCCCAGCAGGGCCTCTTCGGGCACGCAGAGGGGAATGGCCCTGGTTCCGGCGACGATCTGCCCCGGCTTCACCTCCCGGTTTCCGTGGGCCGTGACCACGGTCAGCAGAGGAATGTCGTTCACGGCTTCGAGGAGATCCCGTTTGACCGTGAGCAGGCCCCGTATTTCCGACCTGAGGTCGATACGGCCTTCGGAAGGCTCGCCGAAGCTCAGATTCAGGCCGCAGGCGATCCTGGCCAGACGGAGGGCCGCCTCGTCCTCATGCGCCTGCCCGTCCGGAACGTCGCTCCAGACAAAGATATTTTCCTTGCCCAGACGCAGGAACAGCGGAATGTCCTCCTCCCGCACCACATGCCCTTTCTTGAAAGCCGCTCTTTTCTGCTCTCCCGGAACTATCTCTGTAATGTCGTGGCAGAGGATCAGGCCCAGGGCCTGGACAGTGGGGACGGATTTCATCAAAACCTCCTTTTTCGGCTCGCTCCGCCGCCGGGCGGAGCGCCGGACCCGCGTCCGGCTTATTGGCCGGAGCACAAAAAGAGTGTGCTCCCCAAGGATAATACAAAGGCGGCATTTTATCAAAACTTCCTTTATGCTTTGAAATCTCTCCCTTCAGGGAGATTGGCGCTTGACGCCAGGCTTTAGTCGGGCCTACCATCCCGGTAACCCCAAAAACGACGGCAAACTGTTTTTTCGCGCGGAGGGAAGCGCATGTCGAACTTGGCGCGCATTCAGGCGCTTATTCCGGCGGCCGGGCTTTCGTCCCGTTTCTGGCCGCGGCACAAGGCTCTGCCCGAGCCGGCCGGGCCGGGCCTGTTGCGCCTGGCGGCGCGGAACCTGCGTCTGGCCGGACTTGAGCGTCTGCTGGTGGTCACCGGATACCGGGGGGAGGAGGTAAAGGCCGAGGCGCTGGCTCTGGGAGCCGTAGCCGTCCACAATCCCGATTACAGTCTGGGCATGTTCAGTTCGGTCAAGGCCGGGCTTTCGGCCCTGACAGACCCGCCGGCTTTTCTGATCCTGCCGGTGGACGCGGCCTTGGTGCATCCGCGGAGCATCCTGGCTCTTCTTTGTTCCTGGGCGGCCCTGCCCCCGGAAGAGGCCGGGAAAAGGATTTTTATTCCTGCCTGGCAGGGGCGGGCCGGGCATCCTCCCCTGATCGGAGGGGGACGCCTGGAGGAAATTCTGCGTTGGGAGGGGGAGGACGGCCTGCGCGGCGTTCTGGCCTCTTTCATGGGGAAGGAAGCGGGCCGTTTTTTCAGAAGAGGGGAAAGGCCTCCGGAGTATTTGGACAGCGGCGCGGCGAGTTTTCTGGATCTGCCGGATCCCGGCCTGCTTTGCGACATGGATTCCCCTGAGGATCTGGCGGCGGCGGCGCCCTCCGCCTGGGCCGCCGACTCCAGGCCGAGCCTGGAGGAAGCCTGGGTCATGCTGAATCTGGCCGGCCTCAGCCCGGAGAAAAAAAGACATTGTCTGGCGGTGTCCGCCGGGGCCCTGCGCCTGATTCTGGCCAGGGCCGCTTCCGGCTGCCCGGCCGACCCCGAACTGGCCCTTCTGGGCGGGCTTCTGCACGATTTGGCCCGCCGGGAAAAGAACCACGCCCTGGCGGGCCGTTCCGGAGCGGAAGCCATGGGTTTCAGGCTTCCGGCCCTGGTCATAGGCGCCCACACGGAACTCCCCCCCTCCCTTTTGCCGGAGACAGGGGATATGGCGGCAAAGGCGGCTTCCGGGCATCCCGCCGGCCGGGAGTACGCCGCTCTGGAGCCTGAAACGCGCGAGGCCATACTGGCCGTTTATCTGGCCGATAAATATTACCGCCAGGATCGCCGGGTAAGCCTGGAAGAGCGCTTTGCGGCGGCCCGCGCTTTTCTGGAGGGCGACCCCGTGGCTTTGGCCGGGATGGAGCGCCGGAAAAGAGACGCCCTGGCCGTGGAGAGCTGGTTCAGAGACAAGCTGGGGGCCGAACCGGCGGAACTGCTCGCCCGGCCTTCGGGCCATGCCTGGGAGGACGTTCTGCGTGGCCTGGCCGCGGGGATATAGCGCCGGGAAGCGCATTTATCTCGTGCGCCACGCCTCGGCCGCCCCGCCGGGCGTGCTGGCCGGGCGCGCCGATTACGCCCTGAGCGCCGAAGGGCGCGGGGAGGCGGAGGAATTGCGCCTGCGTCTGGCCGGGGTTTCCTTTGGCCTGGCCTTTTCCAGTCCCCTGAAACGGGCTCTGCAGACAGCCGCCGTTTTGCTGGGCGGCCCTCCCGCCGGTTTTGTCCTGACTCTTCCGGAACTGGCCGAAATATCCCTGGGGCGGTGGGAAGGCAGGAGCAAGGCCTGGATTCGGGAGCATTACCCCGTTCAATGGGCGGCCCGGGGGCGGGATTTGCTGAATTATCCCCCTCCGGGTGGTGAAAGCCTGGCCGAACTGGCGGCCAGGGTGCTGCCGGTTTTCGACCGGATACGTCTGGCCGCGGCGGCCGCGCCCGGCCAGACCCTGGTGGTGGCCCATCAGGCCGTCAACCGGGTCATTCTGGCCCGGCTCGGGGGAACGGCCCTGGAGAAGTCTCCGGATATTCCTCAGCCTCCCTGCGCCCTGACCGTCATTGAGACGTAACGCGCTGCAGCGCACCAGCCGCCCGACAAGGCGGGGCTCGCCGCCGAAATTGCTCTACAGCTGGAAATGCCGCAGTACCGAAGCCGCCGCCCCAGGGTCGCCCGTATTTCCCCGGTCGATTAATTCTCCTTGTTTCATGATGAGATATCTGTCGGCGACTTTCAGCGCAAAAGGGATATTCTGTTCTATAATGAGCATGGAAGTCCCGCTTCTCTTACGCTCGTAAACAAGAGCCGCGGCGAGACGTTCAATGACCGAGGGCTGCAACCCTTCAGTAATCTCGTCCAGTATGATGACTTTGGGGTGCAGGATCAGAGTGCGGGCCACAAGCAGCATTTTTTGCTCTCCTCCGGAGAGAGTCCCCGCCTGCTGGGCAAGTCTGTCTTCAAAGACGGGAAACAGGCGCAGAATCTCGTCGAAGCGGCCTTTAAAATAGAGCAGGTTTTTCAATCCGAGCGACAAATTGTCATACACGCTTAAATCGGCGAAGATGGAATGTTCCTGGGCGGCGTAGCCGACGCCGAGCCGCGCTATGCGGTATGGCTTCCATGAGCTTATGTTTTCACCCAGGAGGAAAACCGAGCCGGACTTCTTCGGAAGATAGCCCATGATGGTTTTGAGCAGGGTGCTTTTGCCCATGCCGTTTTTGCCCATAATGGCTATGGATTCGTCCATTCCGACTTCAAGGGAAATGTCGCGCAGCACTATGGCCGCGCCGTAGCCGCTTGAAACCTGATCCAGGCGCAGGGCCGTATTCATGCCGCGCCTTCCCGCAGGCCTTTCCGCCCGGGACCGGCATAAAAATCCGTCCCCGCGTAAATGGAACGCACAAGCTCCGAATCAACCACCCTGTCCACCGTATCCTGCATGATTATGCAACCCTGGTGCAGCACTATGACGCGCGTGGCAATCTCCTTCACGAAGTCCAAATCATGCTCGACCAGCAGGCAGCACAGGCCGTGGTCGCGGGCAAGGGAGACGAGAACCTTTCCGATCCTGGTTCTTTCAGCCTTGGTCAGCCCGGCCGTGGGTTCATCCAGCAATATGACCAGCGGTTCCAGGGCCAGGACCATAGCCAGCTCAAGAGCCTGCTGTTCTCCGTGCGACAGATCTCTGGCCGGAACAGGCAGCTTTTTATCCAGATCCGTCAGCCGCAGAACATCCAGGACGTAAGGAGGGAGCGCCAGAGTGCGCTTTTTTTCCAGGAACGAGGGCCTTTCTTTTATGCTCCTGGCCAGACGCAGACACTCGGCTACAGTGAGCGAATCAAATATATTCGCGTTCTGAAATTTTCTGCCCAGTCCAAATCTGACGCACTGCTCCGGCGGAAAACGCTCTATGTCATTTCCATAGATTTTTACAAGCCCGTCGGTTCTTTCCCCGCCATCGCTCAGGCAGCGCATGAGCGTGGTTTTGCCGGCCCCGTTAGGGCCTATAATGCCGACAAGCTCTCCACTCTCGGCGTGAAAGGTGATATCGCGCAAGACGCTGAGAGAGCCGTACTTTTTATAAACCCGGTTCATTTCTATGGCGTGCGGCCAGCCTTTTTCAGGAAGGGCTTTTTCTCCGGGCCTTGCTTCCACAAGTTCCGGGACGGATTTTTTATTGACGGCAAAGGGACGCGCCAGCAGGGGAATCAGGCCTCCGGGCAGGAGTATGATCACCAGGACAAACGAAAAACCGAGCAAAAGCTGCCACATGAACGGCATAGACCCGCTCAGGTAGGAGCTGGTCACGTTAAACAGGACTGTCCCGACAAGCGGCCCCCAAAGAGTTCCCCGTCCGCTCAGAGCCACCCAGACTATGAACTCCGTTCCCAGCGAGAAGCCCAGGAGTTCCGGGGCAACCACGCAACTGAAGGAGCCGTAGCCGAAGCCGGCCAGACTGGCCGCGATTGCGCAGGCCGCCAGTAGCGCGGTGTTTATCGCCGAGGTGTTTATGCCGAGATAGGCGCAACGATTGCTGTTATCCCGCATACTTGTCAAAATCCGTCCCGCGTCGCTGTTTACGAGCTTCCAGCCTAGCAGGCCGCAGGCCATGAGAGAATATCCGGCTATCCAGAACCATTCTTCCATGGAAAAATCAAAGCTTTCAAAGCCGGTGAGCCCGGAACTGGATCCTGTGAACGACCCTCCGGAAAGGGCCAGTTGGCTCATGGCTATGGGCAGAACCAGGGAAATAATCGAAGCGAAGAAGGGGGCAGCGCCGCGATAGAACGAGAGCCAGCCCGCCAGAAACCCCAGAATGGCCGCGGCTCCGACAGCGGCGCCCAAAGCCAGGGCAATGCTCATTCCCGAAAAGCCCTGATAGGTGAACACAAGGCCGGCCGAATAGGCGCCTATTCCGAAAAAAACGGACTGCCCGAAGGTCAGGTAACCGGCGTAGCCCCAGAGTATGTCGACGGTAATGGCCGCTATGCCGAAGAAAAAGGCCTTGATCAGGGTGTTTGTCAGGTAGGCGTCGGTCACGAAAGGGCCGGCCCCGACAAGCGCCAGCCCGGCGAGGGCGATCAGGGAAGCGCGGCCCGGCTTCAGGCCGGAAAGAAAGGAAGGCGCGCCGGGAGCGCGTTTTTCCTGAGCCAGACTAGCCACGGGAGAATCCTTTCGACCTGAGCCTCAGGGTCGTCGCGGCGAGAACCGCTATGGTCATGCCCCCGAGGACAGGATTGACAAAGCTGCTGATAACGACCTGCGCCGCGCCGAAAACGAGGCAGGTGAGCATAAGGCTGATGAATGAATATCCGGAAACCATCACCAGCATGAAAGAACTGGTCAGCCAGGCGATGCCCATATACGGGTCCACGCTGAACAACGGGCTGATCAGCGCTCCGGCCAGAGTGCCCAGAACGGCTCCGAGGCAGAAAGAGAGAAAGCGGATCAGTTCGGAGTTTATGCCCAGGCTCGCGGCGAGTTCCTCATTCATGATGACGGCGCGGGTTTTCGTCCCAAACCTGGTCTTGTTGAGCAGCAGAAACAAAAGAGCGCTTGTGCCGGCGGCGACCGGGAGCATAAACAGGCGGTAGGCGGAATAGCTGACTCCAAGCACGATTGTGGAACCGTGAATCGGCGCGTCGATAAACTGCACCCCCCTGCCGAAGCCCATGACGATTATCTGGATAATGACTATGCCCAGGCCCCAGGTAGCCAGAATAGCGTCCAGGGGGCGTTTGTACAGAGGGCGGACCACAAGCCTTTCCACGACCGCTCCCGCGGCCAGACCGGCAAGCAGGGCGAGCGCCCAGCCGTACCCCGGGCCGAAACCGCGCGCTGTGGCCACATAGGCCGCATAGCCTCCAATACCCAGAATGGCGCCGTGGGCAAAGTTGATTATCCGCATCACGCCGAAAATCATCATCAGGCCGGAAGTGACCATGAAAAGCAGGGCTGACGTCGTCAGGCAGTCGAGCAGAAAGACCATTTTCCTGTCCGCCCGGGGCTTACTTCAGGCACTGGGGGCCAGGCTGGACGTTCTCAAAGGTTTCAATGATCTTCAGCGAGCCGTCCGCCTGGATCTGCCCGAGGTACATGTTCAGAGCGGCGTGTCTGTTTACGGGATCTATGGCGATTACGCCGCGCGGGCCTTTTACGGAGACTTGTCCCATGGCCGCGATCACTTTCTCGGCCTCGGAGCTTCCGGCCTTTTCCACCGCGGCCTTGTACAGATAAATCCCGTCGTACTGCGGGACTGAAAGGTCATTGGGCGTTTTCATCCCGCTACCGAACTTCTTCTCCATAGCCGCGAGAAAGGCCTTGTTTTCCGGAGTGTCCAGCGTGGTGATGTAAGAAGAGGAAAAAAGCATGCCGGAGGCATCCGCGCCCATGGATTTGGCCGTGCCCTCGTCTATGGCCATATTGCCGTAAGGCATGCTCAGACCGGCGCTTTTGATCTGTTTGCCGAGAGAGACGTTGGGGGCTCCTCCGGCGGTGCAGCTGATGAGCGCGTCCGGCGCGGAAGAGCGTATCTTCGAAATTATGGCCGTCCAGTCGTTGCCGTCCATGGGCAGATATTCCTCGCCGATGACTGTGCCGCCGGATTGCCGGATATACTTTTTGGTATACTCGAGCACTCCCCGGCCGAAGGCGTAATCGCTCCCCACCAGAAAGAAAGTTTTCGCGTTTTCCGTCTTCATCAGGTAGTCCACCACGGAGGCCGATTGCTGCTCCGGAACCCAGCCGTTGATATACATCCATCTGTTACAGGAATGTCCCTCGTAAAAGCTTGTGTAGAGATACGGCACCCTGCCGCGCGAGACTATGGGCAGAGCGGCGTTGCGGGCGGCGCTGGTCTCCATGCCGATAACCACGTCGACTTTGCTCTTGAAGATGAGCGAATCAAAGGCTTTTTGCGCGCCAACGGCCCCGGAGCCGTCGTCCGCGATGACAAGTTCCACTTTTCTGCCCAGAATCCCCCCGGCGGCGTTGATTTCCTCCACCGCAAGCTCCGAGGCCTGGACAACCGCCGGGGCGATAACGCTGTTGGCTCCGGAGAGGCCCACCGGAACGCCGATTTTTATAGGGCCGGCGGCTTGCGCGTTGCCGGCGAAGGAACAAAACAACAGCGTCGCGGCCGTGAAAGATCTCAAAAATAATTTCATGACAAACCCTCCTGATTCGGATTCCATATAAAATTGCGTCCCGCGATTTTCATTTGCCGGCTATCGCCGCTGTCGCCGTCCGTAAGGCCCGCTCCGCGAGCCGACGGCCGCCGCGCGTCACTATTCTAAGTCAGAACCGCGTCCGTTGCCGCATTCCGGCAGCTCCGCGCCAAGTAGCGGGTCATACAAATCGTCGCGCCTGTCCCGCAGAATGTGGGTGAGTTTGCTCCACTGCCTCGAGCAGCGGGTTTCCTTTATATTGATCGCGGCGTATAAAATCTCTTCCCTGTCTTTGGAGGCCGGACCGGCGAGGGGCCAGCCCTGGTGCCCGACGATGAGGCTTTGCCCTATGAAGGGCTGGCCGCGCTCGACTCCGCAACGGTCGGCGCAGATGACGTTGAGTCCGTTGCAGTGGGCGTTGCCCATGGCGAGTATGTTGCTCATGGCCGGCATGTTGTCGGGCTGATCTTTCATCGGCACCCAGTTGGTGCAGACGCATATTATGTCCGCTCCCTGCATGGCCGCCAGGCGGTAAAGCTCCGGGAACCACCCGTCAAAGCAGATCAGCATGCCTATTCTGCCCATGGGCGTGTGATACACCGGCATGCCCAGGTTGCCCGGCTCGAAATACAGCTTTTCCTCATCCCAGAGATGCAGCTTGCGAAAAGAGCCTATATAGCCCTCAGGGCCTATGAGGGCCGCGGAATTATAAAGATCCGGCCCTTCTCTTTCCGTGATGCCGGCGGCGATATACAGGCCCAGGCTCTTCGCGGCTTTTTCCCAGGCGGTCACGGTCTCGCCGCCGGGAACGGCTTCGGCCAGGGAAAAAGCCTCCTCCCGGCTCGAAAACACATAGCCTGTGTTGCAGAGCTCCGGCAGAACCACAAGCCGCGCGCCCTGAGCTGCCGCTTCCTCTATTCTCGACAGCGTTTTTTCAACATTGGCGCTTTTATCGCCGAAAACGGGTTCGATTTGGACGGCCGCCACTTTATGTGAAGGGAATCGCGGCGGGGGATCTGTCTTGAGCATATGGATTTCTCCCTGGGGGATAAGGGATTTTACAGCCTGGAGCGCTCCAATATCTGGCATATATCATGCCAACAATCAATCGTTCGAGCGCGCGGAGCGCCGGGCCGCCTTCTCCCGGAGCGTCGCGTTCCGCCGGGCAAGGCCGCCCGCAGGCGGGTTTTCTGTATGAAAATACGTTTTAGTAACAAAGCGGTTGAGCTTTTAATACCTTTTAGTGGTATCATTCATTTTTTATGCCTCCGGCGGCCAAGGGGGCCGTCCCCTTTGGAAACCCTTTTTACGGGGTCAAGGGGCCGCGGCCCCTTGCGGGGGGACGGGGGCGGAGCCCCCTGTAAGCCAGGGCCGGGATTTGAGAAAAAGGACGAAAGGGTATAAGGGTGTGAGAGTGTAAAGAGATTGAAATTAACTTTCGGGATGGCGGCATGATCATTGGAATAGGTCTGGATTTGGTGGAAATATCCAGAATTGGACGGCTTTACGGGCGTTTCGGGCGGAGTTTTGCCGGCAGAATTCTGCGCGCGGAGGAGCTCAGGGAGCTGCCGGAGGCTCCGGCAGCTTTTCTGGCCGCGCGTTTCGCCGCCAAGGAGGCGGCGGTGAAAGCTTTGGGCACGGGTTTCAGCCGGGGCATATATTTCAGGGACATTCGCGTTTGCCGGCAGGAGGGAGGAAAACCCGGGCTTATTCTTTCGGGAGCCGCTTTGGAGCGTTTCAGGGAGATGGGGGGCACGCGCCTTCATCTCACGCTGACCCACAGCCGGGATAACGCGGCCGCGGTGGTGATTTTTGAGTAAGGTCGCTCCCCTGCCCATAGGCCCGGCCTTCCCCTGGCTGGCTCCCCTGGCCGGACGCACGGATTTGCCCTTCCGGCTGCTTTGCCGCGAGCAGGGCGCGGCCGTGGCCTGTACGGAAATGGTCAGCGCCCGGGGCCTGGTGTATGAAACGCGAAGCGGCGGGCGGGGGAAGGCCCTGCCCAGCCGGGCTTTGCTTTTGAGCACGCCTTTGCCCGGCCTCAGAGCGGAAAGCGACGTTCCTCTGGTGGTTCAGCTTTTTGGCGGAGAGCCTTTTTTTCTGGGGGAGGCGGTCGCCTTGTTGCGATCTTGGGGTTATGCCTATTTTGATTTGAATCTGGGCTGTCCCGTGCCCAAGGTGGTCAAGAGCGGCGCCGGGGCGGCTCTGGCCAGAAACGCCGCTTTGGCTCTGGAAGCGGCGCGGGCCATGCTGGAGGCGGCCGGGCCGGGGAGAGTGGGTTTCAAATTCCGTCTGGGCTGGAACCGGGAGGAGGAAAACTATCTGGAACTGGGAGAGGCCCTGGCAGGAAGCGGAGCCTCCTGGTTGACCCTGCACCCGCGTTATGCCCGGCAGGGCTTCAGCGGCAGAGCGGACTGGGGGGCTTTGGCCAGGCTGAAGAGCGCGGTAAAGGCGCCTGTGCTGGCCAGCGGAGATCTGTTCACGGCGGAGGATGCCGTGCGCTGTCTGAGGGAAAGCGGCGCCGACGGCTTGATGTTCGCGCGGGGAGCTTTATACAACCCGGCTGTTTTCGGCGAGTTCAAGGCCGCCTGGAGCAGGGGGCCGGCGGAGGTGGCGGGGGAGGGCGCGGGAGAGGGATCACGGGAGGAAAGGCGGCCGGATGTTTCGCGGCTCAAGCGGCTTGTGTTGCGTCATGCCGAACTGGTCAGGGCTGTGCCGGGCAAGGAGAGCCGGGGAGGCCCGGATCCCCGTCTGCTCAAAATGCGCGGGGCGGTTCAGCTTTATGTCAGGGATTTTCCCGGTAGCCGCGCCTTCAGGCAGGATCTGGGCTTCTGCCGGGACTGGGATAACTTTTATCAACTTACGGATGACTGTTTTGCGGGTAATTAAAGCCTCAAGCGCGGGATTCTGCATGGGAGTGAGTCTGGCCGTACACAAGCTGGACATGGCCCTGGCCGAAAGCGGGGGCGCCGGCCTGTATACTCTGGGGCCCATTATCCACAATCCTCCCCTGGTGGCGGAGTATGAAAGCAAGGGCGTGCTCTGCCTGCATGACCACACGCGGGCGGAAAAAGATTCCACCGTGCTGATCCGGGCGCACGGCCTGCCGCTGGATATGGAAAAGGCTCTGCGGGCGCGCGGCCTGAGAATCATCGACGCCACCTGCCCCAGGGTAAAATCGGCCCAGAAGGCTATTGCCCGGGCCTGCGCCGCCGGTTGGGGGACTCTTCTTCTTTTCGGGGAAAGGGATCACCCGGAGGTGCGCGGCCTTTTAAGCTATGCCGGAGCCGACGCCCTGGTTTTCAGCGGACTGAGGGAGCTTGAGGCCCTGTCTCTGGAGAGGGGAAAAGCTTGTTTCGCGGCCGCGCAGACTACCCAGGATAAAAATGTTTTTGAGGATATGCTTGTCCGCCTGCGCGCCTTTTTCGGCAGGGATCTGCGGGTGCTGCGCACCATCTGTTCCGCCACCCGCAAGCGCCAGGAGGATGTAATTGAACTGGCCGGCCGGGTCAAAAGCATGGTGATTGTGGGCGGGGCCAACAGCGGCAACACCCGGCGGCTGGCCGAAATTTCCGCCGGCCTGGGCGTTTTTACCGTGAGCTGCGAAACCGCCGAAAATTTGCCTCTGGATAAACTTAAACAATTACAACCTGTTGGACTCAGCGCCGGAGCTTCCACCCCGGAGAAGCATATAAGTGAAGTGGAAAGAGTTTTGATTCAGAGTTAAAGCATTTTAGAGCATTTCGGCAGTGTGGTCAGCCGGCGGCTGGGGCCGGCTGTGGATTGAAGCATGTCCTGTCCGAGCCGCCTGGAGTCGGAATTACGGGGTCAAGGGGCTTCGGCCCGGGGGCACGGGGGCGGAGCCCCCGGAGAGGAATTTGATGATGCTGTTCCGGTAGGCGTAATAGGCTGGATGCTCGATTATTTCTCTGCGCTTCCGCGGCCGGGGAATGTCTATCTCCACGGTTTCGGCCAGCCGGGCGTCGGGGCCGGGCGTCATGAGGAGTATGCGGTCGGAAAGGAAAATGGCCTCGTCCACGTCGTGGGTCACCATGAAGATGGTAACGCCGCTTTCCTCCCACATCCGGATCAGCTCGTCCTGAATGACGCCGCGCGTGAGGGCGTCAATCTGGGCAAAGGGTTCGTCCAGAAGCATGATGGGCGGCTGGACGGAAAAGGCTCTGGCCAGGCCGCAGCGTTGCCGCATGCCCCCGGAGAGAGCCGCGGGCAGCTTGTCTTCGGCCCCTTTCAGGTTGACCATTTCCACATATGCGCGGGTGCGTTCGTCAATTTTGCCTTTGTCCCAGTCCGGATACGCGGCCCTCACGGCCAGGCGGACGTTCTGATAGACGGTCAGCCAGGGCATCAGGGCGAAATTTTGGAATACGACCATACGGTCGAGTCCGGGGGAGTTGACTTCCCTGTTTTTGAGCAGCACGGCTCCCGTGTCGGCCTTGTCTATGCCAGCTATAATGTTCAGCAGCGTGGACTTGCCGCACCCGGAGTGGCCGACGACGGTAACGAATTCCCCTTTGTTGATTTTCAGGCGTATATTGCTGAAGATGGAGATTCTTTCTTTTTTCCCCGGGACGGGGAAACTGCGCGAGACGTTGTCGACTTCAAGAAGCGGGGTCTGCATGCGGCCCATTCCTCCGGCGGCCCTTGTCAGTCGGTATAAGCCAGCCGTTTAGAGAGTTTTGAAAACAGGAAATCAATTCCCACCCCGACCATGCCGATGACAAGGATGGCGAAAACTACGCTGGTCAGCGACAGATTGTTCCATTCATTCCAGATGAAATAGCCGAGTCCCAGGGAGCCGAGCAGGGCTTCGGCCGGAATGATGGCGACCCAGGCGCTGCCCATGGAGATCTTGAGGCCGGCCACGATGGTCGGGCCGGCGGCCGGCAGGATTACGCTCAGCAGGGTTTTCGCCGGGCTCATCTGCAGGATGGCGGCGACATTCAGGTAATCCTTTTTGATGTTGGCGACGCCGAAGGCGGTGTTGGCCAGAGTGGGCCAGAGGCTGGCCATGAAAACGACCATGAAGGCCGTCAGGCCGCTGTCCTTGACGGAGTAGAGCAGCAGAGGCATCCAGGCTATGGGCGAAATGGCCCGTAAGATCTGGATATAGGGATTGAGCGCCGCGAAAAGCACGGGCTGCCGGCCGAGCAGCACGCCCAGAAGTACGGCGCAGACGGAGGCGCAGGCAAAGCCGGCGGCAAGGCGGGTCATGCTGTAGGCGACCAGGATGCCTATGCCTTTGTCGTTGGGTCCGGCGTCATAGAAGGGATCGCTCAGGAATTCCCGGGAGACCTTGAGCACGGCCCAAGGCGCGGGCAGTTCCGTGCCCATTGTCGCCATCTGCCAGACGAACAGCGCCAGACACCCTATAAGGGCGCTCAAGAGTACGGTTCTCCACTTCATCAGAACTTCCTTTTTCTGCGGTCGTCACGAGATTCTGTTTATGGGAAAGGAACGAAGATAGGCCTCCGCTTCCGCGGGATTGAATTCCTTGCCCATAATGACGTGGCTGCTGTAGCTGTCTTCCGGCGGGGTTTCGCCCATCTCCCGCATGACCGCCGCGCAGTCGCCGGCCAGAAAGACCTGTTCGGCGACTTTCCGGTAATCTATCTCTTCCTTCAGATAGCCCCAGCGTTTCAATTGCGTCAGGATCCAGACGGCCATGGAGTTCCAGGGGAAGGGATCAAAGTCTATGCGTTCCGGCACGGACAGGGTATTGCCCAGGCCGTCCGGGAAAACACCGGTGAGAACCTGTTCCAGCACCTCCACCGGCTGATTCAGGTAGTTGCGCGGCGCGATGGCCTTGGCGATCTCCTTGCGGTTCGCCGGATTGGCGCTGAAAATGGTCGCGTCGATGATGGCGCGGACAATGGCGCTGAAGGTGTTGGGGGCCTCTCTGGCGACTTTTTCCGATACCGCGAAGGTACAGCACGGGTGGCCGGGCCAGAGATCCTTGGTCAGCTTGAAGATGAAGCCGACTTTTTCGTAAACCGCCCGCTGGTTGAAGGGATCGGGAGACAGGTAGCCGTCCAGATTGCCCGCCTTGAGATTGGCCACCATTTCCGGCGGCGGCAGGACGCGAATCTGCACATCCGTATCCGGGTTCACGCCGCCTTCGGCCAGAAAATAGCGCAGCAACAGGTTGTGCATGGAATAGTCAAAGGGCACGGCGAAGCGGAATCCCTTCATGTCCCTGGCTTCCTTCACTCCTTTGTGATCCAGGCGCAGGGTGATGGCCTGCCCGTTGATGTTCTCAACGGCCGGCACGACGAAGGGGATGCGGGAGGACCCGAGCCCCAGCGACATGGCGATGGGCATGGGCGCGAGCATGTGCGTGTAGTCCGTCTGGCCGGAAGCCGCCCAGTCCCGGATCATGGCCCAGCCCGAGGCCTTCCGGATCTCGGGCTCCGTGATGCCGTATTTCGCGTAAAAGCCCAGGGGGTGGGCCATGATGATGGGAGTGCCGCAGGTGATGGGGATAAAACCCACCTTGACGTTCTTTTTCTCCAGAGGGCCGATTTTTTCCATTGCCAGGGCTTTGGCCGCTTCAAGGGGAAAGACGCTCGCGACGAGCCCCAGGGCCGCGCCCGCGCCCATTGCGCGCATGAAGGCGCGGCGCGGGAGCTCCTTCCCGCCGAAGAGAGCCCGCGTCACGGAACTCTCCACAAGGCGGACAAGCAAGCCTTCGCTGTCCGTGGGGCCCGGCGCGGAGGCTGTTGCGCCCGGCTCCGCGCCGGGTTCGTCATGGCTGTGGATCTGCCCGCAGCAACAGGAAGAGAGCTGGGACCCGGAGTCAAAGGGATCGGCGAAACAGGAAGGGAGCCTGCCTTTCTCGGAACTCATGAGCGTCTCCTTTTCTACCATTTGCGGTACGGCAGGAATTTGCCGTTATAGGTCACGACAACGCGGTCGCCTTTGGGATCGGGCAGCCGCCTGATCTCCATTTCAAAGTCGATGGCGCTCATGATTCCGTCGCCGAACTGCTCGTGGATCAGCTCTTTGATTGTCGTGCCGTAGACCTGGGTGATTTCATGAAAACGGTAGATGAGAGGGTCGGCCGCTGTCTCCGCCTCCAGAGCTCCCTTTGTCGGGCATTCCTGCAGAATTTTTTCCACCTCCTTGTCCAGGCCCAGCAGGGAAACCGCCCTGGCCGCGAGATCGCCGGGCATACTGTTGCGCCCCAGCAAGGCGGAAGTCACCCATTCGGGGCTAGCGCCCACGGCTTCGGCGATATCCTTCCATTTAAGGTTTTTCGTTTTCTTGGCCGCGATAATGGCGGCGACAGCCTCACAGCGCGTCATTTCCAATCCCTCCCGAGTTTGCGTGAAACACAAGCGCGAGGACACCGCGCTTACACGGGAAGAAGCACAATCCGTGCCAGTATGCCCGGAGCGGCAATAGGGAGCGTTGTGAGGGCCGGGTTATCGCAATATGGTATGTTTTTTCCGACCAGAAAAATACAAACCAGAACAAATTTTCGGCGTAAATCGACAGTCGGGTATGATTTCTTTTTTGATAGAAGTATCTGCCTCCGGCGGCCCGGGCGTTTTCAGCGTTATGCTCTGAAACCTCTCCCTTCAGTAAGGTTATCGCTTGACGCCCGGCGAAGTCGGGCCTACCATCCTGATAATACCTTCCTTTTCGGGGAGGGTAACAATCCTTACGGCTCCTGTCCGCCGGGAGGAGTCGGCCGGCGGCTTGAGCCGGCTGTGGATTGAAACGCAGAACATTGTTGGGAGAGGGAGAATGAGCCAGACCAATATTTTGTTGGAAGCGGGAACCAACGAGCTGGAAATAGTGGAATTCCACCTGGATGAGAAAGACCCCAAGGGTGGCATGTATAAAGGTTATTATGGGGTGAATGTGGCCAAGGTTCTTGAGATCATACGCATGCCCAAGGTCACCGAAATGCCGGAAGTCAGGCATAAATCCGTGCTGGGGGCCTTTAACCTGCGGGATCAGATCATACCTCTGGTGGATCTTTCCGTCTGGCTGGGCAAGGAGCGCTTTTCCACCACGGAGGAGCCCAAGGTGGTGGTCACGGAGTTCAATAATGTAAATACCGCCTTTCTGGTTTCCGGCGTAAACCGCATCCACCGCATAAGCTGGGAGGAAGTGGAGGCTCCCAACGCCTATGTTTCCGCCGTCACCAACAACAGCATCAACGGCGTGGTCAAGATGGACGGGCGGATCATATTTCTGCTGGATCTGGAGCGCATTGTGAGCGATCTCAACCCGCAGCTCGGTCTGCGCCTGGATTCCAGCCTGAAGCAGGATTACGGCAAAGGTTACCGCGCGCTGATCGCCGACGATTCCACGGTAATCCGCGAGATGATCAAGGATCTCTTGCAGAAGGCCGGTTTTCAGGTGGAGGCCGTGAACAACGGCAAGGACGGCTGGGAGAGGCTTTTGGCGCTCAAAGCCAGGGCCGAGGGTGAAAGCCGGCCCATCACGGATTATGTGCAGGTGGTTATTTCCGATATCGAGATGCCTCAGATGGACGGGCATAATTTCTGCCGCCGCATAAAGGAGGACAATGTCCTGAAGAGGCTGCCGGTGATTCTGTTTTCTTCCCTTATCACCGACAAGCTGCGGCACAAGGGTCTGGCCGTGGGCGCGGACGACCAGGTGGCCAAGCCGGAGATCAGCTATGTGGCCCAGCGCTCCATCGCCCTGATTAAGAAAGCCGCCGGAGAAAACTGAAAAGCGGGTGTGATTTCGGCGCGACATCCTGTCGCGCGTTTCGGTTCCAAGTAAAAAATTAACGCATTTTTTACTTGGAACCGGTCTTATTCCGTCAAGGGGAAGCTTTTATAATACGGGGGCAGATCATTGGCCTGGGCCGAGACCTGAATTTTTACTATTTCTTCCCGCTTGAGGCCGGAGGGCAGACGGGTCAGGACATCCATTTTTCTGAAACGGGCGATCTGGAAGGTAAGCACTCCGCGCGCGCTGGGCGTGATGTCCACGAGCGCTCCTTCCCTGGTGAGCAGGGCGATCGTGCAGCCTCCGCTGAGAGTTAGGCCCGGTTGCTGGTTGCTGAGGTCATAGGCTATGCGGATGCGGTCCTCCCCTTCAAAGCTGGTCTTCAGGTTGCTGATCCGTATGGGATGTTTTTCCATCAGCTCTTCGATAGCCGCGCTGCTTTCCGCGCCGGCGGCGCGGGTAGGCCCGAGCTGATTCAGAAGCAGCGAAAGATCCGCCTGGGTGGGGGCTATGGTGCTGTGAATCCCAGCGGAGGCGGCCTCGGCGCGCGGCGTGAGCACGGAATTGACGGCGTGCCCTTGGGAGCCGCCGGCCGGGCCCGCCCCGAAGCGTCCCACCAGCGCCTCGTTGGAGAGGCTTTCCAGCTTGATTTTGCTCTCTCCCAGAGCGCGCTGCAAAGAACGCCGTTCGGCGGAGGCGGCCTCATAACGGGCCTTGTAGTAAAACGCGCCGTAGGCCCCGAAGGCGCAGGCCGCCACAAGAATAACCAGAAAGAGGATAAACAGCTTGATCCATAAACTGTGCAGGCGAAAGGCGCTCACATCGCAGTCGTCGCGCATCAGGATTATGCTGTAGGTCGGCTTGACGCTGTTTTTCATCTTGCTTTTTCCAGGCCCGCATCCCGCCGGAGCGGAGCCCAATCCTCGCGCGCAATCCGCCAGACGCCTCCGGAAGCCTCCAGGTAAAGGGTCTTTCCGCCCTCGTCGGCATAGCCTTCCGAATCCCTGTATTCCTGCCGCAGCAGGGCCTTGAAGCCGGCAGGGGTTTTTTCGAGCCGTATGTCATGCAGTTCGAGCGCGGCTATCTTTATACCCGACCAGAGCTTTTCCTTGTGGGCGGCAATGTCCTCCCGTCCGCGGCGCTTGCCCTGGACGGCGTTTTCAGCGTAGCAGGCGGCGTAGGCGGGCAGATCCCGCCTCTTCCAGGCCTGGCTCCAGGCGTTGATGAATTGCAGGGCCTCTTCGGAATCGCCGGAGGGGGAGGCGCTTTTCGCGGGCAAGGCCAGGGCCGGCCCCAAGGAGGGAATTTCAGAGCCTGCATCGGCGTAAAGAACCGGGCTCTTCAGGTTTTGAATCCACTCCATGCCGACTATGCGCATTTCCCCGGAAGAGTCGGCCTGCCAGTAAAGGCGGCGGGTGCCCGACGTTCTGAGGTTGGGGGCGGCGTAATCCTGATTGAACCAGGTAACCCAGTAGCCGGGTCCTTCCAGAACCTGAATATCGCTGACCGAAGTCCTTATCCAGGGCAGACGGCGGAAAAGGCTTTCCTTCTGTTCCCGGAAGAGGCTG
Organism: Deltaproteobacteria bacterium; assembly: GCA_031275645.1. Taxonomy (GTDB): domain Bacteria; phylum Desulfobacterota; class Desulfovibrionia; order Desulfovibrionales; family Desulfovibrionaceae; genus WRHT01. The sequence continues at coordinate 110,961 of JAISOL010000070.1, forward strand.
AATTTCTGCCCCTGGGCCAGAGCATAGGCTTCGGGGTCATAAAAGTCGAAGAGCGCGTTCGAGCGGCCGCTCCAGGCTCTGGCCCAGTCTTCCACCCTGGAGGCCAGCAGCGCGGCCGTGGAAGCCCTTTCTCCGGATTTTTCCGGAGTAAGCCCAGGAGTAAACACGTTTGAGGCCAGGGCAATGGGCTGTCCGATAAAAAGCCTGGCCTTGAAAGAATCCAGGTCATTATTGTTCAGGGCCACGCAACCGTTGCTGTCAAAGGGGAGCAACGGGCCGCCCCTGCCGTGGAGCCAGATGCCGTATCCGGTTTTCCGGCGCAGGCGATCCACGGGATTAGGATAGTTCAGGGGATAGGCCTCGTTCCCGTACAGGGCGTAATTCAGGCCGGAAGAGATATGCGCGGCCACAAAGTACACGCCCTCGGGAGTCCTCATGTCGCCTTCCTCCAGCTTGTCCCCCTGGTTTTGCCCGGTGGTGCAGGGATACTCGGCGATTTTGGCCAGGGGGCTCCTGCGCTCGAAAAGACTGACCAGCTGCTCCTTTTTGTCCACCGCCAGCATGAAGGGAGGCGCCTGGGCATAATCGCTGATCACCGCCTGCCAGCCGCCGGAAGAGGCCGCCGCGGCCGGCGCGCAGAACAGGAGGCAGAGGGCGGACTGAAGGAGTAATATCTTTATCATTGTGGGCATGCGTGCTTTAAACCATCCAGCGCAGTGGGCCGGAGCATTCTATTCCGCCAGACTGAGCAGTTCGGATCGGGTAAAAAGCGCGTGCAGGTCGCAACCCATACTCCGCAAAGCTTCCTTTCCGCCTTGTTCGCGATCCAGCACGCAACAGACATCCACGACCCTCAATCCGGCTCCGCGCACCGCTACGCAAGCTTGTAACACAGAACCGGCAGTACTGACAACATCCTCCAGCATTCCCAGGACTTGCCCCTCCCGGAAATTGGCCAGACCCTCCAGAGTGCTTGCTGTGCCGTGTTTTTTGGCTTCCTTGCGCACAATCAGCCCGGGCCAGCGCAGCCCCTCTTCCAGCGCCGCCAGGGAAACCGCCGTAATCAAAGGATCGGCGCCCAGAGTCATGCCGCCCAGGCCGTCAATTCCCAGAGGCCTGAGCATTTGCAGGAAGAGCCGGCCGATGAGCCAGGCCCCTTCCGGGTGGAGGGAGGTACGGCGGCAGTCGAAATAGTAGTCGCTTTTCAGGCCGGAACTCAGGGTAAAATCGCCTTCCAGATAGGATTTTTCCTTGAGCAGGCGGGCCAGGCGTTTTTTCAGTTCAAGCTTGTCCATCGGCATCGCTCCGGAGGGTCGCGCCCAGGGCAGCCTTCTCCGGGCTATTTTCGGTGGAGTTGAACACCCGGTTGAAAATCAGGTCTTCATGGCGCAAATAGTAACGGGGATCAAAGAGTTCATCCAGAACGGCCGGCGGCAGCCGGCGGCCTATTTCCGCGTGGGCGCGCGCCAGATCCGGAAAAGGGCGTTTCCGCTCCAGGCTTTGCAGGGCGCATTCCTGCACCAGGGCGTAGGCTTCCTGCCGGGGGAGGCCGGCTTGTTCCACCAGGGCCAGGAGTACCCGTTGCGAAAAAAACAGGCCGCGGGAATCCCGCAGATTCCGTTCCATGTTTTCCGGCATGACCCGCAGCCCGGAAAGCAGGCTGTCCAGGCGATGGAGCATGTAATCGGCCAGGATGGAAGAATCCGGCAGGATCACCCGTTCCACCGAGGAGTGGCTGATGTCGCGCTCATGCCAGAGGGCCATGTTTTCCATGGAAGCCAGGGCGTTGCCGCGCAGAAGCCGGGCCAGACCGCAAAGGTTTTCGGCCGAAACGGGGTTCTTTTTGTGCGGCATGGCCGAAGAACCCTTCTGCCCTCTGGCGAAGCCTTCTTCCGCTTCCATCACTTCACTGCGTTGCAGGTGCCTGAGTTCGGTGCAGATGCGCTCCACCCCTCCGCCTAAAAGGGCCAGAGAGGTGAAAAAATGCGCGTACCGGTCGCGCTGTATGATCTGGGTGGAGACGGGATCGATTTTCAGCCCCAGCAGTTCAAGGGCTATTTCCTCCACTCTGGGGTCAAGCAGGGCATAAGTGCCCACGGCGCCGGATATCTTGCCGTAGCGCATTCCTTCAACAGCCGCGGCGCACCTCTCCCTGTGCCGGGAGAATTCCGCATGGAAACCCGCCATTTTCAGCCCGAAGCTGCTCGGCTCGGCATGCATCCCGTGAGTGCGGGCCATGCAGATTTGCCCCTTGTAACGCCAGGCCAGATTTTCAAGCGTTTTCAGCAGGCGATCCGTCCCCTGCAGGATGAGGCGCCCGGCCCGCGTGACCAGCAGAGCGCCGGCCGTGTCAATAATGTCGGAAGAGGTGCACCCCAGATGGATAAAACGGGCTTCCGGCCCCAGGCTTTCTTCCAGGGCGGTGAGAAAGGCTATGAGATCGTGCCGGGTGACTTCCTCGATGGCGCGCACCCGCGCGGGATCCACTCTGGCGGCGCTGCGGATCTGGATCATGGCCGCCTCCGGAATATGCCCCAGCCTGTGCCAGGCTTCGCATACAGCCAGTTCCGTCTCCAGCCAGGCATCCAGTTTTTTCTGCTCTGTCCACAAGGCGCCCATTTCAGGCCGCGTATATCGTTCTATCATGAGGCGGAGTCAGGCCGCGCTGGCCCCGGCCAGAGGCGCGGAGGCCGCCGGGGGAGGGGCGCTCGGGGCGGCGGCGGGCGGAGCCTCCCCGGTTGAAGCCGGCGTGTCCTGCGCGGCTTTGCTTCTGTTTCCGTAATCCGTGGCATACCATCCGCTCCCCTTCAGCACAAAAGAGGTATTGGAGATAATGCGCTCCGCCGGGCCGTCACAGACCGGACAGACAGGCGATTCATCGTCATCGGCGTTTTTGAACCATTCTTCAAAAACCTGGTGGCATTCCTTGCAGCGATATTCATATATGGGCATAATAATGACACTCTCCGGCATAATTAAGTTTGCCGTCTTCAAGCGCGGGCGAACATGGCCGGAAGCTCAGGCTTTTCTGGCGGTTCTGGCTTCGCGGAGGCGTTCCTTCAGCCTGCCGGCGCGACGGCGGCGTTTGCGATCCAGCTCCTTGCGGCGTTCGACTTTCTTCTGGGCCATGACGACTCCTTAAATAAGAACTTTTAACAAAAATACATTATATCAACTAATTTCCATTTTGTAAAGAGCGGAAGCGGTTTTTTTCAGGGAAAACGCCGCGGAGGTCCTTGCGCGGAGCGGCAGGGCCGCCGTTTGCGCTGCCTGCGCGAATTCCGCGCGTCCGTTTTTTCCCGGAAAGCGCTTGCGCTTTTTTGAAAAAATAAGTTATCAACGGGGAATGCGTCCGATGCTGCTCGTTTCTCCCGGCTACTTCAATAAAGTGACTCAAGCGCCTGTTGTTGTGCCGATTGCCAGCGGCGGCGACTTTGCCCGCACAGCGGGATTTGCCGTCCAGCTTGACAACGCGGGTACGCGCACGACCGGCGTTGAGCGTTGCGAGCGGCCCCGCGCTCTGGATCTGAAAGACGTAAAATAATGAATGTTGCTCTCCGGGCACGGGTTTTATGTCTGTTGCTGGAAGCGGGCTTTGTTCTTGGTCCGGGCGCTTGCGCCGTCCGGCCCTCGTTGCCGGATTTCGCGGCCGCTGACGCCCAAATTGCCGCGGATCTGGCGGAAGTGCCGCAAGATCTGTTTTTCTTCGCGGACAAGGCGGATCTCCTGTCGCCTCCCCCCCTGCTTTCTCCCCGGCGGCAATCCGAAATTGCCGCCGGCGCCATAGTCCGCTTTTTTTCTCCCTGGTCCGAAAAAACGCCTCCCCCGCCCTCGTCCGACGCGCAGGGGCTTTCCGCCGGGAGCCTGCCCGCGACTTTGCGCTTCCTCCTTGAACTGAACCCGGAGCGGATGTTTGCGGAAAATCTGCGCCCCCTGCCGCTTCAAAGCTGGGAAGCTCTCCTGCGGAACTGCGCTTTTTCCGCTTACACGGGCCGCTCCCTGCCCGGCATCAGCGTGCGCGCCTGCGATTTGCGCCTGCTGCCCACGCGCCGTCCCTGCTTTCTTGATCCCGGGCGGCCAGGCCAAGGCTATCCCTTTGATTATTTGCAGAATTCCAGCCTGCCCATAGGTTCTCCCCTCCGCATATTCCATCTCTCTCAGGATGGGGCCTGGGCCTGGGTGGAAAGCCCTTCCGCTTCCGGCTGGGCGGAACTGGACGCCCTGGCCCTGGTGGACGAGCGCTTCACGCTGGATTGGCGCAGTCTGCCCATGGCCGTCATTACCAGCGAAAACACGGCCTTGCGCGCCCGGCCCCAGGAGCCCTTGAGCCTGGAGGAGGGCATGACGCCGCCGCGTTTCGCCTCCATAGGAACCATTCTGCCCTATGCGGGCGGGGGCGAAAATCCGGGGGAAGCTCTCACGCTCCTCTTTCCGGAAAAAAAATCCGACGGCTACGCCCGCCCGCGCCGGGCAAGCCTTCCTTCCTCTTCCGCGTCCCTCTGGCCTCTGCCTCTGACCCGGCGGAGTCTGGCCGCCCTGGCCGGCCAGATGCTGGGGCAGCCTTACGGCTGGGGCGGATACGGCGGCAACCGCGACTGCTCCTCCAGCCTGCGGGATCTCTTTTTGCCTTTCGGGGTCTGGCTGCCGCGCAATTCCGTGGCCCAGGCCGCTCTCGGCCGGAAGCTTTCCCTTTCCGGGCTGACGGCGGAGCAAAAGGAAGCCCTGATCCTGGAAGAAGCCGGGCCTTTTCTAAGCCTGCTCGGCCGGCCGGGGCACATAGCCCTCTATGTGGGCGAACACGCGGGCCGGGCCGTCATTTTTCACAATATCTGGGGGCTGCGCATACAGGGGCCGGACAGCGCGACCTCCGGGCGGGCCGTCATCGGCAAGGCCGTGCTCACCACCCTGAGTCCGGGCCGGGAACGCCGGGATCTGCTGAACAGCCTGCTGGATACTCTGGACAGTCTGAGTTTCCCCCTGCAAGAGGAATGAGCCTCTCCCAGTAAGCCATATATTCCTGGTTGCCTTTGGGGCCTTTGAGGGCGGAAGGGATCACCCCGCGCAATTCCAGGCCGGGAAGAGTCCGCGCGAAATCCGTCACCTCCCGCACGGCCTGGGCGCGCAGGCCTTCATCCCGGACCACCCCCTTGATCGTCCTGGAAAACCCCAGTTCGAACTGGGGTTTGATCAGGGCCAGGATACTCCCTTCCGGCTTGAGAAAACCCAGCAGTACCGGCAGGACGGCTTTCAGGGAAATGAAGGAAAGATCCGCGGTCAGGATATCCACTCTCTCCGGGAGCAATTCCGGCTCGGCCAGGCGCAGGTTCACCGCTTCCAGGCTGATTACGCGTTCGTCGCGTCGCAATTTTTCATGCAGTTGTCCCTTGCCCGCGTCCACGGCGTAGACTCTGGCGGCGCCGTGCCGGAGCAGGCAGTCGGTAAAGCCGCCGGTGGAGGCCCCGGCGTCCATGGCCACCAGACCCTGAATCCGGATGTGGAAATGTTCCAAGGCGGAGAGCAGCTTGTAGGCTCCCCGGCTGACATAGGCATTCCTGAGCCTGCGCTCCAGCTTTGCGCCCGCAGGCAGCAGTTCACCGGCCTTCTCCACCCTTTGCGGAAGAGCGGCGGGATGTTCCGGAGCCAGAAACAGCTCTCCGGCCAGGATCATACGGGCCGCCTGCTCCCGGCTTTCCGCCAGGCCCCCGGCCCAGGCCAGCGCATCCGCTCTCTGTTTTTTAGGCATAACGATGCTTCGTCCTCGGAGGCGCCAAGCGCGATTCATTGAAACATTCGTTCTTCCGCAGGGTCATTCAATTCTTCCGAATCTGACGAGCCGCAGTGCTGTTTGTTTGTTTTCCGCGAGGATTTCTATCCCCTCAGTGATATTTTCATACCCCAGCAGATGGAGCAAAGTAA
>JAISOL010000006.1 GCA_031275645.1 Deltaproteobacteria bacterium
GATGTCCGCAACCTGGGCCAGCACATCTTTGAGCGTATTGCCGTCATATTCATTCCGGGTAAAGCTCTTCGCGCCGACAATGATGCAGCGGGTTTTGGTCATGACAACGGCGGCCTTGGCCCCGAATTCGTACTTTTTATACTCTTTCCCCTTGCTGATGCGGCAAACACCCGGTTCGTGGAGGCTGTACACCTTGTTTGTGTCCAGACGTTCCTGATTGATCGCTTTGTTATAGCGGGCAAGATCTTCCCGGCGGGCGGCGGCGCGGACGCTTTCCGGCAGTTTGCGCGTGACGTCCCGCGGTAAGGCATTGACCCTGGTCTTGACCCGGCGCATGGCTACCGTTACCCCCATCACCTTCACCCGCAACTTGGTGTCAGTGGGAAAAGTGATGTTCTTTTCCTGCACAGTGGTATCAATGACCACTTCCCGCTAAAGCGCCTACTCGCCATGAAGCAAAACCGACGCCTGAAAAATCTTCTCCACCCCCGACTCTCCGATGCGCTTGCGGAAATGAACCAGCTCCGACGGAGCACATGGAAACTGCCACTGAAAGTACTGCATTCCGCAAAATGCCTGATAGTAGGGATTTTGCACCCAAGCTTCCACCACGCGCTCATCGCTCAAATTCTCAAGCTGCTTGAGCAGAAGCAGCCCGACCATCAGCCGGATGGGCTTGGCCGGCCTGCCAAAATCAGCGTACAGCGGAGCGAACTCCCGCTCGAACATTTCCCAGGGGATTTCCTTGGCTAAAAGAAGCAACGGAGCCTTTGGGTTCAACTGCTCCAGCAAGTCCTGATACAAAAAGTTGTCCTGTTTCTGGCGCGGTGGAGTTTTTGGCTTCATCGAAATTCCTGCTCCGTTTCAACCGGGTTTTTACGTCATTTGCTGCATTCCCTGCTGAAAACGATACAGTATTTTTACTTCGTTTTCCATATATTTCACGCCGTTGAATGCTTTTTAAGGGCCGACTATCTAAAGAATTTACAAGTTGTAATTTCAGGAAAAGCGCTTTCATTTGACTTGCCTCTTTCCGCTCCGTTATTATGCCTGACGGAGAAAATTTCTATGCTCAACACTATGCCTAAGGCTTTTGTTCTGGGTGGAGAGCGCGGACTTTTGGGGCAGGCCCTGGTTCAGGCGCTCAAGGATAAAGGTTGGGAAGCCGTTGCCGGACGTTCCGGAGAGTTTCATTATTTCTCCAACGATCTGTATGCCGAGCTTTCGGCCTGTCTGGACAGAGTGGAGCCGCAGTGCGTTTTTAACGCCGTTGCCTATACCGATGTGGAAGGGGCGGAGGAAAATGAAGCCGAGGCTCTGGTTCTGAACAGGGCTTTGCCCGCCGCCCTGGCCCGCATTGTCAGGACCCGCCCTGTGCGTCTGGTGCATTTCAGCACGGATTTTGTATTCGACGGGCGCAAGGCCTCTCCCTACACTCCGGATGACGCGCCCAATCCCCTTTCGGCCTACGGGCGGACAAAGCTGGCCGGCGAGCAGGCTTTGCTGGAGGCATCTCTCCCCTCCTGCAATATTATCCGCACGGCCTGGCTTTTCGGCAGCGGCGGGAAACATTTTATCCGTTCCATTTTTAACATTTGCCGAGAAAAAGGAGAGGCCGGAGTGGTCTTTGACCAGATCGGCTCGCCCACCTACGCTCTGGATCTGGCCCGGTACACCCTGGCCCTGCTGGAGAGCGGGGGGGAAGGTATTTTTCACATCGCCAACAGCGGGCAGGCCAGCTGGTGCGAGCTTGCGGGCGAAGCGGTGAGCTACAGCCAGATGGAATGCCGCATTACCCCGGTGAACAGCGGCGAGTTTCCCTCCAAAGCCGCGCGTCCCGCCTATTCCGTGCTGAACTGCGACCGTTTTACCCAGGTGACCGGTTTGACGCCGCGCGCCTGGCCCCAGGCCCTGCGCGAATATCTGATGCTGGATTTTGCCTAGAAATGCGGAAAACAGGCGGGATATGGGTCAGTGCCGGCGAAATTTCCGGAGATATGCACGGCGCCTCTCTGTGCGAGGCTCTGCGTCGCCGGGCTCCGGGTCTGCGCCTTATGGGCATGGGCGGCCCGGCGATGCGCGCCCTGGATTTTGAAAGCTTTTTTCAGGCCGAAGAGCTTTCGGTCATGGGCTTTACCGAGGTTATAGGGCATCTGCCCAGGATTTTTCGCCTGCTGAGCGCCGCAAAAAAAAAGCTTGCCTCGGAAAAACCCGACGCCCTCGTGGTCATTGATTCCCCGGATTTTCATTTCCGCCTGCTCCGGGAAGCCAGGCGCCTGGGCATACCCGCCTATTACTACATCAGCCCCAAAGTCTGGGCCTGGAGGCAGGGCAGGGCGGAATTCATCAGGGAGCACGTGCGCCGCCTTATTTCCATCCTGCCCTTTGAAGCGGATTTTTACCGGCGCTTTGATCTGCGGGTGGATTACGTGGGCAATCCCCTGCTGGATCAACTGGATTTGCCGGCGCTGGACGGAATTTCCCCTCAATCCGGCCGTATCGGCCTTATGCCGGGCAGCAGGCGCAAGGAAGTAAGCCGCCTGATGCCCGCCTTTGGTCTGGCCGCGCGCTCTCTCCTGGCTCTGAGAGGGGATTTGCGCTTTGCCTGCGCCGTGGCCCCCGGACTGAGCGAAGATTATGTGCGTTCTTTCTGGCCTGCGGATTTGCCTCTGGCCTGTTGCCCTCCGGAAGCCCGCCACGTCTTCATGCGCGAGTGCGAGATTCTGCTTGCCGCTTCCGGCACAGCCGTGCTGGAAAGCGCCCTCATCGGCACGCCCGCCATTATCGCCTATATGGGCTCTCCCCTGAGTTTTCTGCTGGCCAGGCTGGTGGTTAAGGTTTCCCATGTGGGGCTGCCCAACCTGATCGCCGGCAGGGAAATACTGCCGGAGCTTTTGCAGCGGGCCGCCGCGGGCCCGCTGCTGGCCGCCTTTGCGGCCCATTGGCTTGGACTGGCCGGAACCGTGGAGATTCCCGGAAATTGCGTCCGTGTTTTCAGGCGGGAAGTGGAACCGAAATTTGCGGAGGAATGCGGGGATCCGCGGCAGGTGCGCCTGAATCTGGCGCGGCTGCGTTCCCTGCTGGGGGGGCCGGGGGCCGCGGAGCGGGCCGCCGGGATCATTCTGGAGGATCTGGCGGCAGAATCTACATAGCCGGCGCGGTTTCACCCTCCGCTATGAGGCTCACCCGGCCGCCGACTTCCGCCAGGCAAAGCCCTGGACGGGAAAAATCCAGAAAAAGACGCAAAAATTCCCCGCTGGGCTGCAAAACATGGAGAAGCAGGGCGGAGTCTCCCCTGGAGCGGGCCAAGGCCAGAGCCAGGGCCAGAGAGCCGGAACCGCAGGCGCTCTCCCGCACATAGCTTCCGGTGGCCGCCACGTGCACCAGGGGGGTGATGCTCAGGCCTTCTCCGGCGCCCAGCCCTTTTTCAAGCAGGATTCGGGGAGGGCAGGGGCGGTGGCGGATTATCCCGCAGGCCGGCTCGTGCATCAGAAGCAGGTGGAAGCGCTCCAGAAGCCGGGCGGCTTCTTCGGCAAAGTCCGTTTCAGGGGGATGTTTTTCCTCATCCAGCAGGAGGTGGGCTATGCCCGGCAGACGCGCCAGAACTAGCCCCTCTTCCAGAGGAATCAGGCTTTGCCCGGCGGGCTCAAGGCGCAGGAGAACGTGGCATTCGGCGGCATTCTCTCCGGCGTTTTCGCGGACGCGCACCTGCACCGTTCCGGGCAGGCCGGAGCATTGAGCCAGGGCGAAAAGATCCTCGCTTCCCCGCAGGGGCAGAAAGCGTCCCCGGCGCAGCATCTCGTAAGCCAGGGCGCGGACGGCGTTCAGGCAGAACTCTCCGCCCATCATTTCCAGGCGGGGCGAGGGGCTTTGCCAGTCCACAAAGCCCGCCTGCTCCGCTCTCAGATGCAGCGGGCTCATCAGGGCGACGGCGGTCGCGGCCCGCCGCGGAGCCTCTACCTGCCCTGCCTCCAGCAGGAGGGTGGGATTGCCGCCGGGGCTTATTTTGGCAAAACGCAATTTCGGCACGGCCGCTCCAGTCAGCAAATACGGACAAGGCTAATTACGGTATCAATTATACCACCAATCCGATCTGGTTTCCAGAGGCAAAAGATCGTGGATTTTTTTTTCACGGAAGGCTTGCTTTTCGCGCCATAACTAGATATATATCCCTCCTTATACGGTCAAGGCGAGGCTGTGCGGCCTTGAGCCGAAGCCGGATTGTGCGTTTCAGGCGGAACAGTGTGAAAACAGGATCTCGAAAAATTTTCCTTCTGAAAAAGATGGCGTGCAGGCCTGAAGCCAAAGGCTTTGGCCCTGTTTTTGCACACACACACACACACACACACACACACACACACACACACACACACACAACAGCCCCATAACCGCGCTCTCCTCCGGGAACGGCGCGCTTTCGGCATTTGCGGAAACGGTCCGGTCTTTTTTTAAAGACAGGGCCGTTTTTGTTTTTTGGGCGGAGCGCGGAGCGTAAGCGGTGAAAAATGAGGTGAAGGCCATGCGGGAGCGCTTGTGCAGCGTTGTAATGCCTGTTTACAATGCGGAGGAATTCCTGGAGCAGGCGATAAGATCGGTGCTGAATCAAACGTACGGGAATATTGAGTTCGTCATTGTAAATGATTTTTCCGGAGATTCATCCGGAGAGATCATCCGGAGCTTCGCGGAGGCTGATGCGCGGATAAAGGCGATTGACAACAAAAAGAACGAGGGATGCGCGGAATCCAGAAATATAGCCCTGAAATCATGCTCCGGAGAATATATAGCTTTTATCGACAGCGATGACGTCTGGATTGAAGACAAGCTCGAAAAGCAGATAAAACTTCTTGAAAGCTCGCGGGCGGATTTGGCGTACTGCGCCTATGACATTATTGACTATAAGGGAGATGTAATAGGAAATAAAAGCGTCCCGGAATATACGGAATTAGATGACTTGCTGAAAGAAAATTATATTGCGTTTTCAAGCGTCTGCTGTCTGCGTTCGTGTACCCGTGAAAACAGCTTCACAGGCGAATTTTTTCACACGGAGGACTATGTCTTCCTGCTGAATCTGCTCAAAAAGAACAAGAAATTGTGCGGACTTAACAGCAATCTGGTCCAATACAGAAGGCACGCCAAGAACATATCCTCAAACAAGTTGAAAACAGCCTTGTATCGCTGGCGCATTTACAGACGGCACCTGCGCCTGGGCCTGTGTGAAGCGTCGCTGTACTTCGCGCATTATGCGCTAAACGGATTCTTGAAATACCGGAAAATAGGTTTTGTCGCTCAGGCCGGGCCTCTGTCCGTGCGCGGAGTCGTCGCCAAATTGCTCAGGCAGTACGTCACTTCCCAGGATCGCGTCCTGCTGGATACGGTTTTCGCGGAAAAGCCCACCCAGGCCCAACTGGACGAGTGCCTGCGCGTCTGCGACATCGAGGTCATGGGCGCGCATAAATCCCTCATGCTTTCCTATCTGATGCGCGAGCATCCGGAATTGAAGTTTTCCGCCTATGCCGCGCCGCGCCTGCAAGGTCTCATTACTTTTTACAGGTTCGCCAACATCAGGACCCTGCAGCATTTCTCCAAAATAGGCAAAGCCCTGAACGCGGCGGGCATAATACCGGCCATTTTCAAAGGCGCGGCCATGAAGCTGCTGCGCCCCGAGCTTTCGCGGCCTATGGGCGACGTGGATATTCTGCTCGCGCCGGAGCGCCTGGCCGAAGCGGCGCGCATCTGCGAGAGCCTGGGCTATCGCGACGCCATGACCGGCTCCCCGCACGCTGTGGATATTCAGACCCAGGAAGGGGAGGGAGCCGTGGATATACACAGCGCTCTTTTCAACACGGATTTTACCGGCGGCAAAGTCTCCCCCGCCTTCCAGCGGGCTCTGCTCGCCCGGGCGCGGGAAGGCAACGCTTTCGGCGTGCGGGTTCTGCTGCCCGCGCACGAGGATCTTTTCTTCATCGTTCTGGTGAACTTCATGAAAAATCTGCGTGAAAAGACCAGTTTGCACGGCCTGTTCTACGCTCTCTGCGACTGCCGCTTCCTGCTTGCCGACAAGCCCTCCTTTGACTGGGGCATAGTGCGGGAAAACGCCCGGCTCACCGGCGAGGGCTTGCAGGCGCGCATGGCCGTGGAATTCATGAACGCCCTGGTGCCGGGTTTTATCCCGGAGGCCAAAAGAGCTCTGCCCCTGACCAGGGAAATGGAAAATTTCTGCAACCGCCTCATTTTCGACGAGGATCATTTTTCCAGTCTGCTGCGGGACTGCCGGCTCATCCGGGTGGCGGATCTCAAGAACTACCCCCGGCATTACGGCGGGATGATTCTGAAGTTTCTGGCCCTGAAAAGGCTGCGCCGCATTCCGGCCTTTGTGCGCTGGTATCTGCGCCGGCACGGTCGGCCCGCGGGGGAGGCCTGGAATGCGCGTTGACAATCCCTCCGGGGAAGAGCTAGCGGCCCGCTTCCGCCGCCTGGAGGAGCGCGCGGCGGCCTCCGGCGAGGCGCAGGCCGCGCAATATCTGGACCTGGGCACGCACATGGTCCGGCTACTCAGTTATTCCGGGGAGTTCACCCCGCACGTGCGCAAGCAACTGGCTTACGTCCTGCGGGACAGGGCGGCGCGCTGCGACGCCACCCTGGTGATCTGGAAGGAAAAGGATCTGGATTCCCTGGCGGTCTTTCTGGAGGAACGCTGCGATCCCCGGAAGAATCTGCGCCTGCGCGTGGAGCGCTTGGCCACGGGCCGCGCCGCGAGGCCGGAACCGGACAGAGACTTGCGGATTTTTGACCTGTCCGTTTCCCGCTGGCAGCCGCTGCTCAACGTCGACCCCTGGGCCAGGGCGGTTTCCGCCTGGAATCCGCTGACCAACACCTATTACTACGCGGTGGAGAATCTGGAGCCCGAGGAGTTCATCAAGCAGGGGCACATCTTTGTGCAGACTTTCAGCAAGCTGCTCAAAAGCCCTTCCAGCGCCCTGGTTCACGGCGCGCTCATCGGTCTGGGCGGCAATGGGGCCCTGCTCTGTGCGCGCGGGCAGCGCGGCAAAAGCACCCTGGCCGTGCGCGCCCTGCTGGACGGCTTCGATTACGTTTCCGACGATTATCTGGTGCTGGGCCGGGAGGCGGGCGGGCTTTTCGCCTGGCCCATTTATTCCATCATCACCCTTTCGCCCGCGATGTACGGCGATCTCTACGCCAGGCTGGAGGCGAAATTCGTCTCCAACAACGCCCGCAAGGACAAATATGTCTTCAATATCGGCGCTTATCACTCCAGGTTCGTCCAGCGCCATCCGGTCAGCCTCTGCCTCTTCCCGCAGATCGTGCCCGACCCCGAGCCGTCCGTGCTGGCCTGCACCCCGGCCGGCAAGGGCCGGGCCATCGCGCAGCTGATCCACTCCACCATCGCCCAGATGGGGGACACGCACGATATCGCGGGCATAAAAAAGCTGGCGGACTTCGTGCGGGATCTGCCCTGCTACCAGATCAACCTCTGCCGGGATATTGAAAAGAACCTGCGCTGCCTCAGGGAATTTCTGCAAAGCGGCCTTTGCGGGCAACAGGAATACGCCAGAGGCATGCTCAGCTCGCGCTCCCAGCCTCCCACCCTGTTCGCCGGCCCGCGCTGATTTGCGGAATATATAAAAAATAAACAAAAGCAAGGAGATACTACGCTTATGCCCACTTATGTTTTGAACGACGAAAAAATGTTCAGCGACATCGCCGACGGCATCGCCATCGTCATCAATTCCGAAACCGGCATTTACTACGGCATGAACGGCTTGGGCACGGCCGTGTTTGAAAATATCCTCAA
>JAISOL010000017.1 GCA_031275645.1 Deltaproteobacteria bacterium
TTTTGGCGGCATTCAGGAGTTTGGCAATTACTTTGCTCCATCTGCTGGGGTATGAAAATATCACTGAGGGGATAGAAATCCTCGCGGAAAACAAACAAACAGCACTGCGGCTCGTCAGAGTCGGAAGAATTGAATGACCCTGCAAAGAAAGTGTTTCCATGACTGATAAGGGAATAGAGAAGCTAAAATTTTTCTAAAAAATCAAGAACAGAATGACCCTGGTCTGTTATTGTTGCGCGCCGGAGAGCGGAGAAATTTCAGCTTGACTCCCGGCAAGGCGGGGAATATTTTTCAAAGGAGGTTTTAAACGGGAGATAATCCATGCTCAGAGTTATTCTCTTTATTCTGGCAATTTGCATCGGCGCGACAGGATTTTTCGAGAGCGGTCTGTCGCTGGCGGCAGACAGCGTTCTCGCTTTACCGGCGCCGGACAGATCCGGAGGCATTCCTCTCATGCGGGCGCTGAACGAGCGGCGCACTGACCGCGGAATCAGCTCAGAAGCGTTGAGCAACGCGGATTTGTCAAATCTGCTCTGGGCCGCCTGGGGCATAAACCGCAGTGACGGAAGGCGCACCATCCCCACAGCCAGGGGTAAACAGGATATCAACCTTTATCTGGCCATCGAAAACGGCGTCTGGCTGTATGAGGCCAAAGAGCACAGACTGCGTCAGGTTCTGCCCGAAGACTACCGCGGGAGGTTCGGCAACGCCGCCGTCACCCTGCTTTTCGCCTCGCCGGCTGATGATCCTTTTGCCGGCATGCATATCGGTTCCATGTATCAGAATGCGGGTCTTTATTGCGCTTCGGCGGGACTGGCCAACGTGGTGAAAGCTTCCGGCACGGACGTGCTGGCCAAGAAATTGCCCTTGCCTGCCGGCTACAAAATTTTCATTGTCCAGTCCATAGGCCACCCGAAAAAATAGCGGAAGGGGTCTGCAAAGAAGCGGTCATTAAAAACGCGCAATCCGCGGCAAGGTTTTACGGACGGCATTGCGGGCCACGGTCATCATTAGTTTCAGCCGGTTAATCTGGTTTACCTCACTCACGCCGGGATCATAGTCAATGGCTGTGATATTGGCGGTGGGGTATTTTTCCTTCAGCGCCTTGAGCATGCCGCGCCCGGTTATATGGTTGGGCAGGCAGGCGAAAGGCTGCACACAGACTATATTATTCGTCCCGCTTTCCAGAAGTTCAATCATTTCTCCGGCCAAAAGCCAGCCCTCACCGGATTGATTGCCGAGGGAAACCATGCCGGAAGCCAGTTCGGCCAGCTTTCCTATATGGATGGGCAGACCGAAAAGATTACTTTTTTTCAGGCGTTTGCGTAATACGCCGCGCATCCATTCGATCAGGGTGGTGGCGGTATGGAAAGACAGGGTATTTTTCAGTTTAAGCCCGTAATTGCTGTGATCATAGAGGGTGCCGTAAGTGCAGTACAGGAAGAAATCCAGAAGATCCGGCACCACGGCTTCTCCCCCCTCGGCCTCAATATGTTCCACCAGGCGGTTATTGGCCTCGGGGTGGAATTTGACCAGAATCTCGCCCACTATGCCGACTCTGGGCTTGCGCGGCCCGCTGATGGGCAGGCGTTCAAAATCGTCCACAATGCGCGTGACCAGCTCCCTGAACTCTCCCATGCCGCTCTTGCCCCGCAGGGACGCGCGGCAAAGTCCGTCCCACTTTTCATAAAGAATGTCGGCCGATCCTTTTTCCACTTCGTACGGACGCACGCGGTACAGGCAACGCATGAGCAGATCCCCGTACAGAATGGCCTGAACGGATTTTTTGAGCATACGGAAACTGTAAGTAAAGCCGGGGTTACCCTCCAGCCCGGAGGCGTTCAGGGAAATAACCGGAATCTGCTCGCATTTTATGTCATGCAGGGCCTTGCGGAGCAGCGCGATATAGTTGGTGGCCCGGCATTGTCCTCCGGTCTGGGTAATTATGAGCGCGGTCCGGTTGAGATCATATCTGCCGCTGAGCACGGCTTCAAGGAGCTGCCCGGTAACCATGATGCAGGGGTAGCAGGCGTCGTTGTGCACGTATTTGAGCCCGTACTCCAGAGCGGCCTTGCCCGGAGCGTCCAGCACGACCAGGTTGTAGCCCTCGCTGCTGAAAACCGGCTTCAGCAGAGAAAAATGGATGGGCGACATTTGCGGAGCCAGAATGGTGTAATTTTCACGCATATGAGGCATAAAAGGGGATTTTTGGGGAGAAGGCACCGGCTTGGGAGCCTGCGGAATAAAGTTATGCCGGGCGCGTTCCTCCAGAGCGGCTTTAAGGGAGCGGATGCGAATGCGCGCCGCTCCCAGATTGTCGCCTTCATCAATTTTGATCAGAGTATATATTTTATTTTCCGCCTGCAGAATTTCATCCACCTGATCCACAGTCAGAGCATCCAGACCGCAACCGAAGGAGGTAAGCTGCACCATATCCAGGCTGGGAGTAACCGCCACCAGGGCGGCGGCGGCGTAAAGGCGCGAATGATAGGTCCATTGATCCACCACGCGCAGCTTGTCCGTGATGCGGGGTGCGCCCAGGTGGGCGATGCTGTCTTCCGTGAGTACGGCCATGCCTTCCTCGGCCACAATCTTGTCGATTCCGTGGTTTATGCCCGGATCAATATGATAGGGACGCCCTGAAAGAACTATGCCCCTCAGACCGGAACGTTCCAGATATTCCAGAGTTTCCTGCCCTTTGGCCCGGATATCCGCCCGGACTTTTTGCAGTTCCTCCCAGGCGGCCTTCAGCGCGTCCGCTATTTCATGCTTTTTGATGCCTTCGGACCGGAATTCCCTGAGCAGAACTTTCTGTACCGATTTCATATCCGCCAGATTCAGGAAAGGATTGTGAAACTTTATTTTCCCGGAGCGTATTTCGTCCACGTTGCAGCGGATGACCTCGGAGTAACAGCCCACTACCGGGCAATTATAGTGGTTGTTGGAATAGGCGAATTCCTTCCATTCATAATTGACGGAGGGGAAGAATATGCGATCGACCTTGCGGGCCATGAGAAACGCGATATGCCCGTGTACCAGTTTGGCCGGATAACAGGCCGATTCCGAAGGTATGGTATCCAGGCCCAGCTTGTACAGGCCGTTGCTGGAGGGAGCGGAGAGCACCACCCTGAAGCCCAGCCTGCTGAAGAAGACATGCCAGAAGGGGTAATTCTCGAACTGGTTGAGAACTCTGGGAATGCCCACAGTGCCGCGCCAGGCGCATTCCGGGGCCAGGGGAGCGTAGTCGAACACCCGTTTGAGTTTATAGGCGTACAGGTTGGGCATTTCCTTTTTAAGAATTTCCACCTGGGCGCCTTTTTCGCAGCGGTTTCCGGAAATGAATTTGCGTCCGTCATTGAAGGTGTTGATAATGATCCGGCAACGGTTGCCGCAGCCACGGCAGTTGTCAGCCTGTTTTTCCACTCCGAAACCGGGCAGTTCCTCCGGCCGGATGAAGGTGGAGACAGAGCCGGGGGTAAAGCGCTCGCCGGCGATAAGCGCGGCGCCATAGGCGCCCATGAGTCCGGCTATGTCCATGCGTACCACCGTGCGCCCGGTAAGCTGCTCAAAGGCGCGCAATACCGCCTCATTATAAAAGGTTCCGCCCTGGACTATGATTTTTCCCGGCAGATCGTCTATGCGCCGCAGGCGGATCACCTTGTAGAGGGCGTTCCGGATTACGGCGTAGGAAAGCCCGGCTGAAATATCCGCCACCGTGGCCCCTTCTTTCTGCGCCTGTTTGACTTTGGAGTTCATGAACACGGTGCAGCGGGTGCCCAGATCCACAGGATGAGAGGCCGTCAGGGCCAGTTGCGCGAAATCCGCCACTTCCATCTGCAGGGACCTGGCAAAAGTTTCAATGAACGAGCCGCAACCTGCGGAACAGGCTTCGTTGAGAGAAATGCTGTGGATGGAGCCTTTGCGTATATTCAGGCATTTCATGTCCTGCCCGCCTATATCCAGAATGAATTCCACTCCGGGCAGCATTTTTTCCGCTGCCTTGTAGTGGGCGACGGTTTCCACTTCGCCGTGATCCGTCTTGAAGGCGGCCCGGATCAGATGTTCGCCGTAACCTGTGGAAGCGACCCCGCTGATCACGGCGGATTCGGGGAGCCGCCTGTATATATCCCGAATGAGCTCCAGCACCACGTTTACGGGGTTGCCTTTGTTGCCGCTGTAAAAGCTGTAGAGAAGCTCCTGTTTTTCGCCTATGAGGGCGGCCTTGGTGGTGGTGGAGCCTGAATCTATGCCGAGAAACACCCGGCCGGAATAAGAAGACAGATCCCCTCTCTCCACTCTGTGCCTGGAATGGCGGGAACGGAATTCCGCCAGTTCTTCCGCTCCCGAAAAAAGCGGAGGAAGGAGGGCCACTTCGGATAAAGTATGCTTGGGAGCTTCCGTGATTCTCCGGATAAGGTCGGAAACCCGCATAGGTGGTTCCCCGACGCGAGCCAGCATGGCCGCGCCCATAGCGACGAAAAGTTTGGCGTTTTCCGGAAATATTATTTCGTTTTCCTTCAATTTGAGCGTGTTGACAAAAAGCCGGCGGAGCATGGGGAGGAAATTGAGCGGCCCTCCGAGAAAAGCCACTTTGCCGCGTATAGGCTTGCCGCAGGCCAGCCCGCTTATGGTCTGATTCACTATGGCCTGGAGTATGGAGGCGGCAATGTCCTCTTTGGAAGCGCCCTCATTTATCAGAGGCTGTATGTCCGTTTTGGCGAACACTCCGCAACGCGAGGCTATGGGATATATGTTTTTATGTTTTTCAGCCAGCGTGTTTAATCCGCCGGCGTCCGTCTCCAGAAGGGTGGCCATCTGATCGATGAAAGCCCCTGTGCCGCCGGCGCAACTGTTGTTCATACGCTGGTCGACGCCGTATTTGTCGAAATAGGTGATTTTGGCGTCTTCTCCTCCCAGCTCGATAGCCACGTCGGTCTGCGGCACAAGAGCTTCAATGGCTCTGGAGGCCGAGATGACCTCCTGCTCAAAATGCATATTCAGAAGATTTGACAGAGCAAGCCCGCCGGAACCACTCACCACGGGCAAAATGCAAGGATCGCCGGTTTTATTCATGGCGTCTTGCAGGAGGCCCAGCACCGTCTGGCGCACATCGGAAAAATGCCAGCGGTAGTCCTGAAAGAACAGTTGATTTTCCTGATCTAAAAAGACAAGCTTAACAGTAGTTGAACCAATATCAATTCCGGCTCGGAAGCAGGGGGAGACGGAAATATCATTTTCGCTCATCAAGCACCATAATGGGGCGGCTTCCCAAATCCTGGGGTTGGAACAAACCCTTATACCTCATTTTAGGGAAGGATTCAAAGAAATTTCAAATATTGCGGCTATCAGCAGTGATTACTATTAGTAAAAATATTAATCATAAATCCAGATCTAGTCTACCAAATTTTTTTGAATACGGGGGCGGTGTCTTCCGCCTGCGGACAAGGAGTGATTGAAAAATGCGCGGCTTGGGCCTTTTTTTTACGCTTTTGTTTTTCGGCGCCGTTCTGGGGGCAAGCCCGGAAGCGGCGAACGCCGGGGAAAAGGAAGAGGGACATGGAAAGACGGAGGGCATTGTCCTGGCCGCCTTCGGCAGTCTCGTCCCCGACACCCTGCAAAGTATGGAAAAATTCGCTCTCGGCCTCACTCAGGATTATCCTGAAAGCGAGGTGGTCATTGCCTTCAGCTCGTCCGGCATATTGAAACTGCTACGCGGGCGCGACCCCGGGATTCCCTCGGTAGGCGACGCTCTTGCCGCCCTGGTGGAGAAGGGGGTGGAACGAATTGCCGTACTTGCGCTGTATGTGGGGCCGGGCGGAAGTTACGCCGAACTGGCGCGCGTGGTGGAAGAGGCCGGCCGCCTGTATGCCGGAAAAGCTCTGGTGCGTCTGAGCCCTCCTCTGGCGGGCAGCGAAGAGGACGTCTTTACCTTGGGATCTTATCTGATTTATTCCATGCCGGAAGGGATGCTCCCCCACGATGCCGTGATTTTTGCCGGCAGAGGGACGGAAAATCCCGGCAGTCTCGTTTACCCCGCGCTGAATTGGAGCCTGTTCCTGCAAGGGGAGAAGGGAAGCCTTTATCTGGCTCTGAATCTGGAACATGGCGACAGCATTGAAAAAGCTCTGAATATTCTCAAGGCGAACCGCCGGCGCACAGTCTGGATTATTCCTTTATGTGTCGTATTCGGAAGCCGGGCGGAAGCTCTTTTCGCTCCGGGGGAGCAAAGCCTCGCCTCGCGTTTCAGGGAGGCGGGATTCATCGTAAAGCCGCATCGCCGCGGGCTGCTGGATAATCCTTCCGTGGCGAATCTGTGGAAAGCCCACCTCAGAAGGACGCTGCGGGATCTGCGCCCTTGAGGGCCGTCTTTGAAATCCATTCCGGATCCGCCCATTCATCCGGGTTTACCGAGATGCCGTTCACCAGTATTTCAAAATGGAGATGTTCACCAACGGCAATGCCGCTCGTGCCGGTGATCCCTATAATCTGGCCCTTGCGCACGGTTTCGCCGACGCCGACTCTGAAGGAACTGAGATGGGAATAAAGGCTGTGCAGGCTGTGCCCGTGGTCGATCAAAACCATGTTGCCATGTATGCCCAGGTATCCCGCGAAAATCACCCGGCCGTGGTTGGCGGCCGGGATCTCGGCTTTGGGCGTGGAGGAATAGTCCAGGCCAAGGTGAATTTGCCGATCCACGGTTACATCATTCAGCATGTAGCGGCGCTGATCCGCAAAATTTGAACGGCGCGTGGAGCGGGGCAGATGGATGAAGGGTCCTTCCCAAAGAGGCTCAGTGGAAGTATCCTGGCAAAGGCGTTGAATTTCTTTGTAGTTTTTTATACGCTCTTCGTTGTTTATCCGCAAAAACAAAGTCAGGACGTCTTTCTCTCCCGGAACGAGGCCGGAGAATTCTTTGACTTTGCCTTGCAAAAATTTCGAGGTCAGAAGTATGGAATCCTCGTTGAACTGCTTATCCTCTTTTTGTAGCGGCACGGAAAGGCGCGCGCTGTTCCCCACGAGATCCGCAAGCGCCAGGTAAAGGTTGAAAGAAGAAGGCTCGACATCCACGGGCATGGTCACCAGGCTCTGATAACGCCGGGGGCCTATACTGTAGAGAGGAAAAGCAAGCGGGCCGGCCGCCAGGAAAGCCGCTCCGAGATCCTCGGAGGCATTGAAACGGATAAAGGCGCTGCCGCCTCTGACCAGGGGGGAGGCAGGGATTTCGAATTCGGCCGAAGGCGAAAGATTATCCAGATATACCGGCTGAACCCGGATGCTGGTGTTGCCCCGGAAAAGATTGTTCAGGGATTTGTCCACCGCCTCAATGCGGATTACGGCCTGGCTTTCGGCGTTTTCGTCATCCTGCAGACAGAATTGCACGGTCTTTTCATAGTCGTTTCCTTTGAGATCCAGAATCAGCACTTCCGGATGGGCGCCGGGACGGCTGACGGAAACAAACAGGGAGCGCAGCCCCGGCCTTTTGTCGCCGACAACGGCGCGCATGGGCTGGCCGGGGGCGACGCGCTCCGGAATCTGCAAATTTATGAAAGGGCTTTCCTTGTCGGAAAAAAGCAGGCTGGAAACGCCGAGCATGGACGCGAGCAGGATTAAAACTCCGGCGTACAGAGGCAGTTTGTCGAAAACAGTTTGCAAAAGTGCGGCTCCCGGGCTTGACGGTTGAATGGAATTTGGTGAAAGCTGTTTAGCGCATTCTGGACATGATGTCTAAACATTGCTGAAAGCCGTCCCTCTTTTCAGGAGGTTGAAATTTCCGGCGGACAGTTTTTTCAGGCGGGTTTATGGGCGGATATTCCACCAGTCGCAGGATAATGGTGCTGGAGCAGTTGCTGCCGCGCGGCATAAGCGATTCCGGCGTCATTGCCGCCATGGGCAGAGTTCCGCGGCATTTTTTTGTTGATGAGGCTTTGTGGCCTTTGGCCTATTCCGATACGCCCCTGATGATCGCCGGGGGGCAGACCATTTCCCAGCCCTATATAGTGGCCCTGATGTCCGAGCTTATCCGGGCGCGGCCGGGAATGCGTGTGCTGGAAATAGGCACGGGCTCGGGATACCAGGCGGCCGTTCTGGCCGAGATGGGCCTGGAGGTATATTCGGTGGAGTTCCTGCGTGAATTGCACATATCCGCCGCCGCCTTGCTGCGGAAGCTTGACTATCAGCGCGTGCGCCTGAAATTGGGCGACGGGACTCTGGGCTGGCCTGAGCAGGCCCCCTTTGAGAGGATTATGGTTACAGCCGGCGGCAGAGATATTCCGGAACCCCTGCTGGAGCAGCTTGCGGACCCCGGTATTCTGGTCATGCCCGCGGGCAGCCGTAAACGACTGCAACAACTTGTGACGCTGCGCAAGGAAAACGGACGCCTGATTCGTGAAAACAAAGGAAGCGTATCCTTTGTTGATCTGGTGGGGCGCCACGGCTGGTAAAGCCATGAGCATACGGGATGATCCTGCCATGCGGGCGGAAGAAGCGGCCCCTTTGTCCTGCCCGTCGCCCGGAACAGCCGGCGAGGGCGTACGGTTTTCCATGTCCGGGGAGAGTTCAGACCGTAAGCCGCGCTCCTCCCTGCGGCAGCTTCCCCAAGCCGGACGGCGGCGGGAGGATGAAAAACTTTCCGCGGTCTTGGGCAGAATGCGCTACAAGATTTTTGTCATGAGCGGCAAAGGCGGAGTGGGCAAAAGCTCCGTGAGTGTAAATCTGGCCGTAGCCTTGTCCGAAATGGGTTTCAGGACCGGTTTGCTTGATGTGGACATGCACGGGCCCAGCGTGCCGCACCTGCTGGGAATTTCTGAAAACATCCGCTCCCGGGTGGAAAATTCCCTGCTCATACCGGTGAGAGCGCGGGAAAACCTCCTGGTGCTCTCCCTGGATATCCTGCTCCAAGACAGAGAACAGGCCATAATCTGGCGCGGGCCGAAAAAAGCCGGGATTATCAGGCAGCTTCTGGCGGATGCGGCCTGGGGAGACTTGGACTTTTTGTTTGTTGATTCGCCGCCGGGAACAGGGGATGAACATTTGAACGTGCTGCGGATGATCCCGGACGCCTTTTGTCTGGTGGTGAGTACGCCGCAGGCTGTGGCTCTTGCGGATGTGCGCAAATCCATAAATTTTTTGAAACTCATGCGGGCAAAGATTTTCGGGATCGTGGAAAATATGGGCTCTTTTCGCTGCCCGCATTGCGGCGGGACAATCGTTCCGCCCGCCCGGGACGGAGTTCGGGAACTGGCCCGGCAGGCCGGGATATCCTTTCTGGGGAGCATTCCCTTTGACGGAGAAGCCGCTATGGCGGCGGACAAGGGCAGGCCCGCCGTGTCGCTCCCGCAAGGTAACCCGGCCGGAGCCGCTTTTCATGCCCTGGCGGAATACATAAAAGAAACCTTGTCCGGATAGCTCCGGCTTGTCCCGTCTCCATGAAAATATCCTATGCTGCTTTTTTTGCTTGACTTGCGCCCGTATGCGGATTTATGAAAACCATGCCCCAATTGCTGATGGCATGAACTTCCTTCTATATTCCACATGACGGAAACAGCCTGCCCCATTCCAGACTGGAAATACGCGCCGGATGCCCGCGCCGAGAGGCAAAACATTCCGGGAGGCGGAGACGAGACCGCCTTTCCGTTGCGGCCGATAAATCAAAATCGCAAAACGTGATTCCTATCTGATATGAAAATATATGAACTGATTAATATCATTGAAAAAACAGCTCCATTGAACCTGGCGGAATCCTGGGATAAATCGGGAATGCAGGTAGCTTCTTTCCGGGAAGAGATTTTTCATCCGGCGATCATGCTGGACCCCCTGCCGCGGAATATCCGCCAGGCCCTGGATTCGGGCGCGGACTTCCTCCTGGCCCATCACCCGCTGACCTTGCAACCGCGTTTTCCGGACTCCCCCGGAGATTACCACACCGTTCTCTCCTTACTGTTCAAAGCGGATGTGCCTCTTTACAGCGCGCATACCTCACTGGACTGCAATCCGTCCGGACCGGTGCGCTGGCTGGCGGAAGAATTTAATTTGCGTTCCACCCGCCTTCTGGCGGAAAACGGTCTGGCCGCGTTGCCTGGAAGGGAGGAGCAAAAAAAATATCCGTTCGGATTCGGCTTTGTGGGGGATCTTCCCCTTGCCTTGCCTTATGCCGAGTTTTGCCGCAAACTCGCACTGGTAACCGGAAAAAACGCCTGGCGCAGTTGCGGAGCCAAACCCGCCCAGGTCAGGCGCCTGGCCTGTTGCCCCGGCTCCGGAGGAGATCTGGCCGCCGCGGCCCTGGCCGCGGGAGCGGATGTCTTCATTACCGGAGATCTGCGTTACCATGCTGTTCTTTCCGGAGCGCCGCATATGCTGGATCTGGGACACTTTCAACTGGAAGAAATCATGATGCGCAGATTTGCGGCCGATCTTGATGCAATGTTGAGTACGGGGAACATTGAAGTCACTTTCATTTCAGGTTCAGATCCCTTTATTTTCGAGCGGAGCTGACAGGCTCCCTTCGGGAGAACAAGATGGGCGGCAATAATTTCAGGAGGAAATCTTGAGTAATTACCTTAAGCAAATTGAACAGTTGGTGGAACTGCAAAAGGTGGATGATCGCATTCATCTCATTCGCAAGGATTTGACCAATGCACCCAAAGAAATCGAAAAGCTCAAAGCGGATTTCCAGGCGGCGGAAAAAGAGCGCATCTATATCTCCGACAAGCTGGAACAGTTGAAAGAACAGGAAAAACGCCTCAATCTCGACATTGACGACGACGAGTCCAGGATCAAAAAAAGCAGGGGCAAGCTCATGCAGGTGGGCAACAGCAGGGAATACCAGGCCATGATGCGCGAAATGGATTCCATGGAGAAAATGAACCGGGACAGGGAAGCGGCCAAAAAGCGCCTGGCGGAAGAATTACTGAGCCAGGAAAGCATTTTTGCGGAGGCGGAAACCCGTTACGCCTCGCTCAAGGAAAATTTGGAGGACAAAGAAGCCGGCCTGCCCGAGAGGATGGAAAAAGCGCAGGATGAACTTAAAAATCTGGATGAACGCCGCCGTGAAGCCGGCAGGGATATTCCGCTGCCGGTACTCTCGCGCTACGAATTCATCCGCGAACGCCTTGAATATCCGGTGATCGTGCCTGTATTTTCAGGCATATGCAACGGCTGCAATATTTCCATCCCGCCGCAGAGCTATATTGAACTGCAAAAGGGCAGGCAGATTCTTTCCTGCCCCAACTGCCAACGTCTTATTTACTGGAGCGAGCATTTCCGCGCCGAAAACTGATTTTTCGGCACGGGCACAAACGGGAGCCGGACGGGTCAGCGCTGCGGGGGCAACCCCGGAGAGGAAAGTCCGGGCTCCACAGGGCGGAACGCTGGGTAACTCCCAGGGAGAGCGATCTCCGGAAAGCGCAACAGAAAGCAGACCGCCGTTTCTTTTAAACCGGAAACGGCAAGGGTGAAACGGTGGAGTAAGAGCCCACCGGTTGCCGCGGCGACGCGGCAAGCCAGGCAAACCCCGTTCGGAGCAAGACCAAATAGGGGAGCGACAGGCCGGCCCGGCCTGCTCCCGGGTAGGTTGCTTGAGGCCGCGGGCAATCGCGGTCCTAGAGAAATGCTGGCCTCCCCCGCAAGGGGCGACAGAACCCGGCTTATAGTCCGGCTCCCGTTAATGCGCTCCAGGCAATTGACGTTTACTGATTTCCGAGGAAATCAGTAAAATGTTCCGCAAGGAAATTTTAATGGACAGGCAAACATGGGCCATCCTGCTGGCCGCCGGCCGGGCCGAACGTCTTAAATCGGCGCTCGGCGGAAGAAGCAAGCAATTCGTGCTCTATCGGGGGCTCCCCCTGTTCTGGCACTCCGTCCTGACTCTGGCCGCTGTTCCGAGAATAGACGGGCTGGTTCTGGTTTTTCCGGAACAGGCTCTGGAACGCGCTTCCGCCTCGATCCGGAATCTGACCAGCAAGGCTCCCCTGAGGATCCCTTATATAATAGTTCCAGGCGGAGCCGAACGCCAGGATTCCGTGTGGAACGCCCTGAACTCCCTGCCCCGGGAATGCGATCGCCTTCTGGTGCATGACGCGGCCCGCCCTTTTCTCGGGGCGGCTCTGGTCAACCGTGTTCTGGACGCTCTGGAATCCGGCCACAGCGCGGCGATACCCGGGCTGGAACCCGTGGACACCATCAAGCAGGCGGACGAAAACGGCTTTGCGCGGACAACTCTGCCCCGCTCCGGACTACGCTGCATCCAGACTCCGCAGGGCTTTGACCGGCAGACTCTGCTCCAGGCGCATATCGACGGGCGCGAGAAAAAACTGCTGGTGACGGATGACGCGGCAATGCTGGAAGCAGCGGGCAAGCGGGTGCTGATTGTGCCTGGAGAGCCGGGAAACCGCAAAATAACCACGGAAGAGGACCTCGCCTTACTGGAGATGGATGACAAGGGGAAAACTCCTTTGCGCCCCTGCACCGGCTTTGGTTACGACGTGCATAGATACGGCGGAAACCGCCCCTGCAAACTGGGAGGGATTCTCATAGAATCCGCGAAGGTGACTATTCAGGCTCATTCCGACGGCGACGCGCTTCTGCATGCCCTGACGGACGCCCTGCTGGGCTGTGCCGCCGCCGGCGACATAGGCCAGCATTTTCCGGATTCAGACGCGCGCTACGACGGCATGAACAGCGCCGTCTTCCTCTCCGAAGCCCTGGAGCTGCTCGGAGAACGCGGCATTATCCTGACCCACGTGGACATGACCGTAGTGGCGCAGCTTCCGAAAATATCCCCATTTCGGGCCGCGATCCGCAAAAATATCGCACACCTGCTGCATCTTGAAGAAGACAGGATCAATCTCAAGGCCACCACGGAGGAAGGACTCGGTTTTACAGGCGCCGGACAAGGCATAAAGGCCATGGCCATAGTCTCCGGGCTGGCCCCGGAATAACCTCCCGGCCGGATTCCGCGCTCCGGCCTTCATCCCGAAGGCGTAAAATCCTGAACGCCTGAAAAACTTCCCCATCCCCATAATTCTCAATACCGCCCGCCGCTGAGACGCAAGCGTAGCCGTCATTTTCATGCCGTCCGGAGGGAGGAAAAATTTTCCCTCCTTGCGGCATAAAGCAAAAATATTTAGCCATTAGCTATGTAACATAGCATAATTAAAGAATATATTTCAATTGGCATCTGGTTTGCAAGATATCTGCCAGCAAACATCCCGTAAGGAGGAACACAAAATGTCTTTGGTCATAAACAGAAACATGATGGCGATGAACGCCACACGCAATCTGAATGATGCATACAGCAGGCTTGCAACCTCCACCCGCCGCCTGTCTTCAGGTCTGCGCGTGGGCACCGCCGCCGACGATGCCGCCGGTCTCGCCATACGCGAACTTATGCGGGCCGAAATAGCCGGCTACAACCAGGGAGTGCGCAACGCCAGCGACGCCATATCCCTGATCCAGACCGCCGACGGCGCTTTGCAGGTCATCGACGAAAAGCTCATCCGCATGAAGGAACTGGCGGAACAGGCCGCCACCGGCACTTATAACTCCGATCAGCGCCTGATGATTGAATCGGAGTATCAGGCCATGGCCTCGGAAATAACCCGTATCGCCAACGCCACCGATTTTAACGGCATCCACATGCTGAACGGCAAACTTTCCAGCGCGGTACACAACGGAAGCGGGCTGGAATCCACCGGCTCCCTCAAAATACACTTTGGCACGGGCAACGACTCGGCGGAAGATTACTACTATATCAATATTGGCATCGCCACCGCTTCCGCCCTGGGTTTGGGCAACCAGTCGGATATAGACCGCACTGAGGCCGGACATGCCATTTCCACCCAGGAGGCGGCGCAGCGCGCTCTGGAAGCCATAAATCTGGCCATCATCTCCAAGGACAAAATACGCGCGGCTCTGGGCGCCACTCAAAACCGCCTGGAAAACACCATCAGCAACCTGCAGATCATGGCGGAAAACCTCCAGGCCGCCGAATCCCGCATCTCGGATGTGGATGTCGCCACGGAAATGACGGAGTTTGTGCGCAATCAGGTGCTGACGCAAGCCGCCGTGGCCATGCTGGCTCAGGCCAACTCCCTGCCGCAGATGGCTTTGCAGCTCATCAGCGGATAACCCGCATAACGCCCCAGAGCTTTACAAAAAAAATTTCCCTGACCAAAGACAAAAAGGCCGGAGACTGGCTCCGGCCTTTATCATACTTCCCCCCGCAAAGAGGCCGCCGCCAGGGCCGCCACCGCCTGCTCCGCTTTTTTTACGCTTGAGCCCTCAGCGACGTAACTGCGCCCGTCCGGCAAGGTCAGAGCCACTTCAAACCTTTTGGCGTGTTCGGGGCCGGAGCTCCCCCGCAGAACATAAACCGGCCTGTCCTGAAAAATCTTCTGCGTAAGCTCCTGCAAGGAGCTTTTGTAATCCTTGTCCGGTAAAGCGGAGCGCGCCGCCCGCAGTCCGGGCAGAAACAAGGCCGCGATTACCCGTCTGGCCTCATCGAATCCGCCGTCAAGAAAAACGGCGCCCAACACGGCTTCAAAGGCATCGCTCAACAGGGCGTCGCGCGTTCTGCCGCCCTGCACTTCTTCCCCCCGCCCCAAAAGCAGATGCTCATCCAGCTTTATCTCCCGCGCCAGAGCGGCCAGGGCCGGCTGGCTCACCAGACGCGAACGCATGAAGGTAAGCTCCCCTTCTCTGGCTTCGACGAAATTGTGGTAAAGCAATTCGGAGATGCAAAGCTCCAAAACAGCGTCTCCCAGGAATTCCAGCCTTTCGTTGTGCCCGCCGGCCTGGGGGGCCTCATTGCTGTAGGAGCTGTGGGTAAGAGCCGACAACAGAAACTTGACTTGCCTGAAGGTATAGTGGATATTCGCTTGCAGTTGTTCCAACATTATCGCTTCCCCAAGAGAAAGGCATGCTGTCTTCGGAACGTCTGAGGCCGTTTTTCTTCCCAAAGAGCGTTGTGATCGTGGGAGACTCGGAAACTCCGGGCAGACCGGGCAATATTGTTCTGTCCAATCTCAAGAACGCGGACTTTCAGGGCAAAATTTTCCCTCTGCATCCCGAAGGACAAAGCATACTTGGTCTGCCTTCCCTGCGCAAGCTCCAGGATATTCCACAGGAATACAGGCCCGTGGATCTGGCTATCCTTGTCCCGCCCTCCTCCCTGGAGCCTGAAGCCATTGACGATCTCGCGGGAATTCCGTCCAGAGCGGTCCTTGTCATGGGCGGCCGCCGGGAAAAATCCCGCCCGGGCGCCTTTCCGGAAAAAGAGATAAAAGCGAAGGCCGAAAAACACGGTCTGCTTATGCTCGGCCCCGAAAGCCTGGGTCTGGTCAATACAAGGGGGCGTCTCCACGCCTTGCCGGTATTTTCAAATCCCAAGGCCGGAGGGATAGGTTTTTTCTCCGAATCCGGCGCCCTCGGCCTGGCCCTTCTGGACTGGGCCGGCAAAGAGGGCATGGGCTTTTCAGCTTTTGTCAGTCTGGGCAACAAGGCCATGCTGGATGAATCCGACATTCTGGCCTATCTGGCGGACGATCCTGAAACCAGGGTCATTGCCGGCTGCCTCGGTAGCATAACGCGGGGACGGCGCTTTCTCCATGCCGCCCTGCCGGCCTCCAGAAGAAAACCGATCATCCTGTTCCGCTCGGGGCATACCGCATCCGGTTCAAGAGCCGCGTCTTCCAATTCCGGGGCCTTGTTCGATCCGGATCTGGCCTACGAGGCGATTTTCAAACAAAGCGGCGTGTTGCGCGCGGAAAAGCTGGAGGACGTATTTCTCCTGGCCCGGAGCTTCGCCTCCCAGCCTCTGCCCCAGGGGCCGGGAGTCGGCATTATAACCAACTGCGGAGGAGCGGGCATAGTGGCCGCCGATGCCTGCGAAAACGCCGGCCTCAACCTTTCCGCCCTCTCCGCCGAGACCTTCGCCCGGCTTAAAGACTTTCTCCCTCCCTTCGCTTCCTTCTTCAACCCTGTAAACATGACGGAAGCCGCGGACGAAGAAGCAATCCGGCGCACGCTCGAGGCCGTGCTCGCCGACCGAAGCGTACAGGCCGCAATAATCGTGCTTATGCCCACGGCCGTGTTTCCCTCCGAACGCCTGGCCCTCTCCCTGCTTTCCGCCCTCTCCCCGCGCAAGGACAAGCCGGTTTTATGCTGTTTCATGGGCGGTCAAAATGTTGACAACGCCCATCGCCTGCTGGAAAAAGCTGGTTTTCCCTGCTGCCGCTTCCCCGAGGAAGCCGCTGCCTCTCTGGCGGCCATGTACAAATACAGCCGCTGGAGACTGGCGCCTCTGCCGGTGGAGATATGTTACCGGCGCGATCTCAGCCGGGCGCGCAAGGTCATCGACGAGGCCAGAGGATTCCACATGATCAGGCTGGCGGAGTTCCAGGCGCAGGAACTCTTTCAGGCTTACGAAATGCCCCTGCTCAAAACCAGATTGGCCCGCACCAGCGAGGAAGCGGTGCAGATCTCCAGACAATTCAAGCAAGCTGTGGCTCTCAAAATCGCCTCCCCCCAGATTTATCCCAAAACCGATGTGGACGGCGTGCTTCTGGACCTGAAAAATCCAGCGGACATCCGAAACGCTTTTATGGACATAACCGCCAGAGCGAAACGCCTGCGTCCGGAGGCCCATATCGCCGGATGTCTGGTGCAGGTCATGGCTCCCAGGGAGGCGCGCGAAGCCGTGGTAAGATTCCGCCGCACCGAGCGTTTCGGAACCCTGGTCATGTTCAGTCTAGGCGGCATTCACCTGGAAGTGTTCAAGGATATAACCTGCCGCCTGGTTCCCTTGTCCCTGGATGATGCCGGCGGCATGATCCGCGAAATTCATGCCTTCCCCCTCCTTTCGGGGCTGCGTGGGGCAAAAAGCGCCAATCTCAACGCTCTGGAGGATATTTTACTGATCATGTCGCAAATGGCGCAGGATTTTCCGGAAATTGAAGAGGCAGAGTGCGACCCTGTGCTGGTAAGCGAACAGGGAGCGCTGGTCGCGGATATGCGGGTTATTTTGTCAAAACAGGAGTTACAACCATGACCCCGGGGATATACATCGGTTCTACCAGTGACTACGCGGGCAAAAATACCCTGAGCGTCGGCATGGGCCTGCGCCTGAAAAAAGAGGGGTATAATCCGGGTTATATGAAGCCTCTGGGCGCTCTGCCCGTGGAAGCGGACGGCCTGCTCGGCGACGAGGACGCCTTTTTCGTGCAGGATGTGCTGGGGATTACGCCGCGAAAGGATCTGGTCACTCCGGTTCTGGCGACGCAGGATTTCAAAATCCGCGCTTTCAACGGCGAAATGGGCGATCCGGGCGTCTTTCTGGAGGAAATCCGCAAAGCCTACGCCGAACTCGGCTCCGGGCATGACCTGATGATCACGGCCGGTTCCGGCGGCATGTTTTCAGGGCTTTACTGCGGGCTGGACGCCGTGACCGTCATCAGGGAACTCGGGCTCAAGGCCGTTATCGTTGACCGGATCGTCCACGAGGTCAATTATGACCTCCTGCTGGCGCTGAAAAACAGCCTGGGAGAGAGTTTTGCCGGAGTGGTGCTGAACGCCGTGCCCCCTTCTTTCATAGCGGAAGTGGAAAGCCTGATCCGTCCTTTTCTTGAGCGCAAACAAATCAGAGTTCTCGGCGTGCTGCCCCAGGATCCGCTGCTCGGCTCCATCCGCGCCGCGGTTCTGGCTGAGGGCCTGGGCGGCAGGATAATAGCCGCTCAGCGCAATTCCGAACGCATAGTGGAGGATTTTCTCATAGGCACCATGCAGGTGGAAAACTTCATAGCCCGCTTCCGGAGCTCTTCCAAGGCCGCCGTCATCGTGGGCGGAGATCGCGCCGACGTGCAGCTGGTGGCGATTGAAGGCAACTGCTCCTGCCTCGTCCTTACCGGAAATCTTTATCCCAACGACATCATCCTCTCCAGGGCGGAAGCCCTCAACGTGCCCGTGATCATTGTCAGGGACGACACCAATGTCGCGGCGAAAAAGACGGAAATGCTGCTTTCCCGGCACAAGCTGCGTGACGCCGCAAAAATCAGCCAAATTGCCCAGCTTGTCAGCGCAAACCTTGATTTTCACCTCATTCTTCAGGCGCTGGGCTTATAGCGTCATGCCATCAGCAAAATGTCATGACGCCGGACGCCCGCGGGAGCCTAATTCTTCCAGAGGGAGCGGGTGATCTGGCCGCCCTCTTTGACGGCCTGGGATGCCCCCTCGGTCCAGGAGTTGAACTTGCCCATGAGATCCTCCAACCGCACCATCATGGTCTGGG
>JAISOL010000023.1 GCA_031275645.1 Deltaproteobacteria bacterium
GAAATCCCATAGTTTGTACCTCCATAACTAGTCTTTTGACTAGATAGCAAACTCAAGAAAATGTCAAGCAAAAAATGCTTGACATGGGATTTTATCTAGTCAAAAGCCAAAGACGAGAGCCGGGGGCGCTGTGCGCGCCCCCGGCCGATCTTGCGTCAATTCCCTCTACCCTGAGAAACGAACTAACCCATCAACGACAAGGCCATTTGCGACAGGGAGTTGGCCTGCGCCAGCATGGCCACGCCTGCCTGGCTGAGAACCTGGGCGCGGACAAACTCGGTCATCTCGGTCGCCACGTCCACATCGGAAATCCGGGATTCGGCGGCCGCGGTATTTTCGGCCTGAATCTCCAGGTTACTGATGGTGTTTTCCAGGCGGTTCTGCAGGGCGCCCAGATGAGCCCGGATCTTATCCTTGGAGATAATGGCCTGGTTGATGCCCTCCAGAGCGTGCTGAGCCAGAGACTGCGTGGATATGGCGAATCCAGGTCCCTCTGCCGCCTGATTGCCCAGACCGAGAGCGGAAGCGGTGGCGATGCCGATATCGATGTAGTAGTAATCTTCCGCGCAGTCGTTGCCTGAACCGAAGTGCACCTTCAACTCGCCGGTGGACTTGAGGTCTCTGCCGTTGTGGGTGCCGGAAAGGGCGCCGTTGAGCAGATAAACGCCGTTGAAGTCCGTGGCGTTGGCTATACGGGTAATTTCCGAAGCCATGGCCTGATACTCGGATTCAATCATCAGACGCTGGTCGGAGTTGTAGGTGCCGGTGGCGGCTTGTTCCGCCAGTTCCTTCATACGGATAAGCTTTTCGTCGATGACCTGCAAAGCTCCGTCCGCGGTCTGGATCAGGGAGATAGCATCGCTGGCGTTGCGTACGCCCTGGTTGAGGGCCGCCACTTCGGCGCGCATCAACTCGCGGATGGCCAGGCCGGCCGCATCGTCGGCGGCGCTGCCTATACGCAGACCGGACGAGAGCTTACGCACGGACGTGCTCAGCATGGAATAGGAGTTGCTCAGGTTGCGCGAGGCATTCATAGCCGTAATGTTGCGATTTATCGTAAGTGCCATAATATTCCTCCATGAATATTCTGCGGCTGGGGTGCGCGTTATGCGGGCCGCTTCCTTGCGGCTTTTCACCCATGTTTACAAGCCTTATCGTCAGGAGGGCTTTCTACTTTAGCCTTACGGCGCATTTTTTGAGGAAAGAATACAGAAGGAGCTCTCAGCGCCCGCCTCGCAAGCCGGCGGGCGGAACTTGTCTTTTTCCGGCCGGTCGTGTATTTGCAAACATGGTTGCCCGCTCAGTGCCCGCAGGTTGTCCAGCCTACGCCGATTTGCGGACTCCATCCGAAATTCAATTATGAATCATGCCGCCCTGACAGTTCGCTATCGTCCGCAAAGCTTCGCTGAAGTTTCCGGGCAATCTGTAATCACAGCCGTTCTTTCCCGCGCCGCCGCCGAGGATCGCGTGGCTCCGGCCTACCTCTTCAGCGGCACGCGCGGAGTGGGCAAAACCACTCTGGCCCGGATTTTCGCCAAGGCCCTGAACTGCCGTAAAGCCCCCGGCGCCGAACCCTGCAACGCCTGCGACCGCTGCCGGGCCATTACTCTGGGCGGAGCCGTGGATGTGCTGGAAATAGACGCCGCTTCCAACCGGGGTATAGACGATATGCGCCGCCTCAAGGAATCCGTCGGCTACGCGCCCCTGGACGCGCGCTACAAGGTCTTTATTATTGATGAAGCGCACATGCTCACGCCCGAGGCTTTCAACGCTCTGCTCAAGACTTTGGAGGAACCGCCGGCCAGAGCGACTTTTATTCTGGCGACAACGGAACCGCACAAGATACCCTCCACCATACTCAGCCGCTGCCAGCATTACGTCTTTAAACGCCTGAGCGATGCCGAACTGGAAGCTCATCTGAAAAAACTGCTGGCTCTGGAAAATATTTCCCATGAAAACGCGGCCCTGCGCCTGCTCACGCGCCGGGCGGCCGGAAGCGTACGCGACTCCATGTCTCTTCTGGGGCAGGTGCTGGCCCTGAGCAAAACCGCCCTTACCGAGAACGATGTCCGCTCCATGCTGGGCCTGGCCGGACAGGAATTTTTCTTTCGCCTGATTTCCGCCATCAAAAAGGCCGACTGCCCGGCTCTGCTCCTTTTGGTGCGCGAACTCCTGGATCAGGGGTTGGATCTGGGCTTTTTCCTGCGCGAACTGACTTCCATGTGGCGCAATATCTTCATGCTGCGCCAGGCCGGCAAAGCGGCCGGTAAGGCCGTCGATCTTCCCGAGGCGGAGGTCGAACTCTGGCTACGGGAAGCGGAGGATTTTGATCTGGGGCATATCCACGCCTGCTGGCAAATGAGCCTGGAAGGACAGCACCGGGTGCTCAGCAGTCTGGACCCCGCCCTCTCTCTGGAGCTTCTGCTCCTGAATCTGGCCCTCCTGCCCCGTATGCTCTCTCTGCGGGAAATATCCCTGCTCAGCCGGAAACTGCCCCTCCTGCCAGAAGCCATGCCCCCCGTGCCCGAGGCCGCGCCCGAAGAACATGCTCCCCTCCGCCCGGAAGCGGCTCCGGACGAGCCTGAATATCCGGAGCTGGAACAAGCGCGGCCGGAAGAAACTCAAAAAGTTCCGCCGGAGGACTTTCCACTCCACGGAAAAGAGGATAAAAAGCCCGCTCAACCCGACCCTTCCGGAGAACAGGAAAAACTCCGCCGGGAGTTGGATGATTTGCCGCTTATCCGGGCCTTCCGGGAAAAGCTGGACGCGGAAATGATTGACTGCCTTTACAAAAGCCGGGATGAGGCCCGGAAAGAGCAGGACAAGTTTTAATCTTCAGCCGGGCGAGGCATCCCTTAAGGGGAGAGAGCAAAACATGAGGAAAATCTGAATGAAAGGAATGAACGATTTGTTGCGTCAGGCGCAGGTAATGCAAAGTAAACTGACAAAGATGCAGGAAGAGCTGGGGGAACGCACGGTGGAAGCCTGTAGCGGCGGCGGCATGGTGCGCGTGCTCTGTAACGGCAGACAGGAAATCCAGTCCATTCACATGGAAAAGGAAGCCGTCAACCCGGACGACATCGAAATGCTGGAAGATCTGACTCTTACCGCCGTAAATGAAGCTCTGCGCCAGGCCCGTTCCATGATGGAACAGGAAATGAACGCTCTTACCGGCGGTCTCAAACTTCCAGGTATGTTTTAAGGCAAGGCATGCGTCCCATCCCCGATCCTCTGCAAGCGGTAATTGAACAATTGGCGCGCCTGGGGCTTGGCCCCAAGGCGGCCCTGCGCGCCGGCATGGCGCTTTTGAAATGGCCGGAAGGCGAAACCAGGCGTCTGGGAGAATCAATCTTCAACTTGCATTCACGCCTCGCTCCCTGCAGCCGCTGCGGCGCCCTGACGGATCAGGACCCCTGCCCCATCTGCCGGGACGCGGGCAGAGACGGCGCTCTGCTTTGTGTGGTCGCGGAATGGGACAGCCTGCTCACCCTGGAACAAGGGGCTTTTTACAGAGGCTATTACCTGGTGCTGGGAGGAGTCCTGGCTCCGCTGGATAATCTGCGCCCCGAAAATCTGGCTCTGAAGGAGCTGGAACAACGCCTGGCCGAAGGTGAGGTAAGCGAGCTTATCCTGGCTCTGGGGGCAACTCTGGAAGCTGAAAATACCGCTTCCTACATACGGGAAAGGCTGGGCGCCAAATTTCCGAAAGTACGGATAACACGTCTGGCCCAGGGCATCCCCCTGGGAGCGGAGGTAAAATTCATGGACAGCGAAACCTTGCGCCAATCCATGAAATACAGGCAAGATATTTGAAAATGAGCAAAAAGCATCACAACCAGGAAAAGCTTCCCTTTCCGGACCCGCTTTCCTTTGGCCTCCCTCCCGCCGGGGTGGAAACGCATGCCCATCTGGATGATCCGCGTTTCAACCAGGATAGGGAAAAAATTTTGGACAGGGCCAAACAAGTGGGACTGGCGCGCATCGGGCAGGTTTTTTTGGGGAGCGGAGCCTGGTCGGCCGGCAAAGACCTTTTCAGAGAGCATCCGGAAGTATTTTTTATTTTGGGCGTGCATCCTACCGAGGCCCAACTGCTCACGGAAGCTGAAATCGCCGATATAGAAAAGGCCGTGCTGGAAGACGGACGCATCAAAGCTCTGGGCGAAATCGGCCTGGATTATTACTGGAAAAACATTCCTCCGGAAACGCAGAAGAAAGCCTTTAAAAAACAAATCCGTCTGGCCAGGGAGATGAAATTGCCGGTGGTCGTCCACTGCCGCGAGGCTGTGGACGACGCGCTGAAAATTCTCATAGAGGAAGGATGCAAAAACTATCCCGTACTCTGGCACTGTTTCGGAGCGGACAGTTCCCTGGCCCTGCGCCTGCTCGACCTGGGCTGGCATATTTCCATTCCCGGCCCGGTGACCTTTCCCTCCAATCTGGCTCTGCGCGAAGCCGTGAAAAGGATTCCCCCGGAGAGGCTTGTTATGGAAACCGACTGCCCCTATCTCGCTCCTCTGCCCCATCGGGGAGAGCGCAACGAACCGGCCTATCTGGCCTTTACTATCCAGGCCATGGCGGAAGCCAGGAATATTGAACCGGCAGAGCTGTGGAGCAGTTGCGGCCGGACTGCCGCCGCTTTTTTCAGGCTGGAATAAAGCGTTTACTCCGCGCCGTGTTCCCGCACAATGCGCCCGGAGAGACTTTTATTTCTTGTCCAGCCAGGGCATCAGAGCGCGCAGCCTGGAGCCCACTTCCTCAATGGGGTGCTCCGACTGCAGACGGCGCATGGCCTTGAAACTGGTCATTCCGGCCTGGTGCTCAAGAATGAAGTTGCGCGCAAAGACGCCGTTCTGAATCTCGTCCAAGAGCCGGCGCATTTCTTTTTTGGTTTCGGCATTGACGACGCGCCTGCCGCTGACATAGTCGCCGTACTCGGCCGTATCACTGATGATGTGGCGCATTCTCGCAAATCCGCCCTCATAGAGCAGATCCACAATGAGCTTTACCTCGTGCATACATTCAAAATAGGCGATCTCCGGCTGGTAGCCGGCCTCGGTCAGGGTTTCAAAACCCGCCTGGATCAGGGCCGAGAGACCGCCGCAAAGTACAGCCTGCTCGCCGAAAAGATCGGTTTCGGTTTCTTCGCGAAAAGTGGTTTCAATAACTCCGGAACGGAGGCCGCCTATGCCTTTGGCGTAAGCCAGGGCTTTTTGCAGGGCTGCGCCGGAAGCGTCCTGCTGCACGGCCACCAGACAGGGAGTGCCGCCTCCTTCAAGGTATGTGCGGCGCACCAGCGAACCTGGCCCCTTGGGAGCGATCATAAAGACATCCACAAAATCCGGCGGAGTAATCAGGGCAAAATGAATGTTGAAACCGTGCGCAAAAATCAGGGATTTTCCGGGAGAAAGCCAGGGTTTGATCTCATGGGCGTAAACTCCGGCCTGGTGCTGATCCGGCAGCAGAATCATAATCAAATCCGCCTGTTGAACCGCTTCGGCCACGGAAACGGGAGCAAAGCCGTCTTCCCTGGCCCGTTCGTAGTTGGCCCCTCCAGGGCGCTGGGCCACAAGCACTTCCAGGCCGGAATCGCGCAGGTTCTGGGCATGAGCGTGCCCCTGACTGCCGTAACCGACAATGGCGATTGTTTTATCCTTGAGCACATTCAAATCAGCGTCTTTTTCGTAATAAGCCTTCATTATTGTCCCGTTTTTCCCTGTTTGTTCCGTTAATTATACTTGCGGCTGCATGGAGCGGCGCATGGCCACCACCCCGGTACGAGCCATGTCCCTGACTCCGAATTTGGCAAGCAGGCTCAACATGGCCTGCAACTTTTCGTAGGTGCCGGTGGCTTCAATGGTGATGTCCGCCGGGCTGACATCCACGACCTTGCACCGAAAAATATCAACAATACGCATAACTTCATCCCGGTGGGAATCGTCGGCGCTCACCTTGATCATGAGCATTTCCCTCTCCACAGCGGACAAGGAGGTTAAATCCACAACCTTGATCACGGTCACCAGCTTGCGCAACTGCTTGATTATCTGCTCAACGATGAAATCGTCGCCCACGGTGGTGATGGTCATGCGCGATATTTCCGGATCAAGGGTGGATGCCACGTTAAGGGATTCCACATTAAAACCTCTGCCGCTGAACAGGCCGGAAACGCGGGAAAGCACTCCCGGCTCGTTTTCCACCAGCACGGAAAGAACATGTCTCATATTTGCTCCTCCGCCAACAGCACCTTGTCTAAAGACGCTCCGGAAGGCACCATGGGCATTACATTTTCCTCTCTCCGGATATTCACGTCAACAAGCACGGGCCCGGAGGATTTAAAAGCGCGATCCAGCGTGGCCTCCAGTTCTTCCGGCCTGGAGGCGCGGTAGCCTTCCACGCCGTAAGCTTCGGCCAGCTTCACAAAATCCGGCTGGGCGCTCATGTCGGTACAGGAATAATTTTTGGCGTAAAAGAGTTCCTGCCACTGCCGGACCATGCCCAGATAGCGGTTGTTAAATATTATGATTTTAATGGGCAGGCGGTTTTGCACCACTGTGGCCAGCTCATGGATGTTCATCTGGATGGAGCCGTCGCCGGCTATGTCTATAACCAGCTTGCCGGGAGAAGCGAGCTGAGCCCCTATGGCGGCGGGAAGCCCGTAGCCCATAGCGCCTAATCCGCCGGAAGTTATGAAAGCGCGGGGACGCGTACAGTGAAAAAACTGCGCGGCCCACATCTGATGCTGCCCCACCTCGGTAGTCAGAATGGCTTCGCCTCCGGTGAGGCGGTTTATGCATTCCATGACCTGCTGAGGCTTGATCTCTTCCGTGCGCGCATAGCGCAAAGGGCAATCTCTTCTGGTACGCTCCAAAAATTCGTTCCAGCTCAGACGGGTTCCTGTCCAATCCCTGTCGCCATACCTCTCCCGAACAATGACGCTGAGTTCTTTCAAAGCCAGACGGCAATCCGCCACCAGAGGAACGTCCACCTGCACATTTTTGCGTATGGAGGTGGGGTCTATGTCGATATGCACAATTTCTGCATCCGGAGCAAAGGTATCCAGGCGGCCGGTCGTCCGGTCGGAAAAGCGCGTGCCCACGGCAAGAATAAAATCAGCTTCGGTCAGAGCTTTATTGGCCGCGAACTCGCCGTGCATGCCCGCCATTCCTTTCCACAGGCGGCCATTCCCCGGGTATCCGCCCAGGCCCATCAAGGTGGAAACCACCGGCGTGGAGGTAAGTTCGGCCAATTGCGTAAGTTCAGCGTACGCATTGGAAAGAATCACCCCGCCACCGATGAGAAAGACCGGTTTTTCCGCCTTCGCCAGCAAATCGGCTACTTTGCGCAACTGCGACACATTGGGGATATAATTCGGGTTATAGGAGCGCATCTGCACGGACTCCGGCCACACGCAGTCCGTTTTGCCCACAATGACATTCTTGGGCAAATCGACAAGCACCGGCCCAGGTCTGCCGGAACGGGCAAGATAAAAAGCCTGGCTGATTATCGCCGGAAGACTTGAAATATCTCTGACCAGATAATTATGCTTGGTGCAGGGGCGGGTAATGCCCACGGTATCCACTTCCTGAAAAGCGTCGTTGCCGATGAGATGGCTGGACACCTGCCCGGTGATTACGACCAGGGGGATGGAATCAGCGTTGGCGGTGGCGATACCGGTAACAGCGTTGGTTACTCCCGGTCCGGAAGTCACAAGACACACGCCCACCTTTCCGGAAGCCCGGGCATAACCGTCCGCAGCGTGCACGGCGCTCTGCTCGTGGCGCACCAGGATGTGCTTCAAATCCGCGCGGGATAGTTCGTCATAAATATCAATAATGGCTCCGCCAGGATAACCG
The DNA here is from genome assembly GCA_031275645.1 of Deltaproteobacteria bacterium. Lineage (GTDB taxonomy): Bacteria > Desulfobacterota > Desulfovibrionia > Desulfovibrionales > Desulfovibrionaceae > WRHT01. The sequence continues at coordinate 7,851 of JAISOL010000023.1, forward strand.
AAAATTATTTCTACTCCTTCGCGTTTCAAGCCTTCAAGCAAAATACCGGCCCCTGTGAGTTCCATAATGGTTTATCCTTCCAATTTCTTGTAACGATCCAATATCTCCACCAATTTGGTTTTGCCTTCCAGTTTTTGCTTTTTAAGTTCCCGTACCTGTTTTTCTTCCGCCGGAGTGCGAAAACTTTTACTCTCAAGCTTTTCCAACTGTTTTTCAAATAGCTGATGTTCATTCCAGAGATTTCTGAGTTCATTATCCTGGGCGGCGTACTTGTCAAGCAACAGAATTTCCTGCGCATCCATAATTTCATCCTCCGGTTTGCAGATTGTTGACCTCATTCCAAAGCGGTTCTTCTCCGGCCGGAACAAAAAGCTTCTTCTTTCTGCTTTTTTCGCCGCCGACCAAAAAAATTCCGTTTTTTCTTATATGCAGACGATCCGCCATAAATTCCAGCAGGCTGGAGTTGGCCCGGTTGTCCACCGCCGGAGCGCTGAGACGAATCTTGAGCCTTTCTCCGTGCAGGCCGCAGAGTTCATCTTTTCCGGCTCCAGGCTGTATCTGTACAAAAATATACCATCCCTCGCCCGAGGCGACGATACAGGGCAGAGCCGGCCCGTCCGTCTCAATTTTTCTGGAGAGGTCATTCCCCGTTTCAGCCCTGACCTTGCGCATACGGGAGCCCGCTGCCTACCTGCGCAAATTACCGTGCAGATCCGCTGCAAACTCGGCAAGAGAGCCTACAAGGGCAATATCAATAAATTGCAGGAGCAGGATAATGACCAAAGGCGAAAAATCAATCCCCCCGGCATAGACAAAGGGCAAACGTCTGCGCACCCGGTACTGTACGGGCTCGGTGAGAGCGCGCAGCACGCGGACAACGGGATTATAGGGGTCTGGTCTGACCCAGGAAATCAAAGCGGCTATGATAATTATCCAGGTGTATATTTTTATGACGGAGCTCAAAATAAAGACAAAGGCAGAAAGAACGTTGGACAGCAGAATCATGCTCACTCCTCTATATCAATTCGGGGTCGAGTCGCCCTGGCCCGGACGGCCCCGCCCTACGGCATCTTGTCCACAGCCAGGCGCAGCCAGCCGTGCAGCTCCGAAAAATCGTCAAAATGCAGACTGGCGGAAAGATCCTGGTTCCTGAAAGACCAGAAGGGGACGCCCGCGGCCGTGGCCGCGGCTTCATCCACCCTGCTGTCTCCGATATAAGCAACTTCCCCCGGCTGCAGGCGCCATTTTTTCAGCACCTTTAAAAGCCCGTCCGGGCTTGGCTTGGGCCTGGAATTGGAAGCGGTCTGCAGGGGAGAAAAATATTTTTCCAAATCAAATAAAGATAGAAAGTCCTCTAGAGGAGAAACCCGGTTGGTACAGATGCCCATATGGAAATTAAATCCATGCAGCCAGCTCAGCATGGGTATAAGCCCGTCTTCAACTTTAAGCAGATCGTAATAATTGAAATGTCCTTCCAGCTTTTCGACCAGAACCGCTACCCGCGAACTGTCCATCCCCATAAAGATGCGCTCCAGCGCTTGCGCATAGGTGGCCATATGCACAAACTCCTCCTCTTCCGGAGAAAGAGGAGGAAGCAGGGCCATATGTCGCAACTCATTGTAAAAAGCCACATTGGCCATACGCGAATTCAGCAGCACGCCGTCACAGTCAAAAATGAGACCTTTCAATTCAGAGAGGCTGACTTCAGGTATATTCTCAGACCAAGTTCTGTACACCGCTCTACCCCGCACTTCCCATCTTGCGCTTTGATTGCGCGACTATAAAAAAATTGCGCGGAGCGCTCAGCCAGGGTTTCTCCAGGGGAAGCGCCGGGTAGCTCAAAATGCGCCATAAGGGTTCATTGGCCCACAAAAGGCCGGAGACAAGACTATCAGGCCAGAAGGCGAACATCTGGCGCAGATCCTCGGGCAAGGAGCGGAAAAACGAGGTTCCGAACTGTAAATCTCCGCATGGTCCCTGCTCCGCGCTGAAAAGAAAAAATTCCGGAGGCAGAAAAGCTCCCAGGGCTTCCAGAATACCGCGCCAGGAATAATCCGGCTGATGCTCCTCCGGCGGGAGAGCCTCCGGGCCGGATTCCTTGTCCTCCTCTCCCAACGCGGCCGCGAGCCTCGCCTGATCTTCCGCTATTTTCCGCTCCAGAGCATTTATCTCAAGAATGCCGTTCTCGTGTTCCCAGGCCAGAAGCAATACCTTGTGGGCGCTCCTGCGCTCTTCCTCCGGCGCTCCGGACGGGTTTGCCGCCGCCCCCCCGCGGGAACCGGCCGCAAAGGCGCGCAGATCGGCCTCTTCCGCCGGGGAAAGCCTGTTCCTGCCCGCTTCCTCCCTCGCCAGCCTTTCCCGTCCGACCAACTCTCCCGAGGCGCCGCCGGTCGTCAGGCTAAGGCCGAGTTCCAGCATTTCCCGCAGGACAGACCCGGCCTCGGCCGAAGTAAAAGGCAGCCTGCCCAGAACGCCTGCCGGAGAATTTCCATCACCGCGCGAAAACCCAAGATCTCCCCCGGCAAAGAGAACATCCGGAGGCAGACCTGGAGGAGCCAGGGAAGCGTGCAAGGTCGGCACATATACAATACTTCTACGCATACAACAAGCGGAACGACCTCAATTTTTTTCAATGTAGCAAAGCAGGGCCAAAAAGCAAGGAGCTTTAAAGCGTGGAACTTAGGCGGGAAATATATACAAACTTGACATATTTAATCTTTACAATTAGTTCTGCGCATTATGCCTTGACAGCTTAACTTGCCGGTCTTCCTCCGCACTTCAGGGACAGGGCGATGAAAAATAAAGGAAACCCGCCGCCGCGCGGACGCTTGGCCCCAAGCCCCACCGGCTTTCTGCATCTGGGCAACGCCTGGTCTTTTTTGCTCGCCTGGCTGGGAACGCGCTCTGCCGGAGGCGAACTGATCTTCCGCATTGAAGATGTGGATCTCCAGCGCTACAAGGCGGAATATGCCGCCGCTCTGGCCGGAGATCTGCTCTGGCTTGGGCTGGACTGGGATTACGGGCCGGGCCGGGCCTCGTTGCCCGTCCCCCTCACACAGAGCCTGCGCCTTGAGCGCTACGCCGCCGGCCTGGAATTCCTGGAAAACCTGGGCTTGCTCTACCCCTGTTTCTGCAAGCGCCGGGAACTGCGCTCCCTGGCCGGCGCCCCGCAAGCCGGGGACAGCTTGCGGCCCTACCCTGGGCGTTGTCGCGCTTTCTCCCCGGAAGAACGCTCCGCCAGACAGGCGCGCGGCGAAAATTACGCCCTGCGTCTGCGTTTCGAGGAGCGTTGCTCCCCCTATCTGCGGGTGAACGACTTATGTCTGGGCTCGCAACTCCTGACTCCGGACGAAGCGGGAGGAGATTTCGCCCTGCGCCGCTCCGACGGGGTCTTTGCCTATCAACTGGCCGTGGTCATGGATGATCTGGATATGGGCGTAAACCAGGTAGTGCGGGGGCGGGACATCTTGCCTAGTACCCCGGGGCAGATGTTTCTGTTTGACTGTTTCGGAGCCGCTCCCCCGCGCTACGCCCATATTCCCCTGCTGCGGGATCATGAAGGAGCGAGACTGGCCAAACGGCATGCTTCCCTCTCTCTGCGCTCTCTGCGCGCGGCCGGAGTCCGGGCTGAAAACATCGCGGGCTTTCTGGCCTGGTGGGGCGGACTGCGAAACAGCTTTCACCCGGCATCTCCAGGAGAGCTGCTTCAGGATTTCGCCTTCAGCCGCGTAAAAACCAGGATGGAGCCTCTGCCGGAAAACATGGCCGAAGTTCTGCTCCGGGGGCGGATTTAGGGCCTGTTCATACAGCAGGCGGAACTTGTCTCGCCGTTAAACGCCGAAGTGAACCTGAAAATTAAATTGCCTTGGAAGAAAAAAGGTTTATAAGCATCTGAACATGCATAAAAACTACATTCACATTGAGGGCGCCCGGCAGCACAACCTCAAAAATCTCAATCTGGATATCCCAAGGGATGAACTTGTGGTCATCTGCGGGCCGTCCGGTTCCGGAAAATCCACTTTAGCCTTTGATCTGGTTTATGCGGAAGGGCAGCGCCGCTATGTGGAATCCCTCTCCGCCTATGCCCGGCAGTTCCTGCCGCAGATGGACAAACCTGAAGTGGACAAGATAGAAGGACTTTCCCCGGCAATTTCGCTGGAGCAGCAGGGTTCGGCGCGCAATCCGCGTTCCACGGTAGGCACGGTCACGGAAGTTTATGACTTTCTGCGGGTATTTTACGCCCGCCTGGGACGCATGTATTGCCCTCAATGCGGGCGTCCCATAGAATCCAGAGCCGTAGACGAAATTATCGGGGATATACTCGCTCTGGAGGCCGGGACCCGCTGCCTTCTCCTGGCGCCGCTGGCCGAGCGGCAAAAGGGCAGCCAGCAGGACCGCTTCAGGAAGCTCAAGGCCGAAGGTTTTGCCAGGGTAAGGGTCAACGGCGAAATCCATTCTCTGGAGGCCCCCCCGACTCTGGATAAGAACCAGAAGCACAACGTCGATCTGCTGGTGGATCGTCTGGTAATCCGCGAAGGTCTGCGCGGGCGTCTGGCCGACTCCGTTGAACTGGCTCTCAAATACGGCGCCGGCCGCATCATCGTGGCCGTGCCTCAACCGGCGGAGGAGCGGAACGGGCAAGAAAGCTTCTCCGAAAGCATGTACAGCACGGAATCAGCCTGCCCCTTCTGCCACATAGGCCTGCCCTCCCTGAGTCCGCAGCTTTTTTCCTTCAACAGTCCCACCGGAGCCTGCTCCCGTTGCCTGGGCCTGGGGAGCGTGGAATATTTCGAACCGGCCCTGATCGCGCCCAACAAAGGCCTCTCCATAGACCAGGGCGGTCTGCTGCCCTGGAAAAATCCCAAAACTCTGGAACGCTGGATTCCAGAACTGGACGCTCTGGGAAAACGCTGGAGTTTTGACCTGCGCACTCCCCTAAAAAACTTCAGTCCCGATGCCCTGGACGCCCTGTTTTACGGAGAAGAGGAAGACGGACGGCCCTCCCGCAAGGCTGAAAGCGGACTGCGCCGCAACTGGTTCGGCGGCAGCCGTGTTTCCTGGCGGCACAAAAAAAATTCCGGCCGGGACGCCTGGAACGGCCTGATCGCGATCCTGGAAAAAGGCATGCGGCACGGGGAAGCCTGGCGCGAACTGCTTTCACGCTATCGTCAAAGTACGGACTGCCCTGATTGCAAAGGCGCCCGCCTCAAACCCGAAGCTCTGTCCGTGCGGGTAGACGGGCTGAACATCTCCGAATTTTGCGGCCAGTCCATAGCCAGGGCGCTTGACTGGCTGAGCAGCCGCAGATTTACGGACAGACAGGCTCCGGTGGCCGAATCCCTGCTGAAGGAACTGAACCACCGCCTGAGCTTTATGGTCAATGTCGGCCTGGATTACATCTCTCTGGGGCGCAACATGTCCACGCTTTCAGGAGGCGAAGCCCAGCGCATACGCCTGGCTTCCCAGCTCGGTTCCGGTCTGGTGGGCGTCACTTATGTGCTGGACGAACCCTCCATAGGTCTGCATCCGCGGGATAACGCCCGCCTGCTGCATACTCTGCGCAGCCTGCAAGGCCGGGGCAATACCGTGCTGGTGGTGGAACACGACGAAGCCACCATCAAGGAAGCCGACACGGTTCTGGAACTTGGGCCGGGATCCGGCGCCCAGGGCGGAGAACTTGTCTTCGCCGGAAGTGTGGAAAATCTCCTCAAAAATTCCGATACCCTCACCGCCAAATACCTGCGCGGCGACTTGCGCATTCCGATCCCGGAGGCGCGACGCGCTCCCAAAGGCGAACTGGTGCTGAAAAACGTATCTACCAACAATCTGCGCGGTTTTGACTGCGTCATCCCTCTGGGAGTGATGACCTGCGTCACCGGTGTTTCCGGTTCCGGCAAAAGCTCTCTGGTAGTGGATACTCTTTACAAGCATCTGGCCCTGCGGCAGGGCCTCAAGGTCGAGCATCCCGGCAGAATAGACGGAATCAGGGGCCTGGAGGAAATCGAAAGGGTGGTGATCATCGATCAGACCCCCATAGGGCGCACTCCCCGCTCCAACCCGGCCACCTACACCAAAATTTTCGATGAAATACGCGAAATCTTTGCCCTCACCCCGGATGCCAGAAAACGCGGCTATAAATCCGGGCGCTTCAGCTTCAACGTCAAAGGAGGGCGCTGCGAAACCTGCTCCGGAGACGGGCAGATCCGGGTGGAAATGCACTTTCTTCCGGATATTTTTGTGACCTGCGATGTATGCAAGGGCAGACGCTACAACCACGAAACGCTGGAAGTACGCTACAAAGGCCTGAATATAGCGGATGTTCTGGAATTGACCGTAAGCCAGGCTCAGGAATTTTTCTCCAACTATCCGGCTCTGGAAAGGCGTTTGTCCATGCTCAAAGATGTCGGGCTGGACTACCTGCGCCTGGGGCAACCCGCCACCACTCTCTCCGGCGGCGAAGCCCAGCGCATCAAAATTTCACGCGAACTGGGCAAAAGAAGTCTTCCCGGCTCCATGTACATTCTGGATGAACCCACCACCGGCCTGCATATGCATGAGGTCGGCAAACTGATCCGCGTGCTGGACCAGCTGGTGGAGCGCGGAGCCAGTGTGGTGGTGATTGAACACAATACGGATGTCATCTGTGCCGCTGATCATGTGCTTGACCTTGGTCCGGGCGGAGGAGAAAACGGCGGGGAAATCATCTCCAGCGGCACCCCGGAGGAAATCATGCGCGATCCTGCTTCCGTAACCGGGCAATTTCTGGCACAGTGGCGGCATAATGTTAGACCTTGACTATTCCGGCGGTCTGTGAAAATGTTTCGCAGAATCAATATCTGTCCATCCCCAACATTCCACCTCTTTCAACAAGGAGAACGCTATGAACACCTGGCTTAAGTACGGACTGTTTTTCGGTCTGGGCGTTGTGGTCGGGGCGGCGGCCGCCACCTTCGCGGCGCGCAACCCGGAACTTATCCGCAAAGGCGTGAGCACGGCCGTGGGTAAGACCATAGATCTGAAAAACAGGGCCCAGAGCGTATTTGAAACAGCCAAGGAAAATTTTGAGGACCTGGCCGCCGAAGCCAGGGGGAGCCGCTCCGAAGACAGCGGCAGGCAGGCTTGAGCAGACAGTAAAAATGGAACAGGCTTGCTATTATATAGCCCACAGCGGCCCCGGCCGTATCCGGCTGCGGCCCAGCCGCCTTCCCACGGATCTGACCGGGGAAAAGCTGCGGGAAATGCTCGCCTCCCTGCCGGACAAAATCCGCGTGGAGCACGCGCGCCATAGTGGCAGCATACTGGTTTTCCTGCCGCCGGAAGCTCTTTCCCGGAGCGGAAGCAGGACAGAAAAAAAGATCAAAAACCCCATCCCCGGCAAGTTGACCAGTTATTTGCTCCCTTTCCGGACGCGCGCGCTTCTGGCCCTCTTCCACTCCCTGCCTTATTTCAGACGCGGCTTACGGGCTCTCTTCATCCGGCGCAGGCTGGATCTGGACGTGCTGGACGCGACGGCCCTGGCGGTCTGCCTGTTACAGGGGGATTTCCGCTCCTTCGGCTCCATTGTCTTCTTCTTTGCCTTGGGCGAATACCTGGCGGATTGGACCAGAAAAAAATCCCATGCCGGCCTGGCGGAAAGTCTGGCTCTGAACATCGATTCCGTATGGATAAAATCCGGCTCGGACGAAATACAGATCCCCCTGAAAAAGGTGAGCGCGGGCGACCTGGTAATCGTGCGCGCCGGAACGGTGATTCCGGTGGACGGACGTATAGCCTCCGGCGAGGCTCTGGTAAACCTCAGTTCCATGACGGGCGAGCCCTTGCCCATACGCCGCGGTCCGGGACAAAGCGTGTTCGCTGGCGCCGTGGTGGAGGAAGGGGAAATACGCGTTGAAACTGTCAAAACCGGCGGCGACGCGCGTATTTACTCCATCCTGCGCGGGATTGAAGACTCGGAAGCGGCCAAGGCTTCCATCCAGACCCGCTATGAGCATATTGCCGACGGGATTGTGCCGTACAATTTTCTGCTGAGTCTGCTGATATTCATCTTTACCGGAACGCCGCGCAAAGCGGGAGCGGTGCTGCTGGTGGATTATTCCTGCGCTCTGCGTCTGGCCGCGCCCCTGGCCGTATTGACAGGCTTGCGCGAAGCCGCGGGACAGGGAGTCCTGATCAAGGGCGGAAAATTTATCGAAGCCCTGGCCGGGGCCGACACCGTGGTCTTCGATAAAACCGGCACTCTGACTGAGGCTCAGCCCACAGTGGTGGAAGTGATTCCCTTTAACGGCTATCAACGCGATTATATCCTGAAAAGCGCGGCCTGCCTTGAGGAGCACTTTCCGCACCCGGTGGGCAGAGCCGTGGTGGCGGCTGCGGAAAAAGAAAAACTGAGCCACACGGAAGAACATGCCGAGGTGGAACTGATTGTGGCCCACGGCATTGCCTCGCGTCTGCACGGGCAGCGCGTCCTGCTGGGGAGCGAGCATTTTTTGAGGGAAGACTCCAGGATACGCATAAGCGAAGAGCAAAATGTGATTATCAACCGGCAGGCCGCCTTGGGGCGTTCAATCCTGTATATCTCCTTTGACTCGGAGCTGGCCGGAATCATCCTGATTGAAGACAAAATCCGCCCGCGCACCGCCGCCGTGGTGGAAGCTCTCAGGGCGGACGGCATAAAACGCGTGCTTATGCTTACGGGCGACGGCGAACCCACCGCCGCCGGCATTGCCACCGCCGCCGGCATAACGGAATACCAGGCCAGACTTCTGCCGGAACAAAAATCGGCTTTTATCCGGGAACTGCGGGCTCAAGGGCATTCCGTACTCATGCTGGGCGACGGCGTGAACGATTCCCCGGCCCTTTCCGCTGCTCAGGTGGGAGTTTCCATGAACAGCGGAGCGGACATCACCAAAGAAGTGGCCGACGTCGTGCTCACGCGCGGCAGATTGGAAGACCTTCTCACAGCCCGCGCCGTTTCCAGGGGAGTGCTGACCAGGATCAGGCGCAGCTTCAGGTATTCTCTCTTCCTGAACAGCCTTTTTCTTGCCGCCGGTCTCTCCGGTCTGATCGGCCCCGGAATTGCGGCTTTGCTGCACAATGCCACCACCGCCGCCATAGCTCTGGGTTGTATGCGTCGTATACTGCCGCATAAGGATGAATCATGATTGTCAGTTTCACCGACGGCCGGATCCGGATCAGGCATCCGGCCTTGAAAGACCCGGAAAACATGCGCGCTCTGGCCTCGTTGCTGGAGAGCCTGCCCGGCGCCCGCGGCGTCTTACCCAATCCGCGCACCGGCAGCCTGCTGTTCCGCTACGATCCGGAGCAGATCAGCCGGGAGAATTTGCTGGCAGCCGAAAAAGTCCTGCAAACGCGACTGGGGCCGGCGCAGGAGCGCCCTTCCGCGTATTATACCCGTAAGCGGGAGAACGTCCTTCTGGGAGCCGCCCTTAGCGCCTGTATGCTTGGTCTGGCCGTTTCTCCCAGGCTGCATGTCTGGGCCGGATTTTCCTTTGTCCTGCTGACCATGGGACATGTCCTGCGCCGGAGCTGAAAAAGCGCGGCCGGCAGGCCCTTAAGCTTTGCCGGAACAACCCAGGACGTTGCGTATCTTGTGCCTGACCATGTCCCTGACCGCCTGACGGGCCGGGGCCAGATAAGAACGCGGATCGAAATCTCCGGGTCTCTCCATGAAAAACTTGCGGATGCTGGCGGTCATGGCCAGGCGTATATCCGTATCGATGTTAATCTTGCACACGGCGAGGCCGGCGGCCCTGCGCAGCAGCTCTTCCGGCACGCCCTTGGCGCCGCCCACTTTGCCGCCGTATTGATTGGCCATGTCCACAAACTCCTGCGGAACGCTGGAAGCCCCGTGCAGCACCAGAGGATATCCGGGGAGCATATTTCCTATCTTTTCCAGGCGCGGAAAATCCAGCTTGGCCTCTCCGACAAATTTATAGGCGCCGTGACTGGTGCCTATGGCAATGGCCAGGGAATCGCAGCCGCTACGCCGCACAAAATCCACAGCCTGATCCGGATCCGTATAAATGGAGTGTTCCGCCGAGACGTCATCCTCCACCCCGGCAAGCCGCCCAAGCTCCGCTTCCACCCAGACTCCGCGAGGGCGGGCGTATTCCACCACCTTTCTGGTAAGCTTGATATTCTCTTCGTATTGGAGGTGCGAGCCGTCGATCATGACCGAAGTGAAACCGCCGTCGATACAGTCTTTACAAATCTGAAAATCCCCGCCGTGATCCAGATGCAGGACTATGGGTAAATCGCTTTCCTGCAAAGCGGCTTCAATCAACTTCACAATATAACTCTGGCCGGCATATTTGCGGGCGCCGGCCGAAACCTGCAAAATCAGCGGCGCTTTTTCCTCCGCGGCCGCCGCCACAATACCCTGAACAATTTCCATATTGTTGACGTTGAAAGCTCCAACGGCGTACCCTTCCTCATAAGCTCTGGCAAACATGTCTTTCGGACCGGTGAGCGGCATATCGCTACCTCCTGGCAGCCGGGCAAATCCCGGGTAAATGGAACACAAAGCGTCGAACTCTCCCGGCGGGGGCGTGTCGCTCCCGCTCCGTCCGGAAGCAGTATAGCAAATACCTGGATGATTACAATGCCCGCGCGGGCTACTTGGCATATCCCACGGCGCGCTTTTCCCGGATCACGGTTACCCGGATCTGCCCGGGGTAGGTAAGGTTATGTTCTATTCTGTCCGTTATGTCCTTGCACAACAAATAAGTTTTATCGTCATCCACGGCTTCCGAATTGACCATCACCCGCACCTCGCGCCCGGCCTGGATAGCATAGGCTTTGGATACGCCTTCAAAGCTGTCTGCAATATTTTCCAGATCTTCCAGGCGTTTAACGTAATTTTCAAGCAATTCCTTACGCGCTCCGGGCCTGGCTCCGGACAAACTGTCCGCGGCCTGCACCAGCACGGCCAGAATGGATTTGGGGGGGATATCCTCGTGGTGGGCGGCAATGGCATGGACAATTTCTTTCATTTCACCGTATTTTTTGGCGATATCCGCGCCGATGACGGCGTGGGGCCCTTCCACCTCGTGATCCACGGCCTTGCCCAGATCGTGCAGCAAGCCGGCCCGTTTGGCTTTTTTTACGTCCTGCCCCAGTTCTGAGGCCATCATGCCGCAGAGGGAGGCTACTTCAAGGGAATGCTGGAGCACGTTCTGGGAATAGCTCGTGCGGTATTTAAGCTGGCCCAGAAGACGTATGATATCTGGATGAATGCCGTGCACGCCGGCGTCGAAAGTGGCCTGTTCGCCGACCTCCTTGATCTGCACTTCCAGTTCCTGTTCCACTTTCTTGACTATATCCTCAATCCTGGCCGGATGTATGCGGCCGTCCTGAATCAGGCGCTCCAGGGAAAGCTTGGCAATATGGCGGCGCAACGGGCTGTAAGCCGAGAGGATAACGGTTTCCGGAGTATCGTCGATAATCAGATCCACCCCTGTGGCCGCCTCCAGAGTACGAATGTTGCGGCCTTCACGTCCGATGATGCGGCCTTTCATCTCCTCGCTGGGCAAAGTAACCGTGGTCACCGTCTGTTCTCCCACATAATCTCCGGCATAGCGCTGAACAGCCATGGCAATGATTTCCCTGGCCTTGTGAACGGCGCTCTCCCTGGCCTCCGTTTCAATGAGGCGCATCATCTTCGCGGCTTCATGCCTGGTTTTGTCCTCAATTTCCGTCAGCAGCATGCGCCTGGCTTCCTCAGCGGTGAGAGCGGATATTTCCTGGAGTTTATACTCCTGCTCCTGCAGTTTTGCTTTAAGCAGCTCCTCGGTTTCTTCCAGCTTGCGTTCTCTCTTGGTCAGCTCTTTTTCCGCCGCCAGAATTTCATGATCCTTGTCCGTGGCTTTTTGGGCGCGTTCGTCAAGCTTTTCGCTGAAATCCTGCAAACGGCGATCCTTGGCTTTAAGTTCACGTTCCTGCTCTTTAAGCTCCTGCTCTGTCTTTCGCTGGTATTCCAGCACTTCATCCCTGCCCTGCAGAACAATCTCCTTTTTCTGGGCCACAGCTTCCTTCCTGGCTTCTTCCAGGATGCGCCTGGAAAGCTCGCGGGCATTCTGCAACTGTTTTGAACCGAAAAAGCGATGTAGAAATACGCCGGCCAACAGACCGGCTCCCAGGCTCAGGATGCAATAAATTATATAATGCTGCATAGAAATATGCCCCATATGGCCCGTTATGGCCTTGAATCGGCTTTTGAGCGGCAAGCGGCCGTCCGCCGATGTTGAAATTGCAACCTCCGGCATGTCGTTTTAAGAACCGGGGTCGAAACTGGACAAACAAAAAAGCCTCCCGCCGCTCTGCGGCCATAGAAGGCTTTTTGTCCAGCATACGCTGATAACTTTAAAATTATCTGCAGCCCCGGAGTGCCGTGTAGAGCAACTCTCCGCAGGACCTAGATCCTACGAGGAAAATCCGCATTACCTTCAGGTTCGCCTGACATGAGGCGCACACACCGGTAATCGTCTTCATCTCCATTTATTATGCTTGTGAGGCCGCGGTGAGCTGCGCGCACAAACACTCCAGGGTTACAGTAATCTAACATGATTCACATCATGTTGCTATCTATTTGCGTCATGATCTTCCAGACTTTTTTTTCAGCCTCCCTGAGTTCTTCCTGAGATTGAAGTAAATCATCCGCCAGGGCCAGGGCTAAAAAAGTCAGAAGCTTCTCTTTGCTGATGATGGTCCTTCCATGCCGTTTAAGAATAGCAAACCTGTTTTCCAGCATCTGCCGCGCTTCTTTGAGTCTGTCCGGATCAACTTCCGCCTTGAAGGAAAGAACCTGCCCCAGCACATTCAACGAATGATTCTGCATGTCTAACCTGCGCCGCCATATGGCTCAAGACGCCGCACCAGACTGTCGATCCGCTTGAAAACAGCTTCTTTGTGTTTCTTCTCTTCTTCAAGGACCTCAGTCAGTTCCGCGACGCGCCGCAAGGCTTCCTCGCAAGATTCCGCCGGCGCTCCCGCCGATATCCGGCTTTCCAACTCAAAATTACGCGCCCGCAAAGCGGTAACTTCCGCAAGCAGTTCAGTCACTCTCCGCTCAAGGACATCAAGTACTTCCATAGTTATTATGCTAACTCATACATAAGATTAAAGCAATATGCCAGAAAAAAATTACCGCCGGGATTCCGCGCGAAAAATGCAAGTATTTTCAATCGTCGTCTCTGGCATAATCAGGCCGGATCACCTGCGCGGAGCGCGTGAGGGCCAAAGCTCCTCCAGGCACATTTTCGGTAATCACCGACCCGGCCCCCACCACGGCCGCGTCTCCCACTTTCACCGGGGCGACCAGGGAAGTGTTGGAACCGATCCGGGCTCCTTTTCCGACTATGGTGGAATGTTTGCGCTTGCCGTCATAATTGCAGGTAATGGTTCCGGCGCCGATGTTGGCGCCGGCGCCGATTTCGGCGTCTCCGAGATAGCTGAGATGATTGGCCTTGGCGCCTTTGCCCAGGCGGGACTTTTTCATCTCCACGAAATTGCCGATACGGGCCTCCTCTTCCAGTTCCGCGCCCGGACGCAGGCGGGCAAAAGGCCCTACCAGGCAGCCCGGCCCTATACTGGCGTCTTCTATATGGCAAAAGGAACGGATAAAAGCGTTCTCGCCCACCAGAGAGTTCTTGATCCAGCAATGGGACTCGATGCGCGCTCCTCCGGCGATGCGGCTCTTTCCGTAAATCTCGCAGGGGCCGGTCAGCTCCGCGCCGGCTCCGAGCTCTACCCCGGGTCCAAGGCGCACCGCCCCGGGATTGCGGATCAGCGCTCCCCTGCCCTGCCATTTCAGTACCAGACGCTCCCGCAGCAACTCCTCCATACGCGCCAGCTCAAGGGGACTGTTCACGCCGAGCAGGGCGGGATTGTCTCCGGCGTTCAGGCCCAGGACGCGCAGGCCGTTTTCCGCCGCCAGAGCGATCAAATCCGTAAGATAGTACTCGCCGCTCCTGTTGTCGTTGCCCAGGCGCTCAAGAAGGGGAGCCACGGCGTCCGGACGCAGAAAGTAGATTCCGGCGTTGATCTCTCCGGATTCCGGACCGTGCAGGGAGAGATCGTAATCTCCGGCTTCAATGACGGCCCTGACTTCCCCCCCGCGCCGGATTACCCGGCCGAAAGAACCGGGGTACTCCAGGGTAAGGGAAAGAAAGGAGAGATCCCCTCCCTCCCGCAGGCTCAGCTCCATGAAATTCTCTGCCGTTTCCCGATCCAGCAGGGGAACGTCCCCGTTAACCACCAAAACGCCGTCCAGGCCGGCTTTCTCCAGCAGAGGCCAGGCGCTTTGCAGGGCATGCCCGGTACCCAGTTGCTCCCGCTGCAGAACAAAGGAACAATCCGCTTCCCCCACTCCGGCGCGCACTTCTTCCGCCCCATGCCCCAACACAATCCAGACGTTTTTCCCGAATATGGGCTTCAGGGAGTCCAACAGCAGACGCAGCATGGATTCTCCCAAAAGCTCATGCATGACCTTGGGCCGGGCGGAACGCATACGCGTGCCTTTGCCCGCGGCCAGGATAACCGCGCCCCAACGAATATCCGCCGGTTTCTTCATCGAAATTTCCTTTGTTGAAATCTTGTCCCTATCCCCTGCGTCCCGCCCTGTAAAGAGGAGTTTCGAGCCGCGGGGTCGGGAGCTTCTTTATAGTCGGCTGGTTTTGCCCGCCATTGAGGAAGACCGGGGAGTGAGCAAAGCTCTGAGCGGCCATGAACGGGCCGGAGCCTTGGCTGAAGCCGGAGAGAAAACCCGCATGGATTCGGATTCCCGGCTCAATGGCGCGCTATATGAGGGGCGACGGGAAGGCAAAAGCCGGAAGTCGCCCTTTTCCGGCCCGAGCCGGACGCCCGCCCTCAGACGGGTATCAGGTTCAAATCGCCCTTATCTGTGGCCAGAGACGGGATAGACATCTGCAATATATCCAGAAGCTTGTCCAGGCTGTCGCCTTCGTCCAGGGTTTCGCCGGAGGGGTTGGCGCAGCGGTAACGGCAGAAATCCTCGTCGTACTCAACTTCCAGAAACGCCCTCTCCCAACCGGAAACGCTCAGCCCGTTGTCGGCCGCGGTCAGGCAGAGCAGGGCCAGATCAAAGCCCTCCTCCAGCCTGGCTTTATCTTCTTCGAGGTTGCCGTAGGCCGAGGCGTAAGGCAGATCAAGGCTGAAGCGCAGGCCCGGCCACGCAAGCCGGTAGCCGAAGCGCCAGCTCTGGATGCCGTGCCCGGAAAAGCCCAGGCGCAGAGACTTTTCGGACCCGGAGGAGGCCTGGAACACATACTCGTCCACCTCCTCCAGTATTGCCGCCAGCTCCCGGGGAAGGGGCGGTAGCGGCAGGCCGTCGTCCCTGAGCCAACCCAGAAGTTCCTCGGGCATAGTCAGTTCCCCGGACATCGTCAGTCCCTCGGGGGGGGAGCCGGCGGCCGCGGAGGTATTCTCGTTCATCATCATAGCTTCCTTTATGCTTTTATGTCCCGGCTTTCATGGCCTCGCAACCATTTCAACCCTTCCGGATCAGATAGCCCATGCAGCGGCCGAAGAAGCTCACCGCGCGGTGGACGTTTTCAGGCCCGACTCTCCGGTACTCCCTGTTGTGCTGATCGGCATAGACCTGCATCAGGCTCCGGCCGTCCACCGTGTGGCTCGTCCAATCGCTCACCAGACGGCCCTGCACATGCAGGTTAACGGCGTACTCCTTGGCGCTTTTAAGCCGCGCCATGGCGCTGTTCAGCGCCTCCCTGTCGGCGCGCAGGTGGGGCCAGAGGTTTAAGGCGTATTCCCTTTCGTCAATGGCCAGAAGATGGTAGTAGGTTTCCTCGTCGATAAGCTCGGGCCTGTTGATCTGGTTGAGGCCCTGCCCGCGGATCGCGGCCGCGAATTCCTCCCGGTTGAGGGTGGAAGAGTCCACGATCTTCTGCTCCGCCACATGCGCGACGACCCCCGGCCCCAGCATGGCGTGGCCGAAACAGGCGTCGTTGTCTATGCCGGTGACCTGGACCCGCCCGCTCTGGAGGTCGATATCGACGAGGTAGTTGTCCTGATGGCGGTCAACCTGGCCGCTCAGGAGATCGGCCCACTCCAGCCTGCACATTTCCTGCATGAGTTTGGCCCGGACATGGGCGTATCGGTTGGGATGGGCCCTCAACTGGCTCACGACGGAATGGGGGTCTTCCGACTCCTTCTGGCTGAAGACTTCGCGGGCCGTCCGGCCGGGAGCCAGTTCCATGAACATGCCGAAGCGGCCGTCATGGGTGCCGGCCGTCGTGCGGCACAGGGCCTGCCCGCAGCCGAGGGCCGCGGCGCTCACGCCGGCCGCGGCGTTGAGGTCGAGGGCGCGGGCATAGGAGCTGTAGCCGAGCCCGGAAACGCGCATGCGCGACAGACCGCGGCGGGCTTCGTGTTCGGCCTTGAAAACCAGATTTACGGGATTGCCGTCGGCGGTCTCGTAGCGGCACAGGGTCACGGCATTTATGGCGCCGGCGCCCAAAGCCCTTTGGGAAACCAGCCCGTCCCGATCGGCGCGTATTTCAACCAGAGAGGGATCCACCCCCCTCATGCTGCACTCCACCAGAGACTCGACGCTGACGTGCCCGGAAGCTGCCAGAGACAGATACTGGCCGGTCTGGTAAGGCCGGTAGGCCGGGTTGTCGATATGCGCCTTGACCGCGTTGAGCCCTTCGATGTCGGCCGCGACGAGGTTTTCCCGGTACATGCCTATGCCGACGGCGATATCGTACAGGGCCTTGCTGGCATCTTTGTCCTGGATGAGATCAAAGGCGGCGCCGATATTATTCCTTATACCCTGCCAGTGGGGGTTCGTGGCCAGATCCACGTTCACCCGGCCGTTGGCGTTCAGTTGATCGAGCATATCGGCCTTCAGAGCCTCAAGGCTGCCGCTGGCCTGGCGGAGATGATCCAGAGCTTCCCGGGGCAGAGCTTTGCCTCTTCTCCCGGCGTCCGCGATAAAGGCATTGAGCGGTCCGGCGTCTATAAACTCTCCGACCAGCATCTCACTCGTGATAATGGTCTCCGGAGGGGCGACAAGGGCGCTCACGCGCGTTTTGGCCGCCTCCAGGCTGACGGAAAGCGCGGTAAAGGAGGGCTCGTCGAACACCAGCCGGGGGGCTGAGGGGTCAGCCGGATCGGCCTCATGCTTCAGGGCGGCGTCGAGTCTGTCCTGCAAAGCCGTAAGTTTGCGCAGAATATCCCCGGCGGCCTCCTCTATCGGGGTTTTCGGAGCGGCGGCGGCTTCGCCGGCCGGGGCATCCGGATCGCCCGGGGCGCTTGAGCCACGCAGGTCGCTTCGAGCTTCCAGGGCGGCGAGGGCGCTGTAAAGCTCCCTGGCCTCCGCCTGCATGGCCTCAAGGACAGTAGCGCCGCCATGCATCTGCAGGGAAAGCGCCCGGCGGGCGTCGGCCGCGGTCACCCCCGCGGACTGGGGCTGAGCCCCGCCGGCGAGTTCCGCGGCCATGGCGATAAGCTCCCCGGCCCTGAAAGCGCAACTCCTCTGCGCGAGGGCCAGCCTCCCGACGCTTTCCGGCGGCAATCCGGGGCTGGTCTCGTAATCGGCCAGAGCCTTTTCCAGGGCCTGCTGGTCCGTGACGGCTTTGCGCAAGGCCGCGAACGCCTTGTTGTAGGCGGTCTGCGCGGCCCGGAAATCAGCTTTTTCAGCCGGGCTCGCCCCTGGGCCGGGGTTCCGGGGCCGCGTGAAGCGGGAGGCCGGAAAGGCGTCAAGCTCGGCCAGGCTTTTCCCGGCCCGCTCGGAGGCTCTGGCCAGGGCTTCCCATTGCTTGCGCTGGGCCCTGCCGGCTCCGAACCAGCGCTTGGAGGGCTCGGGGGCGATGCGCGCGAGCCCTTCCCTGCTCAGAGGGGCGGCGGAGGAAGGATGCTCCTTCAAGGCTCTGTCGGCCGCGTCCCGCAAGCGGGCAAAAGTTTTGGAATCGCCCCGGACGGCCCCCGGCTCCAGATGCGGAGCTCCTCCCTGATCCTGCGGGACGGCCGCCCCTGCTCCCGTGGGCTGAAGCTGCTGAGGTTCACTTGTGCGGACGCGCGTGTAGTTGCTGATGTAAGTTTCCAAGTTTCCCTCCGTCAATAGAATATTTTACGCTTGGAGTTTAACGCCCCAAAACCCGCCGGCATTTTAAATGCAAAAAACGGGCCGGTTGGCAGATCCGCCTCCGCCTGAGCGCATCCCGCAGGGAGGATTCTTCCGCAATTCTTATCCCCAACGGCCTCTCCTGTAAAGAGGGGGCGCGACCCATAATCCACCACGCATAGTCACAACATGGCGTAAACATTGTTATTTTTGTAAAAATTCCGGTGAAGGAATATTCCCTCAAGTCCAGCTATTCCGGCCGGTTACTTTTTTGCGTGGTGGATTGTGGGCGACTCCGCTTCAGCCCGGTTTTTCCCGAAAGGGCCGCATTTTTTCGACTCTGAGGCAATTTAATTTTGAGACGCTCACTCCGGCGTTCAACGGCGGAACAAGTTTCGCCCGCGCCTTCGCGGCGGCGCGGCACTGCCGCGCCGCCAAAAGCATTTCAAGCGTGAAAGGCTCTAATTCTTCCAGAGGGAGCGGGTGATCTGGCCGCCCTCTTTGACGGCCTGGGATGCCCCCTCGGTCCAGGAGTTGAACTTGCCCATGAGATCCTCCAACCGCACCATCATGGTCTGGG
>JAISOL010000046.1 GCA_031275645.1 Deltaproteobacteria bacterium
TTTTGTTTTGGACTCAATGAGCAGATTTTGGTCAGAAAAGCTGAAAAATCTCTTCTTTTCATGTTCACCTCTGACCGACCATCTACTACATTTCAATAATTAAAGCAACTAGAGCCACATACATTGAAGCCGGGTTGAGGCTGAGATCGTCCATCCGCAGGGAAAGCTCCGAGCGCGGCGCCGCCTTGTTCCTGGCGGAGCGGCGCATGACGGCGCGCAGTCTGGCCACCAGTTCGCGCGGACTGAAGGGTTTGCCCAGATAATCATCGGCCCCCATTTCAAGCCCCACCACCCGATCAATTTCTTCTCCTCTGGCCGTGAGCATGATCACCGGCAGAGCGCCACTCCCTTCATCCTCCCGCAGAAGGCGCAACACCTCAAAACCGCTTCTGCCGGGGAGCATCACATCCAGGACCACCGCGTCGAAATCTCCTCCGGCCGCTTTCCGCAGACCTTTTTCCGCGTCAGGGGCATGGACGCAGGAAAAACCTTCATCCTTCAGATATTCGTCAAGAAGGGTGAAAAGCTCTTCGTCATCGTCAATTACCAGGATATTCGGCATGACTTCCGGAAGGCGGCGCAAAGCCCCTTTTTCTCGAACAGAGTCTCCGCCCGGGCTCGGACGCTCGACATATCTATTGAAACTGTGTCAAGGTTACAAGATTACAGGTGCGATGAAAAGCCCGGATCGCAAAAAGCTCGAGCCGGAAATTACAATTTGTCACCTCCATCTCGCCTGTGGGCGCTTTCTTTCTCTTGACCGCCATAGCCTCAATGTATAGTCTCTGGAAAATTTGTACCTTGAAATTACGCTCCGGGCTTTTTGCCCTGCTTCCGCTCGTCGCTTTTAGAGCAGTTAAAGCTTCAAACAGTCGCTTAACGGCGGGCAAAGCCCGCCCTACGGCTATTTAGAGGCAAGGAGATTTGCAGGCAGTCGGATCCGCCTCGTGTTTCAAGTGTGAAATGTTCCGACCGAGGGTGCGGATGAACGAGACAGAAGCAGAGCCGGAAGAGCCGGATTTCAGGAACGCCCTGCCGGCGCATCTGGGCGTGATCATGGACGGCAACGGGCGCTGGGCGACCCGACGCGGTCTGCCGCGCAACGCCGGGCACCGGGCCGGGGCCGAAGCCGTGCGCCGCCTTGTGACGGACTGCCGGAAGATCGGTCTCAAGCATCTGACTCTTTACACTTTCTCCAAGGAGAACTGGTCCAGGCCTCTGGAGGAAATTACTCTGCTCTTCGGCCTGCTGACGGATTTTCTGGGACAGGAACTGCGCGCCCTGCAGGAAAACGACATCAAGCTGAACGTTTTCGGCGAAAGCGTGGAACTCCCCCTGCCCGCCCGCAAGGCTCTGGAGCGGGTGCTGGCCAGAACCGCGAACAATCGCGGCATGCAGCTCAACCTGGCCCTGAATTACTCCGGCCGGGAGGAGATAGTCCGGGCCTGCCGGGCTTTTATCGCAGCCGGGGGGAATGTGGACGCGCTCACTCCGGAAATTTTAAGCGGGTATCTTTACAGCGCCGGACAACCTGACCCGGATATCATCATCAGAACCAGCGGAGAATTCCGCGTGAGCAATTTTCTGCTCTTCCAGAGCGCCTACAGCGAATATTATGTCACCGAGGTTCTCTGGCCGGACTTTACGGAAAAGGATCTGCACGCCGCTCTGCGCGCCTACTCCCGCCGTGAGCGTCGTTTCGGGAATATCTGACTATGTTCAGCCTGTCGCACAAAAAAAGGATCATCACCGGCTTTATCCTGACGGCCGCGCTGGCCGGCGCCCTGGCTGCCGGGGGCTGGATTCTGCGCCTTCTGGTATCTTTCACGGCCGTGCTGGCTCTGGGCGAATTTTTTCAAATGTGCTGGCCAGGCCGGACAAATACGGATTGCAAACTCGCCGGCCTTCTCCTTTGCGCGGTGATGCTGCTGGGGTCCGGAGTCTGTTTCGGATCCGGCGGCCTTTTGTTTCTGCTTTGCCTCGGCTCCCTGTACGCCGGCCTGCGCTTTTTGTTTCTTTATGCCAAAGGCGACGACAAGGCGGCTTTACAGGAAAATCTCCTCCTGCTTTTCGGGCTGCTCTATATTCCCCTGTCTCTGCAATTTGCCGTGAATCTTAGCCGGAGCGAGCAGATCCTGGTCATCCTGGGAGCCATCGCCTCGGATATAGGGGCATATTACGCGGGCAGCAATTTCGGGCGGCACAAAATCTGCCCGCGGGTAAGCCCCAATAAAAGCTGGGAGGGATTCTGGGGGGGCATAGCCCTGGATATGCCGGCGACCGCGCTCTGCGGGAGCCTGGCCTCTCCACCCGGCCTGGAACATATACCCTTCTGGGGCTGGGCTCTGGCCGGACTGGCTTTCAGTCTGGCGGCCCAGGCGGGCGATTTTTTCGAATCCGCCCTCAAACGCGCCGCGGGGGTGAAAGACTCAAGCAGGCTTCTGCCCGGACACGGCGGAATTCTGGATCGCCTGGACAGCATCATTTTTGTCCTGTCTTTTTATGCGCTCCTGAAAACCCTGTGCGCTCCGGTATGAGAGAAGCTTATGGCGCGGTACATTTCAAAACTCCCTTCGGCCCGCTTTGCCGAAACCTGGCCCAGGCATCTGGCCCTGCTCGGCTCCACCGGTTCCATAGGGCGGAGCGCCCTGGCGATTCTGGAACGCCTGCCCGGGCACTTCAAGGTGGAGGCCCTGGCCGGAGGGCGGAATACCAGGCTCCTGGCCGCGCAGGCTTTGCGCTGGCGTCCGGATTATCTCGCGGTGCAGGATGAGAAAAGCGCTCTGGAGCTCAAGCGCTCTCTGGAAGGCGAGCCTTCATTCCGGCCGGAGATCCTGGTCGGGCCGCCCGGTTACGCCGGAGTCGCCGCTCTGCCCGAGGTCGATCTTGTGCTTTCAGCCCAGTCTGGAGCCGCCGGGCTGAACGCCACCTACGCCGCGGTCAGGGCGGGCAAGGTGGTGGCTTTGGCCAACAAGGAGTCTCTGGTGCTGGCCGGGGAGCTGATCCGGAAAGAATGCGGACGAAACGGAGCCTCTATTTTGCCGGTGGATTCCGAACACAACGCCGTCTTTCAATGTCTCCTGGGCAGTCCCCCGGCGGCTGAACAGTTCGCGGGCAGCGCCGGACCGGTCGGCGGGGAGAGCCTGAAACGGATCATCCTCACGGCCTCGGGCGGACCTTTCCGCGGCTGGACGGCGGAGGCCATGTCCGGAGTTACCCCGGAAGAAGCTCTGGCCCATCCCACCTGGAGCATGGGCGCCAAGATAAGCATAGATTCGGCCACCATGATGAACAAGGGCATGGAAATTGTGGAAGCCTGCCATTTGTACGGCCTGCCCGCGGCCGATGTGGAAGTGCTCATCCATCCCCAATCCATTATCCACGCCCTTGTCGAATTCAAAGATTCCTCGCGTCTGGCTCAGCTCGGCGTCCCGGACATGCGCATACCCATATCCTGCTGCCTGGGCTGGCCCGGCCGCATGGATTCCGGGGCGGCGGAACTTGATTTGGCCGCGGCTCCGGCTTTGAGCTTTTTCAGACCGGATGAACAGAACTTCCCGGCTCCGGTATATTGGCGCGCGGCTCTGGAGGAAGGCAAAGGCCTGACCGTGGCCCTGAATGCGGCCAACGAGGTGGCTGTGGACTTGTTTTTGCGGAAAGAGATCGGCTTTATGGATATTATCCGGCTGGCGCGCCTGACGCTGGATAATTGGAGAGAAAGTTCAGATCCGGACAACATGGAAGATGTGCTTTGCATGGATGCCAAGGCCCGCGCCGCGGCAACGGAATACGCCGCCCGCCTGTGAAACCGGATTAAGGAGTGAGACCGCCTTGCGCCTGCCCAGACTGAATACTTTGACTGTGTCCGTACCCTGGAATCTTTTTCTGATTAGCGGCGGAGTGTGCCTGTACGCTGTGGGGGCCATGGGCCTGGCCCGTCCCCAGGGCTTCATCAGCGGCGGAATTTTCGGTACGGGCATGCTCATCTACTACGCCACGGATCGCTTTTCCATCTCTTTCTGGTATTTCCTGCTGAACCTGCCTCTCTTTCTTCTGGGTTGGCATTTCTTGAGCAGGCGCTTTCTCCTGTACACGCTCTTTGGTTTTACCGCCACCACGCTGGTCACCGGATTAATCAGCTTTCAGTACCATTTCGACGACCCCCTGCTGGCGGCGGTAGCCGCCGGAACCCTGTGCGGCGCGGGCATGGGCATGGTGATACGTTCCCTGGGAAGCGACGGCGGACTGACCATTGTGAGCATTATCCTGTTTCAGAAGTACAATTTCCGTATGGGCCAGACCTCCTTCATCTACAATCTGGCCCTGTTCGGAGCGGGGCTGACGGTGCTGGACTTGAACAAGGTCATGTATTCGCTGATCTTTATCTTTCTGACCTCCGTAGTCATGGATTATTTCGCCTCAATGTTCAACCACAGGAAAATGGCCCTCATCGTCTCCGAAAAGCATGAAGAGATCGCGAATGCGATCCTGCGCCGGCTGAAGCGCGGCGCCACCTTCATCCCGGTGCGCGGCGCCTTCAGCGGGAAAGAGAGCTTCATGGTGATGACCGTGTTGCAGAATTACCAGCTCAAGCGCCTGGAAGAACTGGTTTTTGAACTGGACGAACAGGCCTTTGTCATAGTGGAAAACAGCTTCAACGTGCTGGGCAAAGGTTTTTCCAAACGCAAGGTTTATTGAGCGGACAGATTCAGGCATTTTCTGCGGCAACCCGCTCAGCTGATGACCTCTTTCTCCCATTTGTCAAGAGACTGCTTGCAAGTGCGGAGAAAATCCACAATACGCGCTCCGGATATGCCGCCTGTGAGATCCAGATCCAGTTCCAGACAGGGATCGTTTTCCTCGTCAAGGTAGGTGCGGGAATAACGCTTGCCTGCGTTCCAGGCGTTGATCCGCTCCAAGGTCACGTCGGTTCCCGTCACCGCATAATAAAACTGAATAGAGGCGTTGTCGTCGAAAAACAGAATCAGGCAATTACATCCCTGCAACTTCCAGCGGATGTCTCCGTCCTTGTCAAGGCTTGCCGAATAGCCTTCATCCTGCATTATTTGCAACAACTGCGCTCCGGTGAGAGATGTGTATATACGACTGGAATCAGCGGCCAGAGCCGTTTGGGAGGCCAACAGAAAGCCGAGCAGAAGCGCGGCCTGGAGCATATGCCGCCGGAGTTGCAATATGTTCCGGTTCATGGTTATTTCTCCTTTTTTGTTTAGATAGCAGATTGCGGGGCGGAAGGCGAGGATATTATTCCGGAACGCCCTGTCATGAGATCGCGGCGATTGTCCGCCGTTTTTCGTAGAACGGAAAAAGCCCTTTGCGCCTGCTTGTCTTGGAAAATCACGGCGAAGCTCCGGGAGGAGCCTTCTGCAAGGAGCTGGAGCGCCTGGGCGCCCTGCTGGATGTCTTGCGCCCACGGCAGGAACCCCTGCCGGAACGTTCCGGGGAGTATGCCGGGCTGGTGGTTCTGGGCGGCCCCCAGGACGCTTACGATGACGCGGCCTCGCCTTTCCTGCGGGCGGAAATGGCCCTGATGCGGGCCTTTGACGCGGCGGGCAGGCCCGTGGCCGGGATTTGCCTGGGGGCGCAGCTTCTGGCCAGAGCGCACGGCGGCGCTGTTTTTCCCATGGACTTCCCCGAATTCGGCTTCACCCGGCTGTACCTCACTCCGGAAGGAGGCGACGACCCCGTGCTCGGCCGGAACCCGTGCCTGCCCCTGCTTCTGGAGTATCACCAGGACGCCTTCAGCCTGCCGCCCGGAGGAGTTCTCCTGATCCGGGGCGCGGACTGCCCCAACCAGATGTTCCGTGTGGGCGCCTCCTCCTACGGTTTTCAAAAAAAATAGCGCTTGCGCCCTGAAACTGCCGGGCTGATCAGGACGCGCCGGAAAGACTCCTGTGCGTCTGCCGGACAAGCTGTTCGCTTTTTTCCGCTCCTTGGGCAAACTGCACCGCCGTGCCGTAGCAGGTAAAATACTTGCTTCCGTCAGGATGAAAAGCCACCTGCTCCTGATAGCCGACAATGGCCTGGGCGCCCTTGTTCACCGCCCTGACCGCCATGCCGTAAAACGCATCCTCGGAGTCGAACCCTCTGCAGGCCACCAGGCCCAGAACCCTGCCCACGGGCCTGTCGTCGTCGACAGAATCCGTGGTGACCACGGGGAAGCGCCCCATGCGAAACAATTCCTTCACCCGGTCAAGATTCTCCACTCCCTTGGGACTGCTCTTCCTGCCGCCACCGCCCATTAGAAAAAACATACAACTCCTCCTTATTCGGATTCCGGATAAAAATAGCGTCCGGCCTTAGGCCGTAACCCGCCCTTCTTCTTGCAAAGAACTTGCCAAAACAATAATATACTGATTTAATTTATTATCTCCTTGAGACGCTGTGACGGGCGTCAAAATTATCACGGAAGCAAAGGCATGGAATTTTATCCGTCAAACCGCGCTTTTCCGCCGGAAACCAGGGTCATTCTGTTCTTGATTTTTTAGAAAAATTTTAGAAAATATGGCCACGGAGGAATGCATATGCAAACTGAACTGGCTACCTTATGGGATTGTCTGGGGCAAGTACCCGATC
>JAISOL010000050.1 GCA_031275645.1 Deltaproteobacteria bacterium
TTATATCGAAGATGAATCGCGTATGATAAAACATATTGATATTATTGACTATTTTATAATATATTGATTTTATTTGATATTAAATTTTAGTATATGTATTTGCTTGTGCAACAGAGCCTAAAAATTATAAAATAATCAACTATTACACATGATTAAAGGAGGATTCCATGAAAAAGAATGTTCCCGGCAACGGCCCGCGGCGACGGATTCTGCTCCTTTGCGCGCTCCTCGCGCTGGGCGGCTGCGTAAAGGACGCGACCCCCATCTCCTACGCTCCGGCCGCGCCGGCCGAAAGAACCTGCGCTCTCAACATAGCGGCCACGCTCACTGTGACGGATTTTGACGGCGAGAGTGTGGAATGGACAGCCGGATTCGCTGATAGCTGGGCAGCGGTGCAAATACCCGCGGGCAGCCATACCTTCGTCCTTGATTACAACAGGAACGTCTCCGGCGGGAGTCATTATCAGAACAGCCTCAGCGTCAGCTACGACAATTTTATGGCCGGGCATACCTATGAGATGGTTGCCGCTGAAGGGGCGGAAGCCGGCGGCTTCACAGGGCTGTTCACGAATATGTTCGGGGCGATGCTTGATACGGTACAGCAGGCTTTGAGAATAGGCATCAGGGATATCACGGACGACCGGCAGGGAGACTTCATCTGGTTGCAGCTTGAGGAGCCGGACAGCTTTGAGAGCAGCCTGCCTGGCGGCAAGTGATCCGATTGCGCCGGAAGGCAACAAGGAATCAGGGGAATTCCGTGAGATATTTCCAGAATTTTTTCGGCATAAAGCCGCGCTGCAGGCGTGGATTCAGGCGTTCGCGCACAGCCGCGGCCTCATGGTAGCCCCGCCAGAGGCTTTGCAGCAACTCCTCGCCTTCGGCCAGCAAATCCGGACGCAGGCCGCCGCCTTCAATCAGTCTTTCATCCAGAAAGACTTCTCTGAATTCTTCCCGCCTGTTCCCGGAGTCTCTCATGATCCCGTAACCGCGTCCCACATCGTAGAGCATCCAGGGCCTGTCCCCGAAGCGGTCGCCGAAATGGCGCAGGAGCAGGGGGAGCACGTTGTGTTCCGGCTCAATAAGCGCGACATAGACCCCCTGGCGTGTTTTCTGAAAACGCGCGAAACCGGCGTAGCGCTCCGCCTTGCGCCCTACCCGGCGGGCCAGGCGTTCCACGGCGAGCACATCCGGATCTCCGAAATCCCTTTCCGGCAGCCCCCGGCCGCTGCCGGCGTCAAATATTTTGCGTATAAATCTGAAGAGCAGAAAGTCGCTGCCCTTTTCCTCCGAGAGCCAGACCAGGATCAGGTTGCGCAGCCCTCGCTCCGAAAGCTTTTTCGCCAGAGCCGCGAACACCCGGACGGGCTTTTCCGGCGTGACTTCCACCCGGTGGGCCGAACGCGCTTCAGGAAGAGGCGGATCCGCCGGTCCGCAGAGAATCTCCGGAAAAGACTTCAGGGCATAGGCGTCAAAAACCGCGCTCAGCAGCCCTTCGAAACTCCTGTCATAGACGAACGCTCTCACGGATTGCGCCTCGGCCTTGTCAGGCGGAGAGACCGTTGCCGGAAGAGCGGAGAAGGGAAAGCTGGCGGGCGGAGGCTTTTGCGGCGGAAGGCGGAGCCAGGAGCAGGGCGCGCACCCTGCCCGGACCAAGGCGGTTTATATCCGGGGTTCTGTCCAGAGCCGGAACGATGAAAAACCTGGCTCTCCCGGCAAGCACGCCCAGCCTGGAGAGATGTTCCGGGCCGAGGCGGCGGCAGCGGCGGGCGTAAATTATGCGCCGGGCCGATTCCGGGCCTATGCCGGGAACGCGCAGCAGGGCCGGATAATCCGCCCGGTTCACGTCCAGGGGAAAAAATTCCGGATGGCGCAAGGCCCAGGCAATCTTGGGGTCCACCTCCAGATCCAGATCCGGATGCTCGGCATCGGCTATTTCATGGGCTTCAAAGTGATAAAAGCGCAACAGCCAGTCCGCCTGGTACAGACGGTTTTCCCGGCGCAAAGGAGGAGCGGAAAGAGCCGGCAGGCGCGGATCAGAGCCGCCCACCGGCACAAAAGCGGAGTAGTAGACCCTTTTGAGGCGCGGCCCCCGGTAAAGCAGGGAAGAAAGACGCAGAATGTCCTTGTCGCGCTCGTCGCTGGCCCCGATGATCACTTGCGTGCTCTGCCCGGCCGGAGCAAAATCCGGAACTGAGGCGTATTTCCGGCGATCTTCCGCCCGCTGCTCCGTTTCCTGCCGGATAAAGTTCATGGGCGCATAGACGCCGGAATAATCCTTGTCCGGGGCCAGGCGTTTCAGATTGGCCTCGGAAGGGATTTCAATATTCACGCTCAGACGATCCGCATAGCGGCCCGCCCGGCGGACCAGCTCCCGGCTGGCCCCGGGAATGCACTTCATGTGGATGTAGCCGCTGAAGCGGTGTTTTTCCCGCAAAAGCTCCAGCACGCGGAGCATGCGCTCCATAGTGCAATCCGGGCTTTTCACCACTCCGGAACTCAGAAACAGGCCCTCAATATAATTGCGGCGGTAAAATTCCAGGGTAAGCTCGGCCAGTTCAGCGCTGTCAAAAGCCGCGCGCGGGATGTCGTTGTCCGCGCGGTTGACGCAATAGGCGCAGGCATAACGGCAGTGGTTGCTAAGCAGGATTTTCAGCAGCGAAATGCAGCGCCCGTCAGCGGCGAAAGAATGGCAGATGCCCCAGCCGCAGGCGTTGCCCGGCCCGCCTGCCCCCTTGCGGCTTACCCCGCTGGAAGAACAGGAAACGTCATATTTGGCGGCAGCCGCCAGGATCTTCAACTTGGCAAGAGTCTGGCTGTTCACGGCGCCCCTCCCGACTGACAAGGCTGATGAAACCCGCGTATTTTTCCGGAAATTTTGTTTATATTTATAAACAAAGCAAGTGAAAAGCAAGCTTTTTTTTCAGGGAAAGCATTTTGGAATGAATGTCACGCGAAATACATACGGCCGACAGAAAAACGCCGTTCAGGACATCAATATTTCCCTGCGAGCGAGGAGAAATTCATGGACGGATTTTCACCTTCAACCAAGATAAACCGGGAGGAAAATATGCAGACAACCCGCAGAGAATTTGTAAAGCTTTCCGCCGTCGCCACCGCTTCCGCCGCTTTTCTGAATGATTTCGCCGCCGTTGCCGGAGCGGGCGCTCCCCTGTCTCCGGACGAGGCCGTTTCCCTTGAAGAATGCCAGGGTATGGACTACCTGAAAATGGCCGAAACCTCCCCTCTGGTACGGAACTCTTGGAACTACCTCCGGCGGGAAATCTCCGGAATCAAGGATCCGGGCATACGCGCCCTGACCGAAGATATCTACGGCGATTCCACCCCGCGCCTGAGCAGGGACAGGCGCGAACGCGGGCACATCTGGAAGGAGCTCAGCGCGGCCGGCTATACCGGGCAGAGCCTGGAGAACGTCCTGCCCCCGCTGCCGGCGGATATGCGCTCGAAATACCCGTATATCGCCTCTCCCGGCAGCGGCTACGGCAGCCACCACGCCTATCCCGGCGGCCTGGTCACCCATGTGGCCGCCAACGTGAAAATCACGGAAGCCATTGTCAATACCTACGTCGAAATTTACGGATACTCCGTAAACAGGGATATAGCCGTGGCCGCGCAGCTCCTGCACGATCTCCACAAACCCTACGTCTTTCAATGGCTGGACGACGCTTCTTCCCGCGCGGAACCTCCCCTGGCCGGCGCCGGGGAACACCATGTCCTCTCCGGGGCGGAACTGCTGGCGCGCAAAGCCCCGGCGGAACTGGTAGTGGCCCAGATCTGCGCCCATACCCACCCCGGCACGGACGAGGAAGAAAAAAAAGTGGTCGCCTGGTTGAAGGCCGCGGCCGTTATAGCCGGCGTGGATCCCGTAAGATACGGCCTTCTGGACAAAAACGGCGAGACCCTGCCCCGGCCGCGCAAGCAGGAAGGCTTCATCTGCCACCTGGGAGATCACGATTTCGTGCTTTCCGTCCCGGCAGTGCAATGGACTCTGCCTGTTCTGCGCGAAATAGCCCGCTCGGACTATAAACTCAGCGCCAGGGATCTGGATGGCAAACCCTTCAATTCTCTGCGCAATTTGATATTTTCAAGAATAAGCGCCATGCGCCTGGAACACCTCTACGCGCAGGGAAGGGAACAGTTGCGGGCCGCCGTTCACGCCGTGGTAAAGCCCGTTTAACCCGGAAAATAGCGGGCTCTCACACTTTTGCAGCGGTGCGCAGATCGGCGACGGCATCGGTTTTTTCCCAGGTAAACTCCGGGAGCTCCCGGCCGAAGTGCCCGTAGCAGGAGGTTTTTTTGTAAATGGGGCGTTTGAGGTCAAGGCGCCTGATGATGTGATAGGGGCGCAGGTCAAAGACCTGTTTCACGGCTCTGGTGAGTATTTCGTCGCTCAGCTCGGAAGTGCCCAGGGAAGAGCAGAGCACGGATACGGGATCGGCCACGCCGATGCAGTAGGCGATCTGGACTTCGCATTTGGAGGCCAGGCCGGCGGCGACCACATTCTTGGCTATGTAGCGGCCCATGTAGGCGGCGGAACGATCCACCTTGGAGGGATCCTTGCCGGAAAAAGCCCCGCCGCCGTGCGCGCCCATGCCTCCGTAAGTGTCCTGGATAATCTTGCGCCCGGTGAGGCCGCTGTCGCCCATGGGGCCGCCCACGACAAAGCGCCCGGTGCTGTTGATGAAGATTTCGCAATCCCCGGGGTCGAACATTTTCGCGGGCAGGGTGGAGACAAGCACCTCTCTGGTTATATCCCCGGCAATCTGTTCCCTGGAGATTTCGGGCGCGTGCTGGCTGGAAACCACCACATTGTTGATGCGCACGGGAACCCCGTCCACATATTCAAAGGAAATCTGGGTTTTGCCGTCCGGGCGCAGATAGGGAAGAACCCCGTCTTTGCGCACCCGGGCGAGTTTCTGGGAAAGCTGGTGCGCCCAGAAAATGGGGGCCGGCATCAAGGCGGGGGTTTCGTCGCTGGCGAAGCCGAACATCATGCCCTGGTCGCCCGCGCCCTGATCTTCCGGGCTGGCCCGGTTCACTCCCTGGGCGATGTCCGGGGACTGCTTGTCAATGGAGGAGATTACGGCGCAGGTCTGCCAGTCGAAACCCATGTCCGAACTGGTGTAACCCACTTCCCTGATGGTCCGGCGCACTATCTCGGGAAGATCGGCATAGGCGTCGGTGCTGATCTCCCCGGCAATGAAGGCCATGCCGGTGGTGACCAGCGTTTCGCAGGCCACATGGGATTCAACGTCCTCGGCCAGCAGGCTGTCCAGCACGGCATCCGAAATCTGATCCGCGATCTTGTCCGGATGCCCTTCGGTTACGGATTCAGAGGTAAAATAGTATTTTCCCTTGCTTGGAATCATATGCTCTCCTTAGGCGACGCTGAGCCCAGCGTTGCCGGAAAACGCGGCGCGGGCCGCGCTTATTGTGTTTTCAATCATTTTCGGACAGAAGGACATTGTCGATCAGCCTGGCCTTACCCAGGTATACGGCGGTCACGGCTCTGGAGCGGCTGTCGGCGATCCGGACTTCCTCCAGGCTCGGGCCGTCCAGAATATGCAGATAATCCACCTTCCCCAGAGGGAAGTTCACTGCCCAGTAATCCCGAACAGCTTTTCCGAGCGCGGCGGTCTCCCTCTCCCCCTCACGGTAGAGCCGGCAGGCTTTCTTCAGCCCCATATACAACTCCGGAGCCTGGGCGCGCTCCTCCGGCGTCAGGTAGCTGTTACGCGAACTCAGGGCCAGACCGTCCGCCTCGCGTACCAGAGGGGCTCCCTCAATGCGCACGTTCACATCAAGATCGCCGGCCATGCGCCGGATCACGGCGAGCTGCTGCCAGTCCTTTTCTCCGAATACCGCCACATCCGGCTGCACCAGGTTAAAAAGCTTCAAGACCACGGTACAGACCCCCCTGAAATGCGCCGGACGGACCAAGCCGCACAAGCGCCTGGAAAGGGAAGGCGATTCCACCCAGGTATCAAACCCCGGCGGATACATGAGTTCGGCTCCCGGCATAAATACGGCGTCAACTCTGTTCGCCCGGGCAATCGCCCGATCTCTCTCCGGGTCGCGGGGGTAAGCGCCCAGATCCTCCTGCGGCCCGAACTGGGTCGGGTTGACAAAAATGGAGACAACCACCTTGTCCGCCAGACCGGCGGCTTTCCGCATCAAGGTGGCGTGCCCCTGATGAAAAAAACCCATGGTCGGGACCAGAGCGATGCTCCTGCCTGCCTGCCGCCAGGAAGAAATTTGGGCTTTTAAAGCCGGGACAGTCTCAAATACCAGCATATCAATAAATCCGGATATTTTTTTATTCTTAAAATCTATATACTATGCAAAGATATTATTGTCCAGTACAATGCCCGCATGGCTTTATCCCCTTACCACCAGGGACATCTGGATTTTTTTTGCGCCGTTTACGCCCTGATCAACGCCCTCAAGCTCACGCACGGCCTGCGGCTGGAGCAGGCCAGGGAGATACTGGGCGGCACCCTGAGCGAAGTTTCGGAAAGGCCGCCGCTCTGGTCAGCCTTTCTGCGAAACCGCACGGATTATTACTGGCTGGTGGACTATATTCTGGGGCGTTTTTGCCGGGAGGGGGCTCTCGCTCTGCGCATGGCGAAACTTCCGCCCCTGCCTCCCCTGTCCGCGCCGGAGAGCTTTGAAGGGAAAGAGGCGCTTTCAGGGCTGAGGCTGGAGAGCCCCCCCTGCCTTTCCCTGGAAAAACTGGACGAAAAGGATCTTTTTCACCAGGGGGCGGAATTCGAAAGCTCCGGGCCTGTGCCTCCAAGGCGGAGTCCGGACTGGCGGATGGAGAGTCTCTGGCCTTTTTTGCGAAGCTGGCTGCCGGAGCGGCGCTTTCCAGGTCCCTCCCCGGACGAAGGCGCGCAGGGCCGCTGCCTGTTGCTGCGCTTTCACCGTTTTCTACCCTTTCAGAAGTTTCCGCTCATTTCCCACTGGAGCACCGGCCGTTTTTTCTTTCGGGAAACGCTGCAGCTTTACGACTGCACCCAGAATAAAGAGGGCATCCACCGCCTCCTGCCGCGGGAATGCGCCCTTTACCCGGAGCATCTCGGTCAGGGGCGCCTGCTCGGTCTGGAACCGGAATCCATATACTTTCTGGAAAAGGCCTGAAAGTCTCCCGCTCCCGGCCGCGGGGCCGAATGATTGGCGTAACAGTAGGCGCAGAAGTGGGGACAGGTATTGTAGGCACCTATGTCCCGGCTGGGCGCGCAAGCGCAGCGGGCGCGCAGGCCGGAGTTTTTCAGGGCCGCTCCTTCAGGCCGCGGGGCGTAAAATTCCGATATCCCGGCGTCGTTTCCGCACAGACGCCGGATCAGCGCGGGATCAACGCATTGATTGCGGCTTATGCCCATAGCCGCAAGCTCAATTTCCTCCGCGCAGGTCGAGAGAGCCAGCGGACGGGGCCATTCCCGGTTTATTGCCGCGATTCCTCCGGCAATGCGAAGCATATCCCCCCTTTCCGGGGCCCTGAAGCCGGGGTCGATTTTTTTCAGCCGCTCTTTCGTTTTTTTATACATATCCACAAAACTGAAGACCAATTTATCGGTATGTCCGTTCAATTTCCGGCCTATCGCCTCCAGGCGGCCGATGATGTCCTCCGCCTCCAGGCCATCCCCCAGAAGCACGGGGTCAAATCTCCAGATTACGCGTTCCCGGCCTATTCTTTCGGACAAGTCCATAAAGGTCCGCAGGCGCTGTTCAAGGGGAGGAAGACGCGGCTCCAGCTTTTCCCGCTCATAGTCGTTGAGCGTGAATTGAAAGTAGAAACTGAGCCCGCGCTCTTCCAGCTCGTCGATATGCCGCATGAAAGGAGCCGGGTTTTTGCTCCAGAATACGATCAGCCTGCAACGGGCGAAGGAAATGAGGCTTTCCTGCCCGCGGTTGAAGGGGTTGACCCGGCGGCAATACCCGGCGCGCAGGCGCTGCATGAACCACTCGCCGTGAAACGCCGGGATGTCCGTCACCCGGCTGGCGGAAAGCACAAGCGGGGCAACGGCTTCCTCCTCTCCCGCTTCCGTTTCGATTTTCAGCGCGGGCCATTTCATCCTGAACCCCGACAAGCGCAATCTCCCGCGCCTGAGTCCGGCGCCGGCGGCAGCATTTCCAGGATGATCCGGATCAAGGCCGGCAGCCCCTGGCCGCTGCGGGCGGAAATGTGCGCGATCCTGCGGGACTCTGTTTCCCGGGGCAGGCACATGGCCGGGGAGGCGGCCGGAGGCAGCCGGTCTGTCTTGTTCAGAACCAGTATGCGCGGAATATCCTGCAAACGGAGATCCGCCAGAATTTTTTCCACCGCTTCCGTCTGCATCTCCAGTTCCGGATGCGCGGCGTCAGCCACATGCAGGAGGAGATCCGCCTCTTCCAGTTCCTCCAGGGTGGCTTTGAAAGCTTCCAGAAGATCTTTGGGCAGGTCGCGAATAAAGCCCACGGTATCCGTAAGAATTATGTCCCTGGAGGCTTGCAGGCGTCTGGAACTGGGATCCAGGGTGACAAAAAGCTTGTCTTCGCTCAGGGCCACGGAACCGGTAAGGGCATTGAGCAGGGTGGATTTGCCCGCGTTGGTGTAACCCACCAGGGCTACCGCCGGCAAGCCGGCTCTGGAACGGCGGCGGCGCGCGTAAGCGCGTTGAGCGCACAGGGTCTGCAGGGTCTTCTTGAGCTTGGCGATCCGCTCGCGCAGACGGCGGCGGTCCGACTCCAGTTTCGTTTCTCCCGGTCCGCGCCC
The DNA here is from genome assembly GCA_031275645.1 of Deltaproteobacteria bacterium. Lineage (GTDB taxonomy): Bacteria > Desulfobacterota > Desulfovibrionia > Desulfovibrionales > Desulfovibrionaceae > WRHT01. The sequence goes on from JAISOL010000050.1 coordinate 8,774, forward strand.
GCCTATATATCCGGCCAGGCGATCAAAAGCCTTGTTCTGATGGGCGAGCCTGGGCAGGCGGTATTGCAACTGCGCCAGTTCCACCTGCAATTTCCCCGCCCGGCTGCCGGCCCGGCCGGCGAAAATATCCAGAATCAACTGCGTGCGGTCAATGACCCGCCGTTCCGTGGCTTCCGCCAGATTCCGCAACTGCAGCGGAGAAAGCTCCAGGTCGAATACCAGAAGCCCGGCGTTGCCCTGCAGGGCCAGCACTTCCAGTTCGGCCAGCTTGTCGCGGCCCAGCACATGGCTGTGCTCCATATGCCGGATTTTTTGCAGCAGACGCCCGACCGCTCTCAGCCCGGCCGTATCGGCCAGAGCTTCCAGCTCCGCCAGGCTTGATTCCTGCTCCGCGGCCGCTTTGGAAGAAACGTGAACCAGAATGCAGTTCTCCCCGCTCTCCGCGGCTTCCCGCGCCCCCTCCGCCGAACGGGCCAGCTCTTCTTCCAGAGCCAGGGTCTGGGCCGTGAAATCGGTCTCCACCCTCTCCCAGGAAACCGGCGCATGCAGGAGGTAAGGCTTTCCGGAAGAGGAGGAGGGCAGAAGGTGGGCCTGCTGAAAAAGCAGCGGTTCTCCCCACTCGCCCACAGTGAGCACTCCCAGGTTGTCCAGGCGCAAAAAAAGCAGATCCATGAGATCTTCCCGCGAAAGCAGCTGCCCCCTGTCCCTTCCCTGATCCAGATGCGTGTGCAGAAGGCGCAGCCCGCGCAGACGCCGCTCGGCCACACGGGCGCGCGGCAGCTCCGGGATATATATGCCGCCGGGATCTCCCACCAGCACCATGAAAGGACGCCCCCGCCGATCAATCAGCAGGCCGATCTGGCGGTTGATCGCCCTGGAAAGGGCGGCCAGCTCGCGGGCCTGCTCGGCGCTGTAGCCGCCCGCCTGCGGATAACGGCGCTGCCCCAGGCGGTGCAGGGCTTTAAGCTGGCTCGCCTTCAAGCCGCTCAAATTTCCGGTGGCCTTGACTATGATCTTCTCCCGCCGGCCGCCGCCTCTTCCGCCACATCGGCATGGATGGTGATGCGGCTGATTTGCGGAAATTCTCTCTGGATGAAGCGTTCGATGCGGCTGATGCTTTCGTGGCAGACGCTCACCGGGGTGTCCCCGGGCATGCAGCAATGCAGGCTCAGACTCAGGCGTCCGGAATTGTCCAGCAGACGCAGGCGATGATAAAAACTTACCCCGGTTTCGGAAGAAAGGCACTTATCGATAACATCACGTATACGCTGTTCCATTTCCGGAGGCAGGCACAGGGTGGAGCCCTGCCCCTCGTCCTTTTCCCGCCTCGGCTCCAGGTGGGTGAGAATTTCGTAGCCCGGGCCGCGCAGGCATTGTTCAAAAGCTTCCACCCGGCTGTGCGCCTCGCGCAGGGGGGTATCGCCTTGCACGGCGGCATGCAGGGTGATAAAAACGCCTTCATCCCCGGCATAGGTCTTGACGGCGTGCACGTCCAGACTGTGTTGCAGGGCGGTTTTGCGCACAGTCGCGATCAGATCCGGCCGGTCGTCTTCCTCCGGTTCGAAATGTATGGTCAGATCCGCTCCCGGCAATACGGCCAGCACCGATTTTTCCACCTGTTCCGTCACGCCGTGGGCGTATTCCAGGCTGGAGGCCCCCGGCAGGACAAGCTGCATGTCGATGAAAATGGAGGGGCCGCTTTCGCGCAGGCGCAGTTTTTTTATGCGCAGCACCTCCCGGATTTTGCTTACGGCCTCTTCCGCCAGCTTCAGATGATCCGCGCTGCCCGCGTCCAGAAGCATGTCCACCGCCTGTTTGCCCAGGCGCAGGCTGACCCAGGCCACGATCACGGCTACCGCGAGAGCGGAGAGCGCATCCGCGCGCAACAGGAATTTCTGGAGGAGAGAGTCCGGAAGGACGAAGCTCGCGGCCTTTCCGGCCAGAAGCCCGGCAATGACCACTCCGGAGGAAAGTATGTCGGTGGAAAAATGCAGAGCGTCGGCCTCCAGGGCCTGACTGCGGTACTTTCTGGCCGTCCGGAGGAGCAGGCGCGAACGGCTGAAATCCACCAGAATGGAAATGCCCAGCACCAGTACGGCCCAGCCGCCGAATTTCAGAGGCGGGGGCGCGAGCAGAAGACGATGGACGGCCTCCCATACAATCCAGCCGCAAGTCAGGAGCAGGGTGAGGGTTTCCGCCAGGGCGGCGAGGTTTTCGGCCTTGCCGTGCCCGTAAGCATGGCGGCGGTCCGCCGGCATGGAGGATATGCGCACCGCCAGAAAGGTCACTCCGGCGGCCAGAAGGTCCAGGGCGCTGTGCGCGGCTTCGGCCAGCACTCCCAGGCTGTCTGTCATAAGCCCGGCCCCCAGCTTGATAAGAGTCAGAAAAAGCGCGGCCAGCACGGATAACAGGGCGGCCCGCGTCTTTTCCCGTCCGGCTGAGCCTTCTTCCGCCTCTTCCGGAAGAGGCGCGTTTTTACCTGACCAAAAAGCGCGCATGGGCTTAAACCTCAGCGGAGCCCGGCCCTGTCCAGGAAAGAAGGCCAGAGGGCGAGCAGTTTTCTGGCTGCGCGGGCCCGGTGGCTACGCTCGTTCTTCAGGCTCAGGCTCATTTCCGCCGCGCTCAGCCCCGCTTCGGGGTCAAAAAAAAGGGGATCGTAACCGAAGCCGTTTTCTCCTCTGGGTTCGTGAAGAATAAGCCCCTCCCAGCGTCCTTCCACGCCGATGCCGGCGCCGCCCGGAGCCTGGGCCGCCAGAGCGCAACAGAAACGGGCCGTGAGTTTTTCAGGCGGCAAGCCCCGGAGCAGCTCTGTCAGGAGCGCGTTATTACGCCTATCCCTCTCGCTGCGCTCAATAAAATCTCCGCCAGAGAGAGCGCCCCCCCCTCCTTTCTCCAGCTCCCAGAAACGGGCGGAATATATGCCCGGCCGGCCGTTCAGGGCGTCAACCATCAGCCCGGAGTCGTCGGCCACGGTCACCAGCCCGGTGGCGGCGCAAACGCCGGCGGCTTTAAGCCGGGCGTTTTCCATAAAGGAAGCGCCGCTTTCTTCCACATCCGCCAGGCCGGTAAAATGATCCAGCCCGAAAACTTCCAGTCCGAAGGAGGCGAAGAGAGCGGAGAATTCCAAAACCTTTCCCCGGTTGCGCGTGGCGAGCGCGAGGGCAGGCGCGCGTTTTCTCCGAGGCATCAGGGGGCGCTCTTCACCGCCAGAGCGGGCAGAAGCAGAACGCGGATTAGCGATCCCCTGCCTTCCTCGCTGCTGATTTCTATTTTGCCGCCCATGTCTTCAATGATCTTTCTGGTCATGGCCATGCCAAGCCCGGAGCCCTTGTGCTTGGTGCTGAAAAAGGGGTTGAAGATTTGCCTGATGACTTCGGGGCTCATGCCCGTGCCGGTATCCCGCACGGACAGCTCCAGAAAATCGCGCAGCCTGCGCACTCCCACGCTTATGCTTCCCCCGGAGGGCATGGCCTCCTGGGCGTTTTTAATTATATTGATCAGGCACTGCTTGAGCAGATCGGCATTGCCCCGGGCATGGGGCAAATGCGGGCTGACGGAGAGAGTGGTGCTGATCCCGCGCTCTTCTTCACCCATGCGCATGATGGCCACGGTCTGCTCGGCGACTTGCCCCAGATCCAGCGCGTCTATGCTCCCTCCCACAGGCTTGGAAAAATTGAGGATGTTTTTCAGAATTCCGTCCAGACGCTGCGATTCCTCCAGAATAATGCCGGCTTTTTCTCTCCCTGATTCGTCCAGCGTGGAATTGCGCAGGAGGGAGTTGGCGAAGCCGCCTATGGCGAAGAGCGGATTGCGTATTTCATGGGCAATGTAGGTGGAAAGCTCGCCGATGGCCGCAAGTTTTTCCGTCTGCATCACCCTTTGTTGCAGCTGCACGGAGGAGCTGATGTCCTCCCGCAGGAGTATGTAAAAAATTTCGCCCTTGTCGTAGGGCAGGGGAAAGACCAGGAGTTTGAAGTATTGCAGGCCGGAACCGCGCAGGCGGTTGTATACGTTCACATACTTGCCCCTGGAGCGCGCCAGTTTCAGGCAGGAGCCGGCTCCGGCTCCGTCCGCGTCCCGGCCCTGCTCCTCTTCGTCCAGCACCGGGCAGATCTTTCCCAGAAAGTCTTCCCTCTCCCCCTCCGCGTTGTCCAGAAAGAAATCGTTCACATAGCGGATGCGGCCTTCCGCATCCAGAAGAAAGACATCCTGGTCAAGTTTGTCGATCAGGGAGAAAAAAGCGGCGGACAGAAAGGGGAACCGTTCGCTGTTTTTCGACCAGAGAGCCCAGTTCGCGGCGCAAGGGGAGAAATCATCGTTCATCAAAGCTTCCTTGGAGCATTTTACGCTCGAAATTGCCGCTTGACTCCCGGCGGGGCCGGGAATACCCTGCGGCCAACATTAAAAGGGCGGAAGGTATAAGGCAGGGTATGCCCGCTTCCGCCTGGCGTCAAGGGGGATTACCCCGCCCGGAATTCCAGAGGAAATTTTGGCGTCTCAATCCACAGTCGGCTCCGCCCGCCGCCCTCCCGCCCGGCGGACAGGGGCCGTGAATGTCTACCCCATCAGCCTCGGCTGCCCCAAAAACCGCGTGGATACCGAGCGGCTGCTGGGGAGTCTGCGCCGTCAGGGCGGGGGGCTGCCCGGCGTGCGCGTGCTGAAGCGGCTGAAAAACGCGCACCTGGTGCTGATAAATACCTGTGCCTTTATTTCTCCGGCTATACGGGAATCGGCGCGCGTGATTCTGGAAAACGCCGGCCGCATCGCCGCCCTGCCCGCCCCGGAGCGCCCCCTTCTGGCCGTGGCCGGGTGCCTGCCCGGCCGCTTCGGGCGGTCCGCTCTGGCCAAAAACATGCCCGAAGTGGATTTATGGCTTGAAACCAGGGATATGCCTTCCTGGCCCGCGCTCATCCTTGAAGCCCTGAGCAAGACGCCGAGGACGGCTTCCCTGGCGGCCGGACTGAGCTGCGGCCCCGGCCGCATCCTTTCCACCGGCCCTTCCTACGCCTGGCTGAAAATCAGCGAAGGCTGCGGGCAGGCCTGCTCCTTCTGCGCCATCCCCCTCATCCGCGGGCAGGTGCGCAGCAGCGGGACAGACGAGCTGGAAGCCGAAGCCGGACTGCTGCTGGAACAAGGGGTGAAAGAACTCGTCCTGGTGGCCCAGGATCTGACCTCCTGGGGCCGGGATCTGGATAATTCGCCCGGCCTTGTCCGGCTCCTGGAGCGTCTGCTTCCCCTGCCCGGATTGGCGCGTCTGCGGCTGATGTACCTCTACCCGGCCGGCCTCGACGACGAACTGCTCTCTTTCATCCGTTCCGCCGGGCCTGTATTGCTGCCCTATTTCGACGTCCCCCTGCAGCACGCCCATCCGGACATACTCGCCCGCATGGGCCGCCCCTTCAGCCGGAATCCTTTCAGGGCAGTGGAGCGCATCCGCTCCTTTCTGCCCGGAGCGGCCCTGCGCACCAGCCTTATTGCCGGCTTCCCCGGCGAAAGCGAAAAACAGTTCGAAACCCTCTGCGCTTTCGTGCGGGAAGCGCGCTTTCACAACCTGGGCGTTTTTTCCTATTACGCGGAGGAAGGCACGCCGGCCGCCTCCCTGCCCGGACAGCTCCCCGAGCGGGTAAAGGACTTCCGGAGGGATTCGCTCATGGAAATACAGGCGGAGATCAGTGAGGAACTGCTCGGAGAGTGCGTGGGACAACGCCTGGAGCTGCTGGTGGACGCGCCGCACCCCGAGTGGCCCGGCCTGCACATAGGGCGTACCTGGTTCCAGGCCCCGGAAGTGGACGGGGTCACCTACGTCAGCGGCCGGGGGGCGCTTCCCGGAGCTCTGGTCTCCGCGGAAATAACCGAAAGCTTTACCTACGACCTGAACGCCCTGGTCTGAAAACGGGAACTATTTACCCTTGAGGGCGGCGACTACTTCCTTGATGGTCCGCTCGGCCTTTTCCACGGGCACCTGGCAGGTTCCCACCTGGAAATGCCCTCCGCCGCCGTGGGAGAGCATCAGACTGCCGATATCCGCGGTACAGCCGCGCTTCAGAATGGAATGCCCCACGGTGAGAACGACGTTCTGCTGCCTCAACCCCCAGATTATCTGAATGCTGACGTTGGCTTCGGGGTAGAGGGCATAAACCGTGAACCTGTTGCCGGAAAAAATTTCCGCTTCGTTGCGCAGATCAATCAGCAGCACATTGCCGTCCAGCCTGGAACAACGCTGCAACATAAGCACGAAGTCCCTCTGCTGGCTGAAATAGCGGTCAGTGCGCTCTTTCACGTCCGGGATCTCAAGTATATCCTCAACCTTCATCTCGGCGCAGTAATTGATCATGTCCAGCATGAGCTGATAGTTGCTGATCCGGTAGTCCCGGTAACGTCCCAGGCCGGTGCGCGGATCCATGATCATGCCCAGAAGCACCCAGCCGGAGGGCCGGATGATTTCCTCGCGGCTCAAGTTGGCGCTGTCCACCTTGTCCACCGCCTCCATCATGGGCTCAAGAGCGGCCGGGAAACTATCGCGCCCGCCGTAATAATCCCATATAACCCGCGCGCAGCTGGGAGCGAGCTTGGAACTGCCTTCAAACTGTTCCCCGGAAACACGCTCCTGCTCGCTGCTGTGGTGATCAAACCACATGCCGCAGCCCTTGACGTAAGGGACATTGGCCAGCACGTCATTTTCCGTTACGGCGACCAGACCGTCCTGCAAATCCTTGGGATGGGAAAATTTATATTCTTCAATTAAATCAATGGATCGCAACAACACAGCGCAAGCAAGTCCGTCAAAATCCGAGCGGGTTACCAATCGCATACGCAACACTCCTGTTGAACTGCGCAGATATTACAGCCTGCCCGCACTCCAGCGCAACAAAAATCTCGGCGAAATCGCCGCGAGATTGTCGCGGGGCGAATTAACTTCGCCGCCAGGCGACAATTCCAGGCGCGGCTTGCCCTGCCGCCGCACGAGAGCAAGCTTTGTCATGGATTGAGCGCTATTTCGCCCGGAAGCCTGTCCATCCCCCAGTCCCGGCGCAAACGGGCGTATTCTTCCAGAACCCCGGCGCGGGTGAGAGCAAAAGCGCGCAATAAGGGGACAAAAGAGGCGTTTTCCCGTATGGCCAGGCAATGTTCCGCCTCGAAGAAGCCCAGCTCGCCGCCTCTGACCCAGAAAGGAAAAATCCGGCAGAACCCCGGTCTGGCCTCTCTGGGCAGGGAACATCCGGAAGCGGTCAGAAAAAAGCAGTCTCCGCCGGCAGTCAGCCTGAGGCGGAGGTGCTCCCCTTCCGGAGGGAAGAGGGCGCTGAGCGCCGCCCCTTCTTTGGGGAAAAGTCTTTGCACGGCTGCCATGAAATCCGGGGAATTCTTTTCCCGGACCGCCGGAAAAGCGCGCTTCGGCGTTTCCTCCCGGTCTCCCGCGGAGCGGCAGGCGAGAATGCGCCGCAACTCCGCGCGGGAAAGGGGAGAACACGCGCTCGTCTCTTCCGCGCCCAGACTGCAGCAGGTCCGGCCTTGCGCGGCGCAACGCCGGCAGACATAGTCCCGCGAAGTAAAGCTATCCGGCATCATGCAACACAGCGGCCCCCGCGAGATCGGCGCGGGCGGGCTTTATCCTCCGTCAGGCGGCAATTTCGCTCCGAGATTGCTCTTAGTAGGATTTTATATACTCATCCAGACTTTCGGCCGAACAGTTGCGGCTTACCCAGAAAGCCGAAGCCCAGACCATTATGGCCGTGGCCTGGGTATCATCCAGACGTTTCAGTTTGGCTTCCAGGCTGGTTTTACTGGCGCCGTGCTTGGTGTGAACGAGATTGACGTCGCAAGCGTCGAGCACGCGCAGGAGAAGATAGGAGAGTCTGGTGTTGTCCGGCGTCAGCTTGGTTTCCCGGTGCGCGTCCACAATGGTTTTCAGCTCGCCGGGGGTGAAGTTGCTGCGTATGTTGTTGATGGCCCGAAAAAACGTATCCACGGCCCAGGGCAGAATAAATTCCGCCCCGGCGCTTTTTGTCCGGAAATAGTCCTTGAGCCATTTTTCCTGCTCCTGCGAAATGCGGGCGGCAACTTGCGGCATAACAATCCTCTGCTTAAATCCGGATCAAAACCGCGTCCGGCCGCTTTAGAGCGTTTTAATCCGGACGATTTGCGACGAAAGCTCCGAAAGGAACTATTCCCCGGAGCTGTTCCAAAGGCAGGGGAGGAGTGAAAACAACTCCTTCCTTCTGAGCTTATAGCACAGAAATAAAATGGCCGTCAATAAAAAATCTAGAATTTGTCGTAAACCCGCCCGCTCAATTTTCGGTACCGAGCCCGAGAGCCGCGGTTTGGGCCGCTGTATTCAGGGCGTCGATCAGAGTCTGGATTTCGCCTTCCATTACAGAGTCGAGTTTGTAGAGGGTAAGGTCCACGCGGTGATCGGTAACGCGGCCCTGGGGGAAATTGTAGGTGCGGATGCGCTCGGAGCGATCCCCGCTGCCTATCTGGGCCCGCCTGGTTTCGGCATGTTCCAGGTTCAGGCGTTCCTGCTCGGCCTGGAGCAGGCGGGAGCGCAGCACCTTCATGGCCTGGGCCCGATTTTTGTGCTGGGACTTCTCATCCTGGCAGGCCACCACTATGCCGGTGGGCAGGTGCGTAATACGCACGGCCGAATCCGTGGTATTGACCGACTGCCCGCCCGGCCCGGAGGAGCGGTATACGTCGATGCGCAAATCCTCGGGATTGATCTCCACATCCGCTTCTTCGGCTTCGGGCATGATGGCCACGGTGGCGGTCGAGGTATGGACGCGGCCCTGGGATTCCGTGGCCGGCACCCGTTGCACGCGGTGCGTGCCGGCCTCGAATTTCAGATGGCTGTACGCCCTGTTCCCGGAAACAAGGGCGATGATTTCCTTATAGCCCCCGCTGTCGCTCGCGCTGGCGGAAAGCAGCTCCACCTTCCAACCCTTGCTTTCAGCATAACGGCTGTACATGCGGAAAAGATCCGCCCCGAAGAGAGAGGCTTCCTCGCCGCCTGTTCCGGCGCGGATCTCCAGAATTATATTCTTGTTGTCCAGGGGGTTTTGGGGCAGGAGAAGCAAAGTAAGATCCCGCTCCAGAGAATCCAGCTTTTCCTGCAAATTCCTGCTTTCTTCCTGAGCCAGAGATTTTATTTCCGGATCCGGATCTTCCAGAAGTTCGCGATTGCTCTTGAGCTCAGCCCTTACCCTCTTGTAGAGGCGAAAAACATCCATAACCTCTCTCAGATCCGCGTGGGCTTTGGAAAGTTTACGGTAGCTTTCCTGATCCGCCAGCATTTCCGGCGAGGAAAGCTGTCTCTCCAGGTCTTCAAAGCGTTTTTCCAGGTTTTCCAGCCGGGCGAACATCAGGGATCCAACAGGCTATAGGAGGGTGTGATGACTTCGGTTTCCGCGTGTCTGTTTCCGCATTTCAGCGCTTCGTTCAGAGCCGTCAGACTAACCTCCAGTTGCCGGCGATCCGGTTCGCGGGTGGTCAGGGTCTGGAGCAGAAGTCCGGGCGCGCGCATTATTTTGCCAAAAAAATTGTCGCCCAGGCGCGCTCCCAGGCGTATGGCCTCATAAGCCAGGGAACTGATGGGGATCATCAGCAGGAGTTTCAGGACAATCACCACGCCGTGCTTGTAAAAAGCGTTTTCCGGAACCCAGAAAAAGAGGAGCAGGGGCAGCAGCAGCACATGCAGGATGATGGCGATGGAAAGCACGAAAAGCAGAAAAGTGGTGCCGCAGCGCGGATGCAGACGGCTCTGCCGTTCGGCCAGTTCCACATCCACCGGACGGAAGGAGCTTTCGTAGGCGGAAATGGCCTTGTGCTCGGCCCCGTGGTACTGAAAGACCCTGCGTATATCCCGCAAACAGGATATGGCCGCGATATAGCACAAAAATATGCTGAATTTGATCAGCCCGTCCCAAAGGTGAAAGGAAAAAAACTCCACTCCGCCGGAAATGCCCAGGTAACCCAGCAGCATGGTCAGAAAATGCGGGGTCACGATAAACAGGCCCACGGCGAAAAGCATGGCCGCAGCCAGGGTAAGCGCAAGCTGCCAGGGCTTCAGTTCTTCGCCTTCGCCCTGCAGGGCAAGCTCGGCGGAAAAGTTCAGCGCCTTGATGCCGTTGATCATGGTTTCCAGAAGCAGGGGAAAACCCCGGATGCAGGGCTTTTTGAAGAAGGAGCCGCGGGCCAGGGTAAACCAGGGCCGGCTGGCCGCCACAATTTCTCCGTCAGCGCGCCGCACGGCTATGGAATAGACGTCGCCGTTACGCATCATCACGCCTTCCATAACCGCCTGCCCGCCCACGGCCAGGCTTTCTCCCTCCTCCGTCATTCAGGCTGCTTCTGCGCCGCGGCGTATTTTTTGCGGAAACGGTCGATACGGCCGGCGGTATCCACAAAGCGCTGCTTGCCGGTATAATAGGGATGGCAGCGCGAGCAAATTTCCACGCGCACCTGCTCGCCTCTGGAGGAGGAGGCTTCAATCTCGTTGCCGCAGGCGCAGATGATTTTGGCCGCGTATACCTTGGGGTGAATATTCTTTTTCATCAAAATTTCCTTTATGGTCTGAAAGACGGAAGTTCCGCGGGAACTCCGGGCGCCGGGGCAAGGGGGAGGCTACTCCTTGACGCCGGGCCAAGCCGGGCATACCCTTCTTCAGGAGTTCCCCTTCCGGAAAACCGGATGTCAAGCTCCGGGATTGCTGGACATACCGCAAAGCGCTTTTTTTTGCAAGGTCTTCTCCGGAAGAACCAGGGTCATTCTGTTCTTGATTTTTTAGAAAAATTTTAGAAAATATGGCCACGGAGGAATGCATATGCAAACTGAACTGGCTACCTTATGGGATTGTCTGGGGCAAGTACCCGATC
>JAISOL010000053.1 GCA_031275645.1 Deltaproteobacteria bacterium
GATCGGGTACTTGCCCCAGACAATCCCATAAGGTAGCCAGTTCAGTTTGCATATGCATTCCTCCGTGGCCATATTTTCTAAAATTTTTCTAAAAAATCAAGAACAGAATGACCCTGGCTCCCCCTGAGGAATGGATATCACGCGCGTAATTTAGCTTGAAACATTTCTTCCCGAGGATTAAACTAAACATATGGCCGCTCTTTTTTTCGCTGCAAGCGGCGACTCGCACGGAAAAATGAGAAAGCGCGGAAGCGGCGCTCACGGAGATCGCCCAGGCGGTTTTTCAGGTCGTCGACAAGCGGACAATCCTGTCCGGGATAGATATTTTTCGCGCCGGCCATATAGGCTGAAAGATTAAAGGAGGGGAACCCGGGGATAGCTTGCGAATCCCCGCAGAGCATTTCAGGCCTGGGATGCTCCTGGCATTGCAACCACAGCCTGTAACGGAGGAGATGGGCATGATCCGGAAAACAATCTGCGTCAACGGAGTTGAACACAATATCTTTGCGGACCAGGACTCCAGCCTGGTCAAAGTGCTTCGCGAACAGCTGCATCTTACCGGCACCAAGGTCGGTTGCGGTGAAGGCCATTGCGGCGCCTGCAACGTCATTCTGAACGGCAAGCTCACCCGCGCCTGCATCACCAGGATGAAGAGAGTCCCCGACGGCGCCTGCGTCACCACCATCGAGGGCATAGGCACCCCCCATAACCTGCATCCGCTCCAGCGGGCCTGGGTCAAACACGGCGCGGCCCAGTGCGGGTTCTGTTCTCCAGGTTTCATTGTTTCGGCCAAGGTTCTGCTGGATCAGAACCCCTCTCCCTGCCGGGAGGAAGTGCGCGACTGGTTCCAGAAAAACCGGAATGTCTGCCGCTGTACCGGCTACATACCCCTGGTGGATGCCGTCATGGAAGCGGCCAAGGTTCTGCGCGGGGAAATTCCGCCGGAGGCTCTGGATTACAAGCTGCCGCCCGAAGGGCGCCTCTGGGGGAGCCGTTATCCCCGGCCCACGGCTGTGGCCAAGGTTACGGGCACCATCAAGTACGGCGCCGACCTGGGCCTGGAATTGCCTGAAAACAGGCTTTACATCGCCCTGGTGCAGGCCTCTGTCTCCCACGCCAATATACGGGGGATTGATTTCGCCGAGGCCGAAAAAATGCCCGGAGTGGTCAAGATATTGACGCACAAGGACGTGAAGGGACGCAACCGCATCAACGGCCTGGCCATGACCGGAAATCTGGGCGACGGCTGGGAGCGTCCCATTCTCTGCGACCGGAAGGTCTTCCAGTTCGGCGACGCCATAGCCCTGGTCTGCGCCGTCACCGAGGCCCAGGCCAAGGCCGCGGCGGCCAGGGTCAAGGTGGATCTGGAGGTTCTGCCCGCCTACCTGAGCGTCCCGGCGGCCAAAGCGCCGGACGCCGTCGAAATCCACCCCGGCACCCCCAACCACTACTATACCCAGAAACTTGTCAAAGGGGCCGAAACCTCGCCCATCTTCAGCCGCCCCGACGTGGTCGTGGCCGAAAACAGCTTCATCACCAGCCGTACTCCCCATATGCCCCTGGAACCGGATGTGGCCTTCGGCTATCCCGACGACGAGGGCAAGGTCATAGTGCATTCCAAATCCATCGGGGTGCACCTGCACCACGCCATGATCGTCGAAGGCGTGGGCGTGGACAAGCCGGAAAATCTGGTGCTTGTCTCCAATCCCATGGGAGGCACCTTCGGCTACAAATTCAGTCCGACCATAGAAGCCATGGTGGCGGTGGCGGTAATGGCCACCGGCCGGCCCTGCGTGCTGAATTTCACCTATCACCAGCAGCAGCAGTATACCGGCAAACGCTCGCCCTTCTATATCAACCTGCGTCTGGCCGCCGACAGAAGCGGAAAACTTCTGGCCATGGAAACGGATTTTGACGTCGACCACGGCCCCTACTGCGAATTCGGAGATCTGGTCACCATACGCGGCGTTCAGTTTATGGGAGCGGGCTACGACATCCCGAACATCCGGGGCGAAGGCCGCACCATCTGTACCAACCACGCCTGGGGTTCGGCTTTCCGCGGCTACGGCGGGCCCCAATCCCTGCTGGCCTCGGAAACCGTCATGGACCAGCTGGCCGAAAAACTGGGCATGGATCCCCTGGAACTGCGGCTCAAAAACGTTTACCGCCCCGGAAGCCTGAACATCAGCGGCCAGGAGCCGGACTCCTACTCCTTCCCGGAAATGCTGGAAAGCCTGCGTCCCCTTTATCTGGAAGCCAAGGAAAGGGCCGCCGGAAACTCCGGCGCCGGGCATAAAAAAGGCGTCGGCCTGGCTCTGGGGGTTTACGGTTCAGGCCTGGACGGGCCGGACTCCTCCAACGCCTATGTGGAAATAAATCCCGACGACACGGTCACCGTGGGCACAGCCTGGGAAGATCACGGCCAGGGCGCTGATATCGGGGCCATAGGCACGGCCCACGAAAGCCTCCTGCCCATGAAAATCGCCCCGGAACGCTTCAGATTCACCTGGCCGGACACGCGCGGCCCTGTTTCAGGCCCGGCCGGCGGCTCCCGCTCCCAGGTCATGACCGGCGGCGCCATACGCGTGGCCTGCGAAAAAATGCTGGAAGGCCTCAAAAAGGCGGACGGTTCCTACATGAACCACGCTGAGGCCAAGGCCGCGGGCAAACCCACCCGCTACGACGGCACCTATTCGGTCCCCGGCACGGCTCTGAACGCCGAGGGCCAGGGCAAGCCCTTCATGGTCTACATGTACGGCGTCTGCATGGCCGAGGTGGACGTGGAGTTGTCCACGGGCAAGGTCGTGGTGGACAAGCTCACCTTCATGGCCGATGTGGGCAAGATCAACAACCGCTCGGTGGTGGACGGGCAGCTTTACGGCGGCATTGCCCAGGCCGTGGGTCTGGCCCTCTCGGAAGACTTTGAGGATATCGAAAAGCACAAAACCATGCTCGGCGCCGGCATCCCCTACATCAAGGACATACCGGACAACATAGAGCTGCATTACTTTGAGCATCCCAGGGAATACGGCCCGCACGGCGCGGCCGGCTGCGGGGAAATCCCCCTGTGCGTGCCCCATCCGGCCATACTCAACGCCGTCCACAATGCCTGCGGCGCAAGGATTACCCGCATTCCGGCCTATCCGGAACGCGTCCTTGAAGCCATAAAAAACAAATCCGGCTGAAATCCTGAAATCCCCTCCCCCCTCTGAAGGGCGGGGAGGGGATTGGAAATTCCTAACCGGACAAAAGCATGGATCAGGAGACGCTGCGGGAGTTCGAAAGCAGATGCACGCAGGAGGAGCCCCCGGCCTGCCAGAGTTTCTGCCCCCTGCATGTGGAGGCCCGGACCCTGGCCGGGCAGGTGGCCGCCGGCAAAGTGAACGAGGCCCGCAAAACCTTGGAACGACACATGCCCATCCCCCCGCTGGGAGGCTGGCTCTGTGAAGGTCCCTGTAAAGAACACTGCCTGCGGAAAGATCTGGATCAGGCTTTGGATCTGCCGCTTCTGGAGCGTTTCTGCCTGCGCGCCGGCAGGACTCTCCCCCCCCTGGCCCTGCCGGCCACTCCCCACCGGGCCGCTCTGGTGGGAAGCGGCCTCTCCAGTCTGGCGGCCGCTTGGGAGCTTACCCGCAAAGGACACCGGATCTGCCTCTTCCACCCCGGTCCGCCCGGAGCCTCCCTGCGCGCCCTCCCTCCGGAGCTACTGCCCCCGGAAGCCACGGACGAGGCCCTGAAACAGCTTGCGGCCCTCAAGCTCTCCTTTGAGGAAATACCCAAAGTCTCTCCGCTCTGGCTGGAGCGGCTTTGCCTTGATTTTCAGGCCGTTTTTGTGGGACTGGACGATCCGGCCCTTTCCGCGGAAAGTCTGGGGCTGCGCCCGGAAGATCTGCTCCTGAACGACATCACCCGGGAATCGCCCCGGAAAAATCTTTTTCTGGCCCTCCCGCAGCCTCCCTCCAAGCGCCCTTTCATTGAAGCCCTGAGCGCGGGCAAAAAAGCCGCCGCTTCCGTCGACCGGGTGCTGAACGGCGTGGCTCCCGGAACGGCCAGGGAAAAGGAGGCCGCGGGGCCCACCCGCCTCCGGGCGTTTCCGGAGACGGAGCGGCCCAAACCCCCTTCGCGCCCGGCAGACCCCCTGCGCCCCTCGCCGGAAGAAGCCGGAGAGGAAGCCAGGCGGTGCCTCAACTGCAACTGCCTGGAATGTCTGAAAAAATGCGTATATTTACGCCATTACCGGGCTTACCCCAAAAAATACGCCCGGGAAATCTACAACAATATTTCCACGGTCTTCGGCATACGCAAAGCCAACAGCATGATCAACAGCTGCGCCGAGTGCGGGCTGTGCCGGGAAATATGCCCCTCCGGCGCGGACATGGGCTCTTTCTGCGCCCAGGCCCGCCTGGAGATGGTGGCTGACCGGCACATGCCGGTTTCGGCCCACGAATTTGCCCTGGAAGACATGCTTTTCTCCAATTCCCCGGAAATTTCCTTTCTGCGCTTCCAACCCGGTCTGGAAAAAATCCGCTGGCTCTTTTTTCCGGGCTGCCAGCTCCCGGCCTCCATGCCGGAAGCCGCGGGCGCGGTCTACGCCCACCTGTGTTCCGGGCTTGACGGAGGAGTGGGCTTGTTCTTCTCCTGTTGCGGCGCTCCGGCGCGCTGGTCAGGAAGGCCCGCTCTGACGGGGCGGGTGGCGGCCGGAATCAGGGAAGCCTGGGAAAAGGCGGGCAGGCCCCGCATGATCCTGGCCTGCGCCTCCTGCCGGCTTTTTTTCCGGGCCGAGCTCCCGGAGATAGAGACGGTCACGCTCTGGAGCATACTGAAGGATCTGCCCTGCCCCTCTGAAAAGGCCGAGCCTGAACGTCTGGCCCTCCATGACCCCTGCGCCTCCCGCCACGACCGGGCGACCCTCGAGAGCGTCCGGGCCATCCTGAACCGGCTGGGGCAGGCCACGGAGGAACCGCCCCTGAGCGGACGCCTGACCCGCTGCTGCGGCTACGGCGGGCTGGCCGACCAGGCCAACCCGGCCCTGGGCCTTCTCTATGCCCGGCAGCGGGCCGAAGATACCGGACAGCCTCTTCTGGCCTACTGCATCATGTGCCGCGACCGCTTGCGCGCGGCGGGGCTGCCCGGCCTGCACCTTCTGGATCTGCTTTTCCCTGCCTCTACCTTTGAGGCCGCTCTGGAACGCCCTTCCCCCGGCCTCTCGGAGCGCCGGGAGAAGCGCCTGCTTTTCCGGCGCGGCCTCCTGCGGAAACTCTGGGGCGAAAGCCCGCCCAAGGAGGAAAACATGCCCGAACCACCGCTGGAAATAGCGGAGGAACTGCTTCCCCGCCTGGAAGACTCCCGCATATTGCGCAGCGATCTCGCGGCCGTGATCCGCCACGCCGCCCTCCACGGGCCCCTGTTCGCGCAGCCGGAAAAAGGAATTTTCCTGGCCGCGCTGAGGCCCCGTCAGGTGACTTTCTGGGTGGAATACGAAGAGCGGCCGGACGGCTCCTATTTTATCCGCAACGCTTGGCGCCACCGTATGCTCGTGCCGGGAGTGCCGGGGGAAGGAGCGGAAAGCCCGGCCACTCTGGAAGGCTTTGCCGCCGAAGGCGGGAGGGTATAATGGAGCACAGGCTGCCGGAGATCAAGGCCGGGGGCTGGATCTGCCGGAAATGCCGCAAGCCTCTGGAAAGCAGGGCCGTGGAGATCACCTACATGGGTTCCAGCTTCAAGGTGGAGCTTCCCGGCTGTCCTGAATGCGGCTTTACTTTTATCCCCCCGGAGCTGGCCGAGGGAAAGATGCTGGAAGTGGAAAAGCTTCTGGAAGACAAGTGACTCCATGCCGAATCCTTACGAAAATCCGGAACTGCGGCGAATCTGCGGAGGCGCCTTGCGCCCCGGAGGCCTGGAGCTTACGCGGGAAGCCCTGGATTTATGCTCCTTTTCTCCCGGAGCGCGAATCCTGGATCTGGGGTGCGGCCCCGGGGCCACTCTGGGCTTGCTGCGCGCCTCGGGCTTTAAGGCTCTGGGGGTGGATCTCTCCCTCGGGCTCCTGGAGGAAGCCCGCGAACAGGGAGCGGTTCTGCGGGCCGACTTCCGACGCCTGCCCCTGCGAGACGCCTTTGCCGACGGTCTTTTCTGCGAATGCTCCCTGAGCCTGGCCGAAGACAAGAGCGCGGCTCTGGACGAATTCAGCCGGGTGCTCAAAGCCGGCGGTCTGCTAGTCCTCAGCGATCTCTTCATTGACCGCCCGGAGGAGGAGCCCGGGCCGCGGACCTGCCTTGCCGGGGCCGTGAGCGAAGAGAAGATGCTCCTCCTGCTGGAGAGGGCCGGCTTTCGCCTCCTCCACCGGCGCGATTGCGGACAGGCCCTGAAAACCCTGGCCGCAAGACTGATCTGGGAGTTCGAGGTCGCGGCGCTGCCGGAGACGGCGCCCCGGCTTTGCCGAAGGGGACCGGAGCGGGCCGGAAAAGCCTCTCCCAAAACGGCCTGTCTGCTTTTAATCGCCGGGAGGGCGTAACAATGTTGGACGACACGCAAATGACGGTGTTGGAACTTGCGGCCAGGGGCTATTCCTGCGCCCAGATTGTCATGCTCATGGGCCTGCGGCTGCTGGGCCGCGAAAATCCCGACCTTACGCGGGCCATGAGCGGCCTGGCTATGGGAGCCTGCATAGGCTCCGTCTGCGGCGCCCTCAGCGGAGGCTTATGCCTGATTGCCGTCCACACGGCCAAGGGCCTGGAAGACGAGCGCCCTTTCCCCCTGAGCAGATCGCTCATGGGCGCCCTGGTCAAATGGTTCACCTTTGAGGAACTGGGAGGCGGAATCAAGCCGGAGTGCGCGGAAATTTTCAAAGCCGCCGGAAAGAGCTTTGATCCTTCATCCTCCATCCCTGTTTCCAGTTGCGCCGATCTCGTGGCCCGCACCTGGATCAAGGCCGTTTCCATTTTGAGTGAAAACGGGCTTGATCCCGTATTGGGGCGAGCGGAAGCATGAGCGGCGCAATCCTGGAGCGCACCGAAAGCCTGTGCCCGGTCTGCCTGGCCGTACTGCCCGCCGAAATCAGGCGTTCCGGCGAAGACGCGCTGCTCTGCCGCCGCTGCCCGGAACACGGCGAATTCAAGGAGATCATCTGGAGAGGCCCGCCTGATTTTGAAAGCTGGAAGAGGCCCAAGCCCCCGGCCGCGGGCGTGAAAAGGCAGACGGAGCGGCAAAGGGGATGCCCTTTTGACTGCGGGCTCTGCCCGGAGCACGGGCAGCACCCCTGTACCGTCCTTTTTGAAATAACCGGGCGCTGCAACCTGACCTGCCCGGTCTGTTTCGCCGGCTCCGGAAAGGAAGACTCTCCGGGATCCCCGCCCTTCTCCGACCTTGCCGCGCTTATCCCGCAACTGCGCCGGATACGCGAACAGGCCGGGCCCATAGTCCTGCAACTTTCGGGGGGAGAGCCCACCCTCCACCCGCGGCTGGCGGAACTGACCGCCGCCGCGGCCCGGCTCTTCCCCGCGGTGCAACTGAACACCAACGGCCTGCTTCTGGCCGGGAAGCCGGGCCTGGCCAAACGCCTGGCCGAAAACGGACTGTCCTGGGTCTTTCTCCAGTTCGACGGGGTAAGGGAGAGCAGCTTTGAAATCCTGCGCGGCCGCCCTCTGTTGAAGACGAAACTGGCGGCGCTGGAAGCCTGCGCCGAAGCCGGGCTGGGCGTGATCCTGGTGCCCACCGTGGCCGCCGGAGTCAACGACGGAGAGCTGGGAGATCTGGTGCGCCTGGCCGTAAACACTCCCGGCGTGCGGGGCGTGCACATCCAGCCCATGACCAGTTCCGGGCGCAACTCCCTTCCCGGCCCGGAACATCGCCTGACTCTGCCGGAAGTTCTGAGACGCCTGGAAGAACAGACCGACGGGCTGCTGCGCCCGGAGGACGCCTTCCCTCCCGGCTGCGAGCACGAGCGCTGTTCCTTCCACCTGCGCTATCGCCGCCTGCCCGGGGGGAAGCTTATCCCCAGGCCGGGGGGCAACGCCTGCTGTTCCCCGGACTGCCGCGCCGGCGATACGGCCTCCGCCGCTCCGGAAGAATCTTCCGCCAACCGCGACCGGGCCGTGGAAATCATCCTCAAAAGCTGGAAGGCCCCGGAAAGGCCTCCCTCCGGGACGGCCCTGCCCATGGCCGGAAGCGAAAAAGCGGATGTTTTCGACGAGTTTCTGGAGCTGGCCCGCAAAGAAACCTTCAGCGTCACGGCCATGGCTTTTCAGGATGTCTGGACAGCGGATCTCGCCCGCCTGCGCGGCTGCTGCGTCCAGGTCTTCCGGCCGCCGGATCGCTTTATCCCCTTCTGCGCCATGAACCTGACCCGGGCCGACGGCAAAGCCCTCTACAGCCGGACAGAGGCATGAGCCTGACGCGGCGGGAAGAGCCCTCCCCGCGCAATCCCCTGGATCTCCAGTTTCTGGAGCGCCTGGGAGACGAGGGTGGCGAAAACTCCGATCCGGCTCTTCTCCTGGCCCTCTTCCGCCTGGAAAAACTGGCCCTGACCCTGGAGCGGGCCACGGTCTCTTCCGCCTTTTACCGCCGCCGCCTGGGCGCGGAGAAGGGCAAAGCCCTGGCCGCACGCCTGCGTGAAGCGAGGGCCGCCGGAACGGCCGCGAATCGGGAAAAAACGCTACAGTCCGTTCTGGCCGAAATTCCCCTGACCTCCCCGGAAGATCTGGCTGCCCGGCCGGAAAGCTTTCTGGCCGTATCCCACTCCGAAGTCGAAGGAGTAATCTCCATTCCCAGCTCGGGCAGCAGCGGCCTGGTCAAACGCGTTTACTCCGCGGCCGCGGACCTTGAAAACAGCCTGGATTTTTTCCGTTACGGCATGCGCTGCCTGCTGGGGAGCGGAACAGGGGAAAGAGTGGCCCTGCTGATGTCCGGGGAAAGGCCCGGCAGCGTGGGCGACCTCCTGACCAGGGCCATGCGTCGCCTGGGCGCCCCCTGCCTGGTGCCGGGCTTTCCTCCGGGGGAAGCGGAAGCGGAAACAGCCTGGCTGCGCTCTCTGAGCGCCTGGGCGCCCACCTGTCTGGTGGGCGTTCCCGGAACCCTCCTGGCCCTGGCCCGGCACAGCCTCGCCCCGGAACTGGCCCGGAGCGTGCGCTCCATTCTCCTGAGCGGAGACGCGGCGCCGGATTCCCTGCTGGCCGCGCTGAAGGAGGCTTTTGGGGCCGAAGTCTTCCGGCACTACGGCCTTACCGAATTCGGCCTGGGCGGAGCGGTGGAGTGCGGCGCGCACAGCGGCCCGCACCTGCGTGAAGCCGATATCCTGGCGGAAGTGCTTGATCCGGCGGGACTGCCCTGCCCTCCGGGGGAGCCGGGTGAAATAGTCCTGACCTCCCTGAGCCGCCTGGCCATGCCCCTTCTCCGCTACCGCACCGGCGACGCGGGAGCTTTCGCGCCGGGTTCCTGTCCCTGCGGCTCCGTCATGCGCCGGCTTCTGACCTTCGGACGCCTGACCGACCGCATCCTCACCCCCGCGGGACATGTCCTGAGCCTGGCCCGACTCTCGGAAAGCGTCTGCCCCCTGCCCTTTGTGCGCGATTTCCGGTTTTCCTTCACGGAAACCCCTCACCCCAGGCTGACCCTGGAAATAGCGGGCGCCGACGGCCGCTCCTCCTCCTTTTCCGCAATCAGGGCAGCCCTGGCCGGACTGCCCGGCCTGGACGAACTGGAAACGGACATCCGGCTCTCCCCGGCCCGGAACCTCTCGCCCAACGGCAAGCGGATCCTGTACCGCCGGCAGCCCCCTACAGCCACTCTCCCAGGCTGAGGCCATGCACGGCGCTGCCCCACAGCCCGGCGTCCGGGCTGCTGATGCGGCAGACCCGGAGATTCGCGAGCAGATGGGCCTGGGTTTCGCTACGCCGGAATTCCTCCGCGAAAGCCGGGTGTTCCAGAAGCCCCGGCAGGCGTCCCGCTAGCCCCCCGGAAATGTAGACGCCCCCCAGAGCCAGGGTTTCCAGAGCAAAGTCGCGGCAGGCCCTGGCGTAAAAACGGGCGAACCACTCCAGAACCGGAGAGCCGGGCCGGAGAAGGGGAACGATCTCTTCGGGCGGGCGCAGAACTTCCTCTCCCTGGTGAAAGGCGTAAAGAAGCGACAGGCCGCAACCGGTAACGACCATGTCTCCGATCACCTCAAGGCGGCGGCCGAGGCGGCGCGCGAAGCTCTCAAAAGCCGCCTCCTCCTCGCCCCTGAAGGGAAAAAGGGCATGCCCCCCTTCCGAGGGCAGAACCCGGCGTTCCAGGGCGGCCAGAGCTTCCGGCCGCAGGCTTGCATGGTCAAAGTAAAGGCCCGCCCTTTTTTCTCCGGGCCTGTTCCCGGCCTGTTCCGGAGCCTCCGGCCGGAAGGGCGGCAGAATCTGGCTTTTGCCCAGGCCGGTGCCGGCGCCCAGCACGGCCGCGCTGCGCTCCGGGCGGAGAACGCCGGGCAGAACCGGTTTAAGCCCCAGCAGGGAAGGAAAAAGGCAGGCCCGGCCCTGAGCGGCGAAATCATTGAGCAGGGAGCCGGGGCAGCCCAAAGTCTTTTCAAGCTCGGACAAGGCCAGGGGCCAGGGAATGTTCGGGGCGAGGCAGAGGCCGTTTTCCACAGGGCCGGGCACGGCCAGAGAGGCGCAGGCAAGTTCGGAACAGGCGCCGGCCCCCCCGGAGGGAAGCGCCCGCCTGAGCCGCTCCAGAAGTCCGGCGAAGCTTCCGGATTCCCTGGTGGAGAGGGTGATTTTGCTTTCCGGCAACAGAAGGAGAGAAAGCCCGCCGGCCTCCTTTTCCAGCCGGAAGAGGGCGAAACGGCTGAAAGTGCCGCCTATGTCGGCCCCCAGCAGAAAGCGGCCGCCCATCAGCGCATCTCCACCCGGAAGATGTCGCGGGTGACGGGCTTGGGGAAGAGCTGCGCCACCATGGGAGTTTCTCCCTCCGGGGTCAGGACCAGTATTCCCCGCCCGAATTCGTGCAGCACATGGTAATCCTCATTTCCCGGCATAACCAGCTTGCCGTCCTGATCCACCTGCGCCACGGCGCGTATTTCCAGCTCGTTCTCAAAGACCGCGCGGGAGACGGCCGCGCGCAGGGCGGAAAGGCCCAGCCCGGGGGCGGCGTTTTCCACGTTGCACCCGGCCAGGACCTTGCCGGTGGCCGTGAGCACCGCGGCCCCCATGTTGACTTTTCCATAGGGCGCGTAAGCATTTATGGCGGCCTTGCGCGCCGCCTTGAGCAGGGCGTCTTTTTCGGCCGCGCTCAGCTCGGCTACGAACCAGCGGCGGTAAATGCGCTCATACTCGCCGCTCTGCACCAGTTCCCGCAAACCGTCGTCCACCATGCGCAGGATATCGCCCCGGTCGCGGTTCACGGCTATGCGCATTTCAGCCGTGGCCAAAGGGCTGCCCAGAGTGGTGATGGCCCCGTAATTCAGCTTGCGGATATAATAATAGCTCGCCTCGTCGGGGCCGCAATAGGCGTCCACTTCCTCGTTGAACAGGGCGCGCAGGGCCAGGGTCCTGGAAGGAAAAGGCTTGATGTTGATCCCGCCGAATTCCCGCAGCAGAGTGAGCTGAAAAGAGCCGTCCTCCACGGCCACGGCCTGCCCGCGCAAAAAGGAGGGATTGGGCACCCGGCGGTAGACCTTGGTGAAAAAGCGTATTTTGAGATTGAAGGTGGGAAGCGCGGAAAAAACATAGGCCCTGGCGCGTTGCGGGGTAAGAATCATGCCGCTGGTCAGATTTATGGTCCCGGCGCTCAGCTCCGGCTGAATGGAATACCAGTTCAGCGGGCGCAGGGCCAGCACGGCTCTGTCCCGAAAGATGCTTTCAATAATCTCCACATCAAAACCCACGGGCTTTCCCCCGGCATCCTCATAGCTGAAAGGAGGAAATTCGCGGTCAAAACCGTAGACCACCCGCAGAGGCGCCGCGGCATAAGCCGCGCCCCCCCCCCCCCATACGCCCAGGCAAAGCGCCAGACAGAGCAGGAGCAGTCCGGGCTGGAAAAAAGACGGAAAAACCGGGCCTGAACTTTTCCCGGCAACAGGATAGGACATGGCGTGCTCCGAAACAGATTATATGTTTTTATTATTACAGGAGGCCGGGCGTATAGGCAATGCGGATATTTTGCGCTATTTTCAAGCCCTGCGCCCGAAACGCTTCCGGCTTTGGCCCGGAGCGGCCTCAGGGCCGCGGACGGCGCTGCTCCCGGCATAATTCCGGGAAGCGGGGAGGGGGAAATGTTTTTTGAGCGGAATCTGGAACTGCTGACCCGCCTGGGAGAGGCGCTTCTGCGCCGCAAGTGGCTCCTCTGCGCGGCCGAATCCTGCACCGGGGGGCTTGTCGCCGCCGCCTGCACCCACCTGCCCGGCAGTTCGGCCTGGTTTTCCGGGGGAGTGGTCTGTTACGCCAATGCCGTAAAAACACGCCTGCTGCGCGTGCCGGAGGAGGAAATAGCCCTCCGGGGGGCGGTAAGTCCGGAAGTGGCGAGGAGCATGGCTGTGGGAGCGGCCGAACTTTGCGGGGCGGACTGCGTCGTGGCTGTTTCCGGCATTGCCGGGCCCGCGGGCGGGACTCCGGATAAGCCTGTGGGGACGGTCTGCCTGGCCTGGGGAATACCGGCGGCCGCGGCGGAAAAGACGCCCGCCGGGAGCTTCTCCGGCGGGTTCCTGAAAAAAGGCAAGCTCTGCCTCGCCGGGAGCACGGCGCGCCTGCCGGGTCAAAGGCGGGAAGTGCGGGAAGAGGCGGCGCGCCTTGCCCTGAAAACCCTGCTTGCTTTTCTGGAGTAAAAAAACGCCGCCCGGAGGAAGGGGGGCGGCGTTTTTTTAGGCGCTGAACCCAGGCATGGTTCCAATTCAGGTTTCCTGTTCCCGGAGCTGCCACACCGACCGGGGAGGAAACATCAGGCCCAGCGCTGAACCAGGGAGGTTAGAAAAGGGTTATCGGGTGTTGCTTGCTTTCTTTTATGCATTAGCTGTGCCATAATATTTTTATATATTATCTTAACATGTTATACTATAATTCTCCCTCAGGGCCCATTTCATGTGCAAAAAAGTTTACATTTTCTTGCACATGCCTTT
This sequence comes from Deltaproteobacteria bacterium, assembly GCA_031275645.1. Taxonomy (GTDB): domain Bacteria; phylum Desulfobacterota; class Desulfovibrionia; order Desulfovibrionales; family Desulfovibrionaceae; genus WRHT01. The sequence goes on from JAISOL010000053.1 coordinate 13,076, forward strand.
GCACAAAAGGCAAACTTTGCGCAAAAAATCCGGCCGCCGTGAAGAGCGCGGCTCCGGTGCCTTGTGCCGGAGCTTTTTCATAATGAAAATACTGCTGCACATGTGCTGCGGCCCCTGCGCCGTTATGCCGCTCCTGCGCCTGCTGGAGGAAGGGCACATGGTGAGCGGGTATTTTTATAATCCGAATATCCATCCCCTGGCGGAATATCTGCGCCGCCGCGAAGGCGCGGCGGAGGTGGCCGCCCGTTGCGGGATAAAGATGATCTGGGCTCTCGCCCCGGAAGATTACTCTCCGCCGGAATGGATTTCCCTGGCCGCCGGGCTGAAGGGGAGGACGGGGAAAGAGCGCTGCGCCTGGTGCCTGGAGCTGCGTCTGCGGCGAACCCGCGCCCTGGCCCGCTCCGAAGGCTTCGACGCCTTCAGCTCCTCGCTTCTGTATTCGCGCTACCAGCCGCACGAACTGATTGCCGCCAAAGGAGAAGAAGCGGCGCGGGCAAGCGGGGAGGAGACCGAGCCCCTCTCCGGGGGAGATCCCTTTTTTTATTACCGGGATTTCCGCGCGGACTGGCGGAAGGGCGTGAATATGTCCAAAGCCTGGGGGATTTACCGGCAGCAGTACTGCGGCTGCATTTTCAGCGAATACGAGCGCTATGCCGCGGAGTTGCGCGAAAGCAACGCCCGCCTCACTTCTTCTTTTTTTCCATAGCCAAAGCCAGGGCCGCGCCCAGAGAACCGAAGGAATCCTTGAGGACGCCTTTGCCGGCGTGCCGCTTCCAGTCGCCGCCATCGTCCTTTGCCGGCGCCCGTCCTTTGCCGGCTCTGGCCGCCCGGCCTTTGCCGCCCGCCCCGGCTCCGCTTTCGCGGGGCGCTTCCTCCGCGTCTTCGCCCGCCGGAGCCAGAGTTATCTTGCGGGTCTGGGCGTTCAGCTCCGCAATCCGCACCTGAACGGTCTCTCCGACGGACAGACGGTCAAATTTGCTTTTGCCGCTGGTTCCGGCAAGAAGGGAGTTGGGCATAAGCCCGGTGACGCCGGGCGCCAGCGCGATAAACAGACCGAAGTCCGCGCGTTTTTCCAGGCGCCCGCTCTGCTCGCTATCCAGGGGAAAATCCTCTTCCGCCCCGGCCCAGGGGTCGCCGGCGGCTTCACGCAAACTCAGGGACACGCGGCGTTTTTCCGGATCCACTTCTTTCACCTTTACGCTGACCGTATCCCCGCAGGCCAGAATATCCTCTATTTTGGGAGAGCGCTTTTCCCAGGACATTTCCGAAAGGTGAACGAGCCCCTCAATACCGGGCAGCACTTCCACAAAAGCGCCGAAAGCGGCCAAACGGGCCACTTTGCCCTGCACTATGGCGCCGGGGCGCAGAAGGTCCGCCGCCTTGTTCCAGGGGTCTTCAGTCACCTGGCGCAGGGAAAGAGAAATTCTGACCTCCCGGCCTTCTTTACCCTCTTTGCTTTCTTTGGCCTCTTTGCCCAGCTCCAGGATTTTCACCCGCACCTTTTCCCCCCGGGTCAGGAGCTCGTCCGGCCGGGCCAGTCTGGACCAGGAAAGTTCGGAGACGTGCGCCAGGCCCTCCACGCCCGGAGCGAGTTCCACAAAAGCGCCGAAGGGCGTGAGACGCTGCACCGATCCTTCCAGCACGTCCCCCTCCCTGGCCCGCTCCAGAAAGGCCCGCAGATTTTCCGCCTGGGCGGATTCCAGCAGGGAACGCCGGGAAAGCACGATGTTGCGCCCGTTCTGTTCCATTCTGACAATCAGAAAATTATAAATTTTGCCCAGGTGTGCTCCGGGATCGTCCGCGGGGCGCAAATCCATCTGGCTGGCCGGACAAAAGGCGCGGCGGCGCATCACTTCCACAGAGAACCCGCCCCTGACCGCGGCGAGAACCTTGCCTTCCACGGGCAAGGCCGCGACCCTGGCCTTCTCCAGCACCTCCAGGCTCCCCGCGCCGCGGACGACCTTGGATAAGCGCACCTCCTGCGGCGACACGTGCACCACATAGAGATCCAGAACATCGCCCAGGGCGCAGGAAATTCCGTCCTGTTCCAGTTCCGCCTTTTCCACGATGCCGTCCACCTTGTTGCCCGTGCTCACAAAGACGGCGTCGTTGGTGACGGCTACAACGGTCGCTTTGACCCTCTGGCCGGTCTCCAGACGGGGAGAGGCTTCTTCCGCTTCCTGTCTGGCCAGCATATCGACAAAACTGGAGTCTTCCTGTTCCGCGCTGTTTTCCTCTGTCATTCCTCGTCTCCCGCATCGCGCCCCGCGGCCGGCTTCCGGAAAATCCGGCGCAAAGCTCATACTTCAACCGCGAAAGTATTCCCGGCTTCGCCCGGAGTCAAGCGGGAATCTCTCCCGGGCGCGACTCTCTCCCTTCAGGGAAATTGCCGCTTGACGCCCGACGAAGCCGGGGCTACCGTACTCCCTGCGGGCGGAGTAAAGACATGCTTGACCTCAAATTGCTGCAAAAACAACCGGAGTTGGTGGCCAAGGCCCTGAAAGACCGGCATTCGGACGTGCGGCTGGAAGATTTTCAGGCCCTGGATTCCGAAAGGCGGCTCCTCCTGGGAAAAGTGGAAGCCCTGAAAGGCGAAAGGAACAGGGTTTCGGCGGAGATTGCCGCGCTCAAGCGCCGGGGCCTGGAGAGCGCGGAGCTTGTGGACTCCGGCGCCTCCCTGGGAGAGCGGATCAAAAAACTGGACGAGGAGCTTGCTCTTGTACAGAATTCCCTGCGCGACTGGATGCTGAATCTGCCGAATATCCCGGACGCCGGAGTGCCGCCGGGCCGCGACGAGCGGGACAACGCGGAATTGCTCCGCTGGGGGGAACCGCGCCGCTTTGCCTTTGCTCCCAAGGAGCATTGGGAGATAGGCTCGGCTCTGGGAGGGCTGGATTTTGAACGGGCGGGGCGCCTCACGGGCAGCCGCTTCGCTGTCTCCTGGGGCTGGGCGGCGCGTCTGGAACGGGCTCTGGTCAATTTTTTTCTGGACGTGCAGACGCAGGAGCACGGCTATACGGAGATACTCCCCCCCCAGATCGTCAACCGCAAAACCATGCTGGGCACGGGGCAGCTGCCGAAGTTCGCCGGAGATCTCTTCAAGCTGGAAAACTGGGATTATTTTCTGATCCCCACCGCCGAAGTGCCTCTGACCAACCTCCATGCGGAGGAAGTGCTGGAAGAAGAGAGCCTTCCCCTGGCCTATACCGCGCAGACCGCCTGCTTCCGCTCCGAAGCCGGCAGCGCGGGCAAGGATACGCGGGGGCTGGTGCGCCAGCACCAGTTCACCAAGGTGGAGATGGTGCGTTTCTCCAGGCCGGATCAATCCTTTGCCGAGCTGGAACTTATGCGGGAGCAGGCGGAGCGCCTTCTGCGGAAGCTGGAACTGCCCTACCGCGTGGTCAGCCTGTGCGCGGGGGATCTGGGGTTCAGCGCGGCCAAAACCTACGACCTGGAGGTCTGGCTGCCCGGGCAGAACAGATACCGGGAAATATCCTCCTGCTCGAATTGCACGGATTTTCAGGCCAGGCGGGCCAATATCCGCTTCCGCCCCAAAAACGGGGGCAGGCCGGAATTCGTGCATACCCTGAACGGCTCTGGCCTGCCTGTGGGCCGCACTATGGTGGCCATCATTGAAAACGGGCAGGAAGAAGACGGTTCCTTTGTCATCCCCCCGGCCCTGCGCCCCTACATGAACGGCCTCGACCGGGTGAAAGCCGGCGGGAAAGGCTAGGGAAAAAACCATGAAATACACATTGTTGCTTCTTTCCATAGTGCTGCTTGTCTGTAGCTCCTGTATCCCCGGGCAAGAATATTCAGCCGAGGACCCGAGGGGCTACGCGGACAGGTATTATTTCACACAATCGGAAAAGGTCTGCTACTTAGAGCCTGACGATGTTGTGATCTACATGGCTGACGGCGTGGACACCGGCCTGAAAAAAGGCAGAAGACCAATGGCCATCCCGCCAGACGGCAGCAAATCCTCGCAGAATGGTTCAGCGGCCCGAGCGGGTGGCGAAGCGGCCCTTTGAGCGCTGTCTTCGAGTTTGAGGAGGGAAAAGCGTACCGAATCGGGTTTTCTCGCGACAGCAAAACCTTGTATATCGCCCCGCTGACCGACCCCCAAATATTGGAGATAGCTCGGAGTCTTATGGAAAAGCAACGAGCTTACGCGCAGGACAGGGTCATTCTGTTCTTGATTTTTTAGAAAAATTTTAGAAAATATGGCCACGGAGGAATGCATATGCAAACTGAACTGGCTACCTTATGGGATTGTCTGGGGCAAGTACCCGATCCG
>JAISOL010000054.1 GCA_031275645.1 Deltaproteobacteria bacterium
ATCTCTCTCGTTTCCCGTCCAAAACGGTCTATTGACGCCCGGCAGCATCCCGAAAATTTCGGGGTAACTGCCGGGGTAATTTTTTTTGAAATATTTTTTTATTCAAATATATAAATATAATACAAGCTAAAAAATACTGAGTTACGACGAGCGACAACGGGACACCACGCCCGTCTACCAGGATATGCCGTTTTGATCCTTTTTTCCCCGATCTGTTGGGTTTGGCCCGGCACTCTCTCGCGCAAGAGGCGCTTTATACATGCTGCCATCAATGGAGTGCCACTCCCAGGCAATGCTCTTCATATCATCATATTCGGACAAGCCACGTTCCCATAGCTCAAGGAAAAAGCCTTGGCGCTCCCACTCGCGGAAATACTTGTGAATCGAATTCGGGCTACCGAAGAGTTCTTTGGGCAACGCTTTCCACTGAATATCGGTTCGGAGCGCATATACAATAGCCGCAAAGACTTTACGCGCCTCAATCGGTTTCCTGCCGCCTCCAACCTTGCGTTTATACTGCTTTTCTTGCGTCCGTTTCGGCTTTGGTATCAATGGCTCTACATAGCCCAAAACGCATCGGATATTTCCCAGGATTTTACGTTCATATGCTTGTCTCCATCGGAGAAAAGCTTATCAAGTTCTATATAAAATATCTAGTTATTTACGGACAAACCCTAAAATGCCGCGATAGCGTTGACTGCCGCATAGGCAGCTCAGAAACTCTTGACATCCCCGCCGCTCTGCCTATGCTTTGTTGACTGCCGCATAGGTAGCTCAGAAACTTGGGTAATTCGGTTAGTGAAAAAAAAACAGGAGTTGACTGCCGCATAGGCAGCTCAGAAATGGAGATTCGCAGACATTAAGGTAGTCGGCCCTTAAAAAGCATTCAACGGCGTGAAATATATGGAAAACGAAGTAAGAGAGCGTTGACTAATATATATATTTATGGCAGGATATTCCCACCAGAAAAAAGGAGATGGGACAATGCCGACATGTAAAAAATGTGGGTCAGCGCAGACGGTCAAAAGCGGTATCGTGGCCGGCAAACAGCGGTTCCTTTGCAAAGAGTGCGGCTGTAATTTCAGGGAAGGTGACGCCCGTACAAATGAAAAAGTTGCGGCCAAAAAAGCGCTTTGCGTTCTGCTTTATGCTATGGCCAAAGGCTCTTTTCGGATGATGGGGAAAATCCTCAACACCAACCATGCGTTGGCATACCGCTGGCTTCGAGCCTTTGGCGAGAGTTTGCCTGAGCCTGCCGTGTCTGGAGCTATCCAACAAATGAAGTTTGACGAAATGTGGCATTTTATACAACAAAAAAAAGAAATTTATGGGTCATTAAAGCCGTTGATCGTCGCCCACGGAAAACTGTGGGATGGGTGTTCGGCGGTCGTGATTCTGGAACTTTTCGACGACTCTACGATAAAGTCAACCATCTAAAGAATTGTACTTTTTACACTGACAAATGGGATACTTTTGCCGAAGTCTTACCTCCTGAGCGTCATATCATGGGAAAAGCCTACACAGTCGACATTGAACACGATAATAGTAACACGCGACATCACTTGGGGAGGTTCACACGTCGAACCAAGGTTGTCTCGCAGGAGGAATTCATGGTTGACCTGACATTACGTATTTGGCATGCCGTCACCACTACTGACTTGTTTTTTTTACTTCGAGAAACTGCTTTATCTATATTTAAGTAAACACTCTCAGCTATATTTCTAGACTTTTTCTAATTATTCATTCGATTGCCCTGGCCATATCTCCCTGCGCCTCTGAAGAAATTCTGCCTGGAGAACATGCCCCTGCCTGCGAAAAATCTTCGCGCTGATTTGTTTTGTGCTTGACATTTGGTGGTTACTGGTGGGAAATAGTGGAAAATAATCCCAGGCAAAGGTAAAGAAACCACTATGCAGTTCAGAACCAGGATAAATCGCACCCTGGACAGCAAAAAAAGGATAGTCCTGCCTCCGGGGTTCAGGGATGTCCTGCTTTCCCGTTCCAAAGACGGACGCATGGTTCTGACCACAATTCAGGATCAATGCCTCCGGGGCTTTGCTCTGCCCGACTGGGAACTTTACGAGGAAGACCTAAAAGAAAAGCTGGATTCTCCCAATCTTCTGGAAAGAGATTTCGCCCGCCTGATTTGGTGCGGGGCCGTGGAAATGAGCGCCGATGCTCAAGGACGCATACTTTTGCCCAAAGATCATCTGGAACATTCCCAGATAAGCACGGAAGCTGTTCTTGTCGGCCTGGGCGATTTTTTTGAACTGTGGCAGCCGGAACGGCTTGAGGAACACAAGAACAAGGATTTCAGCGGACTGGCCATGCGTAAGAAGAATCCCGGCCAACCCCCTGCGGCGGGAGACGGAGAGAAGAAAAACAATACGTCCGCGCCGCGTAAACGTCCGCGTCCTCTTCTGTTCCGGCGATGAAACCCGCCGCGGGCGTCCACGTTCCCGTACTGCTGGAGGAGACGCTGGAGATAATGGCCGTCAGGGCTGGAGGGCGCTACCTTGACGGAACGCTGGGATTGGGCGGACACGCCGCGGAAATATTGAGCCGGGCCGGCTCAGGAGCGGAACTGCTGGGGCTGGATCGCGATTCCCAGGCTCTGGAACTGGCCCGGCAACGTCTGGCCGGATTTGGCCCCGCCGCTCATCTGGCCAAACGCGCTTTTGCGGATTTTGAGGCGGAACTTGATCTTCTGGGTTGGGATTTTATAGACGGGGCCCTGTTGGATTTGGGCGTGTCTTCACTGCAATTGGATACTCCTGAACGCGGTTTCAGTTTTTTGCGGGATGGTCCTCTGGATATGCGCATGGACGCGCAAAAGGGGGAAGGCGCGGCCGCTCTGCTTAACCGCCTGAGTGAAGAGAAATTGAGGAAACTCATTGTCGATTTCGGCGAAGAGCCGCAGGCCGGGCGCATAGCCCGGGCCATTATACGAGCCAGGGCGGAGAAGCCCCTGGAAAGCACCCTGGAGCTGGCCGGGATTGTCAGCGCGGCCTATCCGCCGAAATGGCGGAACACGTCCCGTAATCATCCGGCCACCCGTACCTTTCAAGCCCTGCGTCTGGCTGTTAACGGAGAGCTGGAACAGTTGGGGCTGTTTCTGGAACGTATAATCCCGCGCCTGAGCATGGGCGGCCGCGTGGTCATCATCAGTTTCCACTCTTTGGAGGACAGAATGGTCAAGCATTTTTTCCGGGAAGCTTCCAAAGGATGCATCTGCCCCCCCCAGGCGAGGCGTTGCGTTTGCGGGCATGAGGCGCTTCTGCGCATCCTGGCCAAAAGGGCGATCCGGGCGGGCGCGGCTGAAAGCGAGGCCAATCCCCGGGCCAGGAGCGCCAGATTGCGCGCGGCCGAGCGCGCGGGCAAACCCCTGAGCCGGGCAGGGGCGGCTGAAAATCCGGCGCGGCAAGGAGACGGACGGGCAGGCGCCTGTCGGGGCAATGGATATATATGAGCGAACAGACGCAGAACCCCAAAAAAAACACCGTGAAGTATTGGCCCTGGACGCTGATTTTGTCTTTGAGCCTGACTTTTCTGCTCGTGCTCGCCATGGTGCGCGTAAGCACGCAGCGCACGACTCTGGGCTATGAATTCAGCCGGGTGCAGCAGCGTCTTGCGCGCCTTTCCGCCTATTCCTCCAAATTGAACGTTGAACGGGATTTGCTGCTTTCGCCCCATTATCTTGAGCGCAAGGGCAGAGAAATGGATATGCGCGACGCGCAGCCGGGGCAGATCCGGCGCTTGCCCTGAAATATGCGGAGCCTTGCATGAATAAGAAATCAGGGAACGCGATCCGGGTTCTTGCTCCGTCAAACGGCGGCGCTCCGGCGGAAAGCGGGAAAAATGCTTCCCGTTCCCGCATGTTTCTGGTAGCCGTGGTTTTTTTGCTCCTGAGCCTGCTTCTCTGGAGCCGCTTTTTCAACCTGCAGGTCATCCAGGGGCCGGAATTCGCCCGCATGGCCGAACGCCAGCACAACACAGGCGAAACCTATGTGGGGCAGCGCGGTTCCATCTTGGACCGCAATGGAAACGTCCTGGCTTCCAGCGTGGAAACTTACTCCCTCTCCGCCCGTCTCTCCGAAATCGGGGATATAAAAGAAAGCAGCTCTTTTCTGGCCAAAACCCTGAACAGAGGAGAGGACAAGATAAGGGCCATCCTCGCCAGGGACAAACGCGGCTTCGTCTGGGTACAGTGGGGCATTTCCGACCGCCAGGCGAAAAGCATAGCGGAATCCGGCCTGCCCGGCCTTTATCTGCACCGGGAGCAGGAAAGGGTTTATCCGTATAAACATCTGGCCGGTCAGCTTCTGGGTTTTGCGGGCAGAGACAATTACGGGCTGGAAGGCCTGGAAGCCTCTTTTGACGAACGACTTTCCGGGCGCGCCATCCGCAGAACCGTACGGAGGGATGCCGGAGGAAGACGCGTATATCTGGGCGGCAGCCAGGACAGGAGCGAGCTGCGGGGCGAGGATCTTCAACTGACCATAGATCTGCACGTCCAGTTTTTCGCTGAAACCGCCATCGCTAAAACCGTTCTGGACAGCCGGGCCAATTGGGGAGGCTGCCTGGTGATTGACGTGAAGAGCGGCGATATTCTGGCCTGGGCGCATTATCCTTTTGTTAATCCCAACACCTACGCCGCATATCCGGCAAATGACAGACGCAACAAGCTGGCCATGGACGCTCTGGAACACGGATCCACCGTCAAGCCTTTCGCCATTGCCGCGGCTCTGCAGGAAAAGCTGGTCACCCCGGATACCGTTTACGACTGCGAGAACGGCAGTTGGGAGATACACGGCAAAGTCATCCGCGACACGAGGCCGCACAAAGAACTGACCGTGAAGCAAATTCTTCTCTACTCCAGCAATATAGGCGCCGGGAAAATAGGTCTGGCGCTGGGAGCGAAAACATACGGCTCCTATCTGCACAAGCTCGGTTTCGGACTGCGCACCGAGCTTCCGCTGGTTGGGGAAAATCCGGGCATTATGCGCAACCCGAACAAATGGCCGGAAGTGGATCTGGCTTCTTCCGCCTTTGGACAAAGTTTTTCCGCCACGACCCTGCAGATGGCCCAGGCCTATCTGTGCCTCGCCAATTTCGGCGAAAGAAAGCCTCTGCAACTGCTGCTGGATAAGACTCTGCGCTCTTCCCCCAAAGCGGAAAAAAGAGTTTTTTCCGCTGAGACCAGCGCCCAGATGCTCTCCATGCTCAAGTCGGTCGTGCATGAAGACGACGGAGGCGGGCGCTTCGCCAGAATCCCCGGCCTGGAGATAGGCGGCAAGACCGGCACCGCCCAGAAAGCGGAAAAAGGAATTTACGGCGACAAACGCGTGGCTTCCTTTGTGGGAATGGTACCGGCGGACAAGCCGGAATATCTGGTTCTGGTGGTGGTGGATGAGCCGTTCAAAAACCGCTACGGAGCTTCTTCCGCCGCTCCCGTCTTCAAGGAAGTCACCATGAAAACTCTGGCTTATTTCGGGCACCTGCCAGACCCCAGTCTGGCCACCCTGGCCGGTCTGACCCCGGAAAACGCCCTGACCTTCGATCCTACGGAATATGCCCAATCCATGGCCCGGCAGGATGCTCTGCTTCGCAGCCGTTCCTATCTTCCGGAGCAGGAAGAGGGTCTGCGGGGAAGAAGGGAGGTCAAGGAAGCGCTGCAGCCGAAAGCGGAGCCGAAATCCTCCATCCGGACCGTGCCGGACGTGCGGGGTATGGATATGCGCCAGGCCGTGGAAATTTTCGCTGTGAACGGCGTCCTGCCCCGTATACTCGGAAAGGGCGCGATTGTGGACAGACAGACCCCTCCTCCGGGAACCCCGTGGCCTGACCGCGCTTCTCTCGCGGTCCAGAGCGTGCAAGCGCAGGATTTTGTATTATGGTTGATCGAGAACTACTGATTGCCGCCGGCAGGCGGCAGTTTACGGCTCTGCTGGAATTGACCGCCGGAAAGGAAGCCTGTCCGCGGACGCATTCGGGCAGGGTGCGCCCCGGAGACACTTTTGTCATCCTGCCTCCTGTAAAAAACGGGAAAAGAAGCGGGCTGGACTTCGCGGCGGAAGCCGTGCGCGCCGGCGCGGCCAGGCTGGTCTGCACGCCGGAACAGGCGGAGGAAATAGCGTCTCTGCCGCCGGCTTGCGGGGAGAGCCCGGAAATAATCCTGGTGGAAGACAGCCGCGAAGCCTTGGGAGAATTGGCCCGCGCCTATTACGACTCCGCCGATCCCCGCAGGCTGCTCCTGGGAATTACCGGCACTAACGGCAAGACCACTTCCGCCTATCTGCTGGAGGCCCTCTTCAGCGGACTGGGGCGCAAAACCGGCGTACTCGGCACAATCAATTACCGCTGGCCGGGGGTATCGCGTCCTTCCCCCCTGACCACTCCGGATTGTCTGGAATTGCACGAGATGTTCGGAGAAATGCGCCGGGCCGGAGTGGAGGCGGCGATAATGGAGGCATCCTCCCATGCTCTGGAGCAGCGGCGCACAGCCGGACTGGATTTTCAGGCCGCTCTGTTCACGAATCTGACCCAGGATCATCTGGACTACCACCTGGATATGGAAAATTACTACCAGGCCAAAGCCTCCCTGTTCAGGCGTATTTCCGGCGGGAACAAGCCCGGGCCGCAGACGGCGCCGCTACGGGCCGTCAACGCCGATGACGCCGGAGGGAGGCGCCTTCTGGTCGAATGTTCCGGGCTTCCGGGCTTGAACATAGCCTACGGCCTCACCCGCAGGCTCGTTCCGGGCTGCGAGTTTCTGCACGGCGCCATTTTAAGCCGCGGCAGCGAGGGCCTGTTGTTGCGCCAGAATTTCCGGGAGCTGGAATGGGAGTTGCGTTCGCCGCTGCTGGGGGATTTTAACGCCGTGAATCTGTTGGGCGTGCAGGCTCTGGCTCTGGGATTGGGAATGGATGTGGAAAATTTGAAGCTGCTGGAAAAATTCGGCGGGGTTCCCGGACGCCTGGAGCGTATTGCCAATGACAGAGGGGTGCACGTTTTTGTGGATTACGCCCATACTCCGGACGCTCTGGAAAACGTCCTGCGGGCTCTGCGTTCCGCGGGCTTCAAGCGCATAGTCACGGTATTCGGCTGCGGCGGAAACCGCGACAAATCCAAGCGGCCGCTTATGGGGCGGGCCGTGTGCGCCCATTCCGACGTGGCCGTGCTGACCTCGGACAACCCGCGCCTGGAAGATCCTCTGGAAATTATGCGGGATGTGCTGCCCGGCATGCAGGGCAGGGATTTTCATCTGGCGGAGGATCGCCGGGAGGCCACGGCCCTGGGAGTAAAGCTGCTTCGCCGGGGCGACGCTTTGCTGGTGGCGGGCAAAGGGCATGAGGATTACCAGATTGTCGGCGAAACCAGAAAATATTACAGCGACCAGGCGGTTCTGCGCGAACTGCTGGGCGCAAAGGCATAAAGTGTGGGTATGCTGACCTTGCGCTCAATGGCCCGTATTCTCGGCGACAACCGGGAAAATTTCCTCCCCGCTGATCAGGCGGAGCGGAGCCCGGCCAGGGTGGTTGTGGACAGCCGCGAAATCGGCCTGAGCGATCTCTTTGTCTGCATCCGGGGAGAAAGGCAGGATGGGCATGATTTTGCCTTTCAGGCCGCGGAACGTGGAGCCACGGCCATTTTGGCGGAAAAAGATCCCTTTGCCGGGAAGATTCCGCCGCTGCCCCTGCTGCGTGTTTCCGATTCCGTACAGGCCCTGCAGCTTCTGGCCGCTGAGTACCGTTCTTCCTTTCGGGGCAGAGTGGCCGGCATCACGGGCAGCGCCGGCAAAACTTCAATCAAGGAGGTTCTGGCCGAAGTTCTGTCGGTACGCGGTAAAACCTCGCGTAATTTTATGAACAGAAACAATAGGATCGGCTTGCCGATCAGCATCCTAAACGCCGATGCTGAGGCTAGCTTCTGGGTGCTGGAAGCCGGTATAAGCGAGAAGCGGGATATGGACGAACTGGGCCGGGTACTGAAACCGGATCTGGGCCTGATTCTCAACGTCGGCCCGGCGCATCTGAGCGGGCTGGGGGACAGGGGCGCGGCCTATTACAAGGCCCGTCTGCTCACTTATCTTCAGCCGGAGGGATGCGCCCTGATCAGCGCGGATTATCCTGAGCTGCTGCGGGAAAGCGCGGCCGTGCGCGCGGACTTTTTCACCTTCTCCGCCTGCCGGCCGGAAGCGGACTACTTTGCCGCCTGCAAGGGCCAGACTGCTTCCGGGCGCTGGCTTTACCGGGTGCGCCTGCGCGGGGCTGAGTTTGAAGCCGCGGCGCCTTTCCCGGGCGTTTACGGAGCGGAAAACGTGGCCGCCATCAGCGGCGCGGCGCAAATCCTGGGGCTTTCTCCCTCTGAAATAAGCGCCGGACTGAGCAGGGCCGTTCTTCCGGAACAGCGTTTTCACTGCCTTACCAGGGGAAATTTCACGCTTATAGACGACAGCTACAATTCCAATCCTCTGTCCGCGGAGCGTATGCTCCGGAGCGCCTCTGAAATGGCCAGAGCCGCTCGTAGTCCCCTTTTTCTGGTCATGGGCGACATGCTTGAACTGGGTGGGGAAAGCGCGCAAGCGCACCGAAGGCTGGGCCGGGAAATGGCCGTAAGCGGCGCCAGGGCTGTTTTCTGGAAAGGAGAGCAGGGTGAAGAGGTGCGGGCCGGCTTGCGGGAAGGGGCTTTTGGCGGCTTTTTCGCGGATCTGCGGGAGGCGGAGGATTTCTCCGCCGGCTTGCCGGCTTTGCTGGATTGTCTGGAAAAGGGGGCTGCGGGCGATCCCAGAGGGGTAATCCTGTTCAAAGCTTCGCGCGGCCTCAAACTGGAATTGCTGGCGGAAGACTTCCGTAAAAATTTTTTCTGCAAAATAGGGATATAAGGGGCGGAGCAATGCTTTACCATCTGCTGTTTCCATTAAGCCCGCAATACATTGTTTTCAATGTATTCAGGTATATTACCTTCCGCTCCGTTCTGGCCCTGCTGACCGCGCTGCTCTTTTCCATCGTTCTGGGGCCCAGATTCATCGCCTGGCTGCAAAAATTGAAATACGGCCAATACATTCAGGAAGATGTGGCCGCGCACCAGATCAAGGCCGGCACTCCGACCATGGGCGGAATCCTGATCTTCTTTGCCCTGATCTCAAGCGTCGTTCTATGGGCGGATCTGAGAAATCCCTATATCTGGCTGGCCGTATTCGTCTTTACAGGTTTCGGCCTGGTGGGCCTGATTGACGACTGGCTGAAAATCAAGCGTAAAAACAACAAGGGGATCAGCGCCAAACAGAAGCTTCTGGGGCAGATTCTCGTAGGTTCCGCCGCCATGCTCATATTGATGAAGCTGCCGGCTTACTCCACCACGCTGGTCTTTCCCTTTTTCAAGGCCCTTACCCCGGATCTGGGCTGGTTTTACCTGCCTTTCGCTCTTCTGGTCATGGTGGGCTGCTCCAACGGGGTAAACCTCACCGACGGTCTGGACGGTCTGGCCATAGGCCCTACCATCGTGGCCGGAGTGTGCTTTGCCATTTTTATCTACATAGCCGGAAATGCTAATATTTCAAGCTACCTGCTTGTGGGTTACGTGCCGGGCGTGGGCGAGGTCACTGTTTTCTGCGGCGCCCTGATCGGCGCGGGCATGGGCTTTTTGTGGTTTAACGCCTATCCGGCCCAGATTTTTATGGGCGATGTCGGCTCGCTTTCTCTGGGCGGCTCTCTGGGCTTTCTGGCCGTGCTCTGCAAGCAGGAACTGGTGCTGGTAATCGTGGGCGGACTCTTTGTGCTGGAAACCATCTCGGTGGTTCTGCAAGTGGGTTATTTCCGTTTCAGCGGCGGCAAGCGCATTTTTCGCATGGCTCCAATTCATCACCATTTTGAGATGAAAGGCGTTCCGGAATCCAAAATCATCATCCGCTTCTGGATCACTTCAATAATCTTCGGCCTGGCCGCTCTTTCCGTGCTCAGGCTGCGTTAGGCGGAATTATGGTTCTTGAGTCTGAAAGCCGTATCCTGCCGGATAGTCCTGTAAAGCGGGGCGAGCTTGCGGTGGTTGTGGGAGGAGGAGTCTCCGGTCTGGCGGCGGCGGCCCTGCTGCGGCGCCTGGGAGCGCGGGTGCGCTTGCTGGACAACCGACCGGAGGGCCTGGAAGCGGAGACCTTGAGCAAAGCCGCGGCCCTGGATTTGGAATTCATTGCCGGCCCCCACCGTCCGGAGCAGTTCCGGGGGGCGGCTCTGGTCGTTCCCAGTCCTGGCGTTCCCGTCCGGAAATTGGAAGCTCTTCTGTCCGAAGCCGGAAATCCTCCGTGCATCTCGGAACTGGAACTGGCCTCTTCCTTCGCTCATGAAGACATTATAGCGGTTACCGGCACCAGCGGAAAAACCACCACAGTCAGCCTGATTGCGGCCATGCTGGAAAAAGCCGGAAAAAAGGTCTTTCTCGGAGGCAATATAGGCACCCCTCTTTCCGCTTATATCCTGCAACGGGAAGAAAAGGGAGGGGCCGCGGACGTTCTGGTGCTGGAGACAAGCAGTTTCCAATTGCAGTTGACCCGCGCCTTTCATCCCCGGACTGCCGTGCTGCTCAATCTTTCGGAAAATCATCTGGATCAGCACCGGGACATGGAAGAATACCGCGCGGCCAAGCTCAGGATTTTCGCCAATCAGACTCGTCTGGATCTGGCCATTTTGGGCGATCCTCTTTTCAGCCTGCTGCGGGATTACCCTCTGCGGGCCAGAAGGGAGTATTTCGCCCCTTCGGGGCGCTTCAGGCGCACCAGGCTTTTGGGCCGGCATAATCAGGCCAATCTGGAAGCGGCCTTTCTGGCCGCGCAAGCCTTTGGAACGACTCTGGAAGAGGCTGTTGCCGTTGCCGCCGCTTTTTCCCCTCTGCCGCACCGGCTGGAAAGCGTGGGAGAATGGTCGGAAATTCTGTACGTGGACGACTCCAAGGCCACGACTGTGGAAGCGTTGCGCGTGGCCCTGCGGAGCCTGGAAAGGCCGCTTTTTCTGCTGGCGGGCGGAGTGTTCAAGGGCGGAGATCTGGAAAGCCTGCGTCCTCTGCTGCGGGAAAGGGTCAAGGCCGTGGCTTTGTTTGGCGGCAGCCGGGAGATATTTGAAACAGCCTGGAGAGAAGCTGTGCCCCTGAGCTGGGACGCCGATCTGGAAAGCGCCGTGCGCCGCGTCCGGTCGAAGGCCGCACCCGGTGATGCCATTCTGCTGGCCCCGGCCACTTCCAGTTTCGATCTCTATGCCGACTACAAAGCGCGCGGCAACGATTTTAAACGTATTGCGGAGCTTTTGAAATGAAAAGCGGCTACAAGGGTCTTTCCGATCCGAGAGACAAGTTTCAGCCTTTCCCTTGGGGTGGGAGTATTCAGGCCGGCGTAGAAAAAGCGCAAAACACCGGCTCCGCTTCTCCGGATTGGTGGCTGCTCGGTTCCGCGCTGATTCTGCTGGCCCTGGGGCTGACCATGGTGCTTTCTTCCAGCGGCATAGCCGCGATGCGCTTTCATCAGGATTCATACTATTTTTTCAAACGTCAACTGCTTTACGCCGGCATAGGTCTGGCCTGTCTGTACGCGGCCCAGGCCATTCCGCTCTCCTGGATTGAAAAATGGCAGTATCTGTTTCTGGTCGGCAGCCTGATCCTGCTTGTTCTCTGCCTGACTTCCCACGGAGTTTCCGTACACAGGGCCAGGCGCTGGCTGAATCTCGGCTTTACCAGGATACAGCCCATGGAATTCGCCAAGATAGCTCTGGTCTTGTATCTGGCCTACTTTATGAGCAGCAAGCAGCACATCATAAAAACTTTCAGCCGGGGCATCATCCCGCCTTTTCTCTTTACCGGAACATTTTGCCTCCTGCTTCTGCGCCAGCCGGATTTCGGCGGGGCCGCGGTACTGGCCATGCTGCTTTTTTTCATGTGCCTTATCGGGGGCACGCGTCTCCTTTACCTCATTCTTTCAGCCGTACTCGCCGGGGTGATCGGAGTATTCCTGATCCTCAAGGAGCCGTATCGCCTGCAGCGTCTGGTAAGTTTCATGGATCCTTTTGCCGATGCCCGCGGCGATGGCTATCAGCTTGTGCAGTCGCTCTACGCCATAGGTTCCGGAGGTATAGACGGCGTCGGCCTGGGCGCCGGCCGGCAGAAACTTTTCTATCTCCCCGAGGCGCATACGGATTTCATCCTTTCCGTGCTGGCTGAAGAACTCGGACTCATGGGCATCACTCTGGTTTTCATTCTGGCGGTCTTCATCTTCTGGCGCGGACTGCGCATAGCCCTGGAGCAGGAAAATCTGCGCGGCAGGCTCACGGCCTTCGGTCTCACGCTGGTGCTGTGCCTTCCCATGCTTATGAATCTGGCGGTGGTCAGCGGCTCCATACCTTCCAAGGGGGTGGCCATGCCTCTGGTCAGCTACGGAGGGAGCTCGCTGGTTTCCTCTCTGATCTGTATCGGCCTTTTACTCAATTATTCCAGATACAGGCATAAAGGGAGAGCTGTTCATGCTGAGTAAAGTCATTTTAACCGGCGGCGGCACCGGCGGGCATATCTTCCCGGCTCTGGCCGTGGCGGAGGAACTGCTTTCCCGCTATCCGCGGGTGGAAATACTGTTTCTTGGAGGCCGTTACGGGCCGGAAGCGTCTCTGGTCCGCAAGGCGGGGCTGGATTTCGTGGGACTTCAGGTGCGCGGCTTTTTCGGGCGCGGCCTCAAGGCCGCGGGCGCCGGGCTTTTGCTCCTGCGCGGCATCTGGCAATCCTGGAACAGGATAAGACGCTTTAATCCGGATATCGCGATAGGTTTCGGCGGATATGCGGCGGCGGCCGGACTGGCGGCCGCCCGCCTGCACGGAACGCCCATCATGCTCCACGAGCAGAACAGCGTGCCGGGCATAGCCAATCGCCTGTTCGCCCGCGTGGCGAGCAGAATTTGCATCTCTCTGCCGGATGCTGAAAAGTGCTTTCCAGCGGGAAGCTGTATTCTTACCGGAAATCCTGTACGCCGGAATATACTGGCCCTTTATCGAGACAAAAGCAGATTTTCCGGAACAAACGCTTCCGGACGGGGCAGGCTGCTGGTGCTGGGCGGCAGCCAGGGAGCCAGGACATTGAACGACGCGGTGCTGGAGGATTTGGAACTCCTGCTGGGAGCCGGATTGGATCTCTGGATCCAGAGCGGCCAGGGGGATTACGCGCGGGTCAGGGAACTCACGGCGGTCTGTGAAGAGGAAAGAGTCCGGGTGGACGCCTTCATAGAAGATATGGATCAGGCTTATGCCTGGGCGGATCTGGTTTTTTGCCGGGCCGGAGCCACCACTCTGGCTGAATTGGCCGTTACGGGACTGCCGGCCATACTTGTGCCCTTTCCCCAGGCTACGCACAATCATCAGTTTTTCAACGCGGAACAGATGCGGAAGGTCGGAGCGGCCAGGATAGTGGAGCAGAAGGATCTCGCGCCCGGACGGCTGGCGGATCTGACGGGAGCCTTGATCCGGGACCGCGCCGCCCTGCATTCCATGTCATGCTCCGCTTTGCTCATGGCCCAGCCGGAAGCGGCCGGCAATCTTGTGGAAGAGGCGGACAGAATAGCCGTAAATTTCAGAAGCGCGGGCGGCAATTCCGGGCGGAGCTGAAGGAGGGCGAGGTGCAGAGGATTCGCAAAATACATATGGTTGGCATAGGCGGAGCCGGTATGAGCGGCATAGCCGAAGTTCTGCATAACTCCGGCTATGTGGTCAGCGGTTCGGATATTTCCGACAGCGCGGCCGTGCGCCATTTGCGCGAGCTGGGCATTAACATATCTCTGGGCCATTCCAGGCATAATCTCGCGGATGTGCATGTGCTGGTGAAATCCACAGCCATTCCCGACAACAACGAAGAAATAGTCACAGCCCGCGAGCGCGGCATACCTATCATCCCCAGAGCTGAAATGCTGGCCGAGATCATGCGCCTGCACACTAGCATCGCCGTCGCGGGCACCCACGGCAAGACCACGACCACCTCCCTGACCGCCGCAATACTGGAGGAAGCGGGCCTGGACCCCACCGTCATCATAGGCGGCAGGCTCAACGCCCACGGCTCCAACGCCCGCCTGGGGGCGGGGAAATTTCTGGTGGCTGAAGCCGATGAATCCGACGGCTCGTTTCTCTGCCTCTTTCCCATTATGAACGTCGTCACCAACGTGGACGCGGATCATCTGGATTTCTATCCGGATCAGGAGCGCATTGACCGCGCTTTCGCGGATTTCATGAACAAGGTTCCTTTTCACGGGACAAACGTAATTTGCGGGGATGATCCCGGATTGCGCCGCATCCTTCCCCTGGTGAAACGCCCTGTCTTTACCTACGGCTTCGAGCCCGGCAACGACATGGTGGCGGAGATAATAGAACTGGGCGAGATCAGCCGTTTTACCGTGCTCCTTAATGGAAAGCCCCTGGGAGAAGTCAGATTGGCCCAGCCTGGCAGGCACAATATCCTGAATGCCTTGGGAGCCATAGGCGTGGCCATGCAGCTTCAGGTGCCGGTAAAAACCTGCATCCGGGGATTATCCGGGTTCAAGGGCGTGGGCCGCCGCTTTGAACGGAAAGGCATCAAAAACGACATACTGCTGGTGGACGATTACGGGCACCACCCCGCGGAAATCAGAGCCACCCTGAGTACGGCCCGGCAGTGTTTTCCGGAACGGCGCCTGGTGGTGGCCTTTCAACCGCATCGTTTTACGCGGACCAAGGCTTTGTTCGCGGATTTCTGCAAGGCTTTCTTTCAGGTGGATGAACTTCTGCTGACAGAAATTTATCCGGCCTCCGAAGCTCCCATCCCCGGAGTGGACGGGGAGCGCCTGGCCAGCGGAATCCGGGATGTTTCACATATCTCCACCCGCTTTTTCCCCGACATTGAGGATCTGGGAGCGGCTCTGCCGGAAATACTGAAACCTGGGGATCTCTTCCTCACCCTTGGCGCCGGCAGTATCTGGAAAGCGGGACAAAACTGGCTGGACGGGAAATAAGCGAGCGATAAAGGCGCGGTAAAGAAACAATGCGTTACCCCGGTCTGAAAATTACGGCCGCTCCTTCACTGGCCGAACTCACCAGCATACGCCTGGGAGGGGAGGCCATTGCCCGTGTGCTGGCGGAAGACGAAGCCTCCCTGGACGCTCTGCCGGAAGTTTTGGCCGGCCTGGGCGGCAAGGCGGCAATTCTGGGGCAGGGCAGCAATATTCTGGCCCATGACGGGCCTCTGCCCCTGGTGCTGCTGGAGCTGGGCGAAGCTTTCCGGAAAAGAGAGCCGCGCTTGCTGGAAGAGACGGGAAACACGGCGCGCGTCACTGCTTCCGCCGCTCTTCCCCTGCCTTTGTTTTTGAATACTCTGTTCCGTCTGGGCTTGGGCGGGCTGAGCGGACTTTCCGGAATACCCGGCCGCTTGGGCGGGGCCATAGCCATGAATGCCGGCTCTTTCGGGCAGGAGATCGGGGATCGTCTGCGCCGTGTGCGCCTGTTCACGCCGGAGCTGGGAATAAGAATCCTGGAGGAAGAAGATCTGGATCTGGGTTACCGCCGCTTCACCCTGCCGCCTTCTCTCCGTTGCCCGGAACCCGGCGGTTGGTTCCTGATCCTCGGGGCGGAGTTTCTCCTCCCCAGACAGGCTCCGGAAAGCATAAAAGCGGAAATGCAATCCTCTCTCAGGCGCAAGGCTGAAACCCAGCCCCTGAATTTGCCCAGCGCCGGCTGCGTCTTCAAAAATCCCCCCGGACAAAAGGCGGGCAAACTCCTGGAGGAAGCCGGTTTCAGGGGACGATCCAGGGGCGGCCTGGCTTTTTCGTCCGTCCACGCCAATTTTCTGGTGAACACGAGCGGCAGGGGAAGGGCCGACGACGCCTTTGCCCTGATCCTGGAAGCCAGAGAGGCGGTGCTGGCGCGCAACGGCGTACTTATGGAAACGGAGGTGGAAATATGGCCGTGACGCAGCACATGCCGCAGATCGCCGGACTCAGGACGCATATTCCCGGGCAGCCCGGCAGCTCTTACGATCCTTTCCGAAATACCGGTTTCAGAGCGCCGAAAAAGATTGAATTGAAAAAAATTTCCGGCAGCAGCCGGATACGCCGGAATTTGCAGCAGAATATCGGGGGAGCGGAAAAAAGGGGCCTCCTGGGAAAGAAATTATACTCCAAGCTGCGGGTTCTGCTGCGTTGGTTTTTTATCATCTCGCTTATCTTGTTGATATTTTTCGGAGCCGGCCTGGGGCTGGCGCGTATTTACCGCCATATTACAACCAGCGCGTATTTCGCCTTAAAAAGTATTGATATTGAGGGGCAGAGCAGGCTAAGATCTAGAGAAATTCTAAATACTATGGGATTGCGTTATGGCCGGAATATCCTGGCTCTTTCCATGCGGGATATGGGCAGAGCGCTGGCCGGAAATCCCTGGGTGGCTGAATTTTCCATAAAAAGGGTTTTTCCGGACGGCATACGGATAAAGATCCGGGAAAACGAGCCAAAATACTGGGTAAGGATTAACGGAGAACTGGCCTATGCCGACGACGCCGGAAACCCCATCGCGCCTGTTTCCGCCGGCACGTTTTCTTCTCTTCCCTTGCTGGAGATTGAGAAGGGAGCGGAATACCTGAGCGGGGAACTGCCGTTGATTGTGCAGGCCGTTGAGCATCTGGACTTTCCACTGAAAGTTTCCGCCGCTTCCGGAATACGGCTGAACGCTTCAAAAACCCTGGAGATCAGTCTGAACAGGGATATACGGCTGATCATAGGTTTAGATAACCGCGAAGCCAACATACTCAATCTCGGGCGCGTGTTGAAGGATTTGTCGCAGCGGGGCGAACTTAAATATGTGAGTGAAATCAAGGCGCACGGCAGGGACGTATGGGTTTCCAGACGCGGGGGAAGGCTCTGAGCCGGATTTTCGCTTCATAAGGCAGAAGCAGGGAGGAAATTTTATGGTGAAATCGGACATTGTGGTCGGCCTGGATATAGGCACCACCAAAATATGCATGGTGCTCGGAGAGGCCACGGCCAATGACGGAATAATCATCCACGGCATAGGGCATTCCTCTTCCACGGGTATGCGCAAGGGCATGGTGGTGAGCATAGACAATACGGCCAGGGATATCCATCACGCTCTGGCCGAGGCCGAGCTCATGGCCGGCCGGGAAATCCGCTCGGTCTATGTCGGCATTGCCGGCAGCCACATCTCCAGCTTCAACAGCGAAGGAGCGGTCAGGATCAGCGGAGACGCCGTCACGGGCAGGGATATAGAACGCGCTCTGGAAACGGCGGGAGCCAAGGCTATTCCGCAGGATCGCGAGATCATCCATACCCTGCCCCAGGAATACATTGTCGACGAGCAGGGCGATATCTCGGATCCCTTGGGCATGGCCGGAGTGCGCCTGGAGGTGAAGGTACACATAGTTACCGGCGCGGTGGCCAGCGCGCAGAACATAGTGCGCGCCTGCCAGAGAAGCGGCCTGTCCGTGGAGGATATAGTGCTGGAATCCCTGGCTTCCTCCAAGGCCGTGCTTACCGACGAGGAGCGCGAGCTGGGCGTGATTCTGGTCGATCTGGGCGGCGGAACCTCGGACATAGCCTTGTTCGTCAACAACGCCATCAAGCACACCAGCGTGATTTCCCTGGGCGGGCAATATGTGACCAAGGATATTGCTCACGGATTGCGCACGCCCGTGGACCGGGCCGAAGAACTCAAGCTCAAATACAGTTGCGCTATGGTGGATATGGTCCTGCCCGACGAATTCATCGAAGTGCCTGAAGTGGGGGACCGCTCGCCGCGCAGGCTTTCCCGGCGCATGTTGGCGGAGATATGCCAGGCGCGCATGGAGGAGATACTGGCTATGGTGAATCAGGATTTGATCAAGTCCGGCTATAAAAACCAGGCAGTGGCCGGAGTGGTTTTGACCGGAGGAGGTTCCATGATTGCCGGTTGCCAGGAGCTCAGCGAACAGATTTTCGAGTTGCCCGCGCGCATAGGTTACCCCCGCAATCTGGGAGGGCTCAAGAATGTGGCCGCCAGTCCGGATTGCGCCACTGCCGTGGGTCTGTTGTGCTACGGCGTGGAAAAGGAAGCCGCCGAAGGCCGGAGCGGAAGAAAAATTGATTTCAACAACCCCCAGAAGGATTTCTCGCTGGGAGAAATCCTCTCCCGTTTCAAAAAATGGTTCACCGATGTGCGCTGATGCGCCGTTAAGCAAGCATTTGAAGCATAAACCGCTTTAAAAGGAGGAAGATATGGAATTCACGGAACTGGTGGAGGAAGCAGGTTCTCTGCCCAAAATAAAGGTGATTGGCGTTGGCGGCGGCGGCGGCAATGCGATCAACCACATGATCAACTCGCGGATGACCGGGGCGCAGTTTATCGCGGCCAACACCGAAATGCGGGTGCTGAACAAATCCCTGGCCGAATATAAAGTTCAGCTCGGCCCGAAACTGACCAAAGGCCTGGGAGCGGGCGGCGACCCGCAGATCGGGCTGGCGGCGGCTCAGGAAAGCAAATCCATGATCCAGGACATGCTTGGCGACGCCGACATGCTTTTTATAGCCGCCGGCATGGGCGGAGGCACCGGAACCGGCGCCGCGCCGCTGGTGGCGCAATTCGCCCGTGAAATGGGCATACTCACGGTAGGCGTGGTTACCAAGCCCTTCAGTTTTGAGCGGCACAGGCGCATGGCCTCGGCCGAAGCCGGAGTGGAGGAACTGCGCAAACACGCGGACAACCTGATTGTCATCCCCAATGATCGCCTGGTGCTGCTGGCCCCGAAAAACGCCACTTTCCTTGAGCGATACAATGCGGCCAACGACGTGCTTTACCATAGCGTAAGGGGCATAGTCGAGCTTCTCACCAAGTCCGGCTATGTGGACCTGGATTTTAACGATGTCAGAACGGCCATGAGCAAACCCGGACGCGCTCTGATGGGCGTGGGGGCGGCCAGCGGCGAAAATCGCGCCCGCGAGGCCGCGCAACAGGCCATCAACAGCCCGCTGCTGGAAGACGCGAATATTGACGGAGCCCAGGCCATACTCTTCAATATAACCTCCGATCAGTCCCTGACTATGGAGGAACTCAGCGAAGCCGCTGATATAATAACCAAGGCCGCCGACCAGAACGCCGATGTATTTTACGGGCATGTCCTGCTGGAGGAAGAAAACGATGAAGTCAGCATCACCGTGATAGCCACCGGCATAGACAGCGACATGACCCCGCCGGTGGAGATACCCGGCTACTCCAGAAACGGGCTTCCGCCGGCGCGCCGTTCTCAGCCGGCTCCGGCCGAAAATTGGGTGAGTTTGCGCGCACAGGCGCAGAACCCCCGGCCCGCCGGGCTCATCGCTCCCGGCAATCTGGAGCAGTCGGCGCTGCAACGCCGTGCGGAACAGGAATGGGGGTTGACCGCCAATGCCGCCCCTTCCGAGAAAAAAAACGGGCATGTCCCTGGTATGAAGGCTTACAGCTTCAGCGAGGAAGATGCGGGGGACATCCCCTGCTTTATCCGCAAGCAGGCCAATTAATCGGCTATCCCGGTCGCTGCCGGGCGGCCGGGCGCAGCGAAAGGCGGGCCGCAACCCGCTTGCGGCGGCCGCGTGAGCGGATGCCCGCCGCGAGGGCGCAGGCGCAATTCATTTGCGCGGTTAAGCGCCTGCGCGGGCGTCATTGCGCTCGGCCATGCGCCTGCCGGAGCGTTTCTTCAAGGCTCCAGGGTCATTCTGTTCTTGATTTTTTAGAAAAATTTTAGAAAATATGGCCACGGAGGAATGCATATGCAAACTGAACTGGCTACCTTATGGGATTGTCTGGGGCAAGTACCCGATC
>JAISOL010000061.1 GCA_031275645.1 Deltaproteobacteria bacterium
CACGCTTTTTGGGGTCACACGTCGCCGCATAGAGAGGGGGCCGAGAGAGGACCCGTAATTTTTTCGCGGTCGACAATCGCCGTAGGACTATTCTGGTTTGTTTTCTTAAAAGGAGGGGATAGGGGGGAGGATGGCTACGACTTTTTCTAAGGGGATCTATTAACTTGTAGGGGATTGCGGCCGCTTTCTATATATGCAGACCAAGCAATGAAAGGGAAAAAAATGGTATTAAACAAACGGGGGAGAGATAGGGGAGATAAACCAACAAGAAGGGGAAAAAGGAACAGGTTAGTAAAGCCTATCAGCTCGACTAACCTCTGTTGTTTTTATTATGGTGCCGAAGGGGAGACTCGAACTCCCATGCCGTTGCCAGCACTAGATCCTGAATCTAGCGTGTCTACCAATTCCACCACCCCGGCGTAGAAATGCTTTTTAGCCAGATAGCCGCTTTTTGGCAAGACTTTTTTATGTATTTTCAGCGTCCGGTCAAAAAATCGTCACCC
The DNA here is from genome assembly GCA_031275645.1 of Deltaproteobacteria bacterium. Taxonomy (GTDB): domain Bacteria; phylum Desulfobacterota; class Desulfovibrionia; order Desulfovibrionales; family Desulfovibrionaceae; genus WRHT01. The sequence continues at coordinate 504 of JAISOL010000061.1, forward strand.
GGCCCCGAAATCAGGAAATTTCTTCCCGCGCTCCGCCCCAGATCCCTTATGTTTGCTTGTTCCGGGCCTTTTGGCCCGTAAGTTGCTTAACTCAGCTTAAAGCGTTGTTTTGGGGCGGTTCGTCAAAGAAAAGCCGCTCCCGGAGGTTATATGCAAAACAGTATGTTTAGCGGATTGTTCGGGGCTTTGAGCAACGAGCACCGCATGAACAACATAGCCAACAATCTGGCCAACGTCACCACCACCGGCTACAAGCGCGACACTCTGGCTTTCCGCGATACTTTCATCATGTTTGCCCATGATCAGATTATGGAGCCTGTGGCGAATGTGCGTTCCGAAAAGCTTTTCCCGGAGCCCCAGCACCGGGCCAGACCCCGTCTGGCCGAGGCCATGACCGATTTTTCGCAGGGCGGCCTTAACGCCACCGGCGGACCTCTGGATCTGGCCATCAGCGGCGAGGGATTTTTCACCGTCCGCACTCCGGGCGGCGATTTCTACTCGCGCAACGGACATTTCCGCCTCAGCCCCGAAGGCGAGATCCTCACCGAGCAGGGTTTCAGCGTGCTGGGCGCGGGCGGAGAGATTGTGATTCCGCCCGGAGTCAAACATCTGGTGATCGCCGAAGACGGGCGCATTTTCGCCGACGGCGCGGAAATAGCGCAGATTTCCCTGGTCTCGGTGGATGATCTGGGCAAACTGGAGAAAATGGGCGGGAATCTTTTCCGGGCGCGCAACGGAGCGCAGGTGGAAGAAATAGAAGCGCCGGGCTTTATGGTCCAGGGTTTTCTGGAAACTCCCAATGTGGACGTGGTTTACGAAATGGTGAACATGATCGAGGCCCAGCGGCAGTTCGAAGCTTACCAGAAAGTCATGCAAAGCAGCGATTCCGTTGACCGTGAGGCCATCACCAGAGTCGGGCGCAACCGGTAGGGCCGGCGCAACGAATTAACCGGGATTTTAGGCAGGAGGATAATTTTATGATGCGTTCGTTGTGGACAGCGGCCACCGGCATGCATGCCCAGCAGCTTAATATTGACGTTATCTCGCATAACCTGGCCAACGTAAATACCGTGGGCTTCAAAAAGAACCGGGCCGAATTCGAGGATCTGATTTACCAGAACATGCGCATCGCCGGTTCCATCACCGGAACCGACGGCGATCAGCGCATACCCACCGGCATACAGGTGGGTCTGGGCGTGCGGCCCACCGCCGTGCACAAGGTATTTTCCCAGGGCGATTATCAGAATACCAATAATCCTCTGGATCTGGCCATTGAGGGCGACGGCTTTTTCCAGGTCATGGTCAACGGGGAGGAACGCTATACCAGAGCCGGGGCTTTCAAGCTGAACCAGGACGGCATAGTGGTCACCGCCAACGGCTATGTGCTGCAGCCGGAGTTTGCCGTGCCTGTGGAAACGAAAAATATAGTGGTTACGGAAAACGGGCATATAGCCGCCCTGGACGGGAACAACGAAGAGCTGGCCGCGGCGGACATTCCGCTTTTCACCTTTATAAATCCGGCCGGCCTGGAAGCTTTGGGCCGCAACCTCTTCAACCTTACCGAAGCCTCGGGCGAACCTCAGGAAGGAGTGCCCGGAGAAGAGAATGTGGGCACCATTGCCCAGGGTTTTCTGGAAATGTCCAATGTGGAAGTGGTGGATGAAATGGTCAACATGATCGTGGGACAACGCGCCTATGAAATGAATTCCAAGGCCATCCAGACCTCCGACTCCATGTTGCAGACCGCTGTCCAGCTCAAACGCTGAAAAGCATAGCCGCCGCCCCGGGTCCGCCCGCGAAGCCCCGCCGCGGGCTTGCCGCCATAAGGGGCGCGAGAAGCGGAGAAACGCCATGCGTGAAATAAACAGCAAGACAAGTAAAAAGGAAACGAGGCCGCGGCCTGCCGTTTCCGGCACATTTTTCCCGGCTTTATTCACGGCCCTCATCTTCGGGTTATTCCTGCACAGCCCTATTTCCCGGGCCGCCAGCCTCAGCGGCGGCCCGGCTTCCGCCGCGGCCAGGACAAGCGTCACCCAGGCCAGGCAATCCGGGGCGGTCAGGGCGGTCGGAGTAAAACAGGAGGAAACGCGGGGCCGGGAGAGGAGCGCTCCTGGCTTTACGGCTCAGGAAAGCTGGCGGATCCGCATTTTTGAGGCGGCGGTGGTAAACGGCCCCACGGTGCTGCTGGGAGAGATAGCCGCGCCCGCCGGCGCGATGCCGGAGGAACTCTGGAAGGATCTGTCCGCCCGCGAGCTCTGGCCCGCGCCGGAAGAAAGCGGCCCCGGCCTCAGCCTTACCAGACCGCGCCTGCAGCAGGCTGTGCTGAACAGCCTGGGTCAGGATTTGGCCGCGCTTTGCCTGTATCCTCCATCCATTACCCTGCAGCGCGGAGGAAAAATACTGGATGGCGCCGCGGTGCAGAAATTGACGGTCAGTACTCTGACTCCGCTGCTGGCCTCCCTGCCCGGAGAGGTGAGCTTTTCGGACTTCCGTCTGCCCGCTCCCGTATTTCTGGCCCATCCGGCTCAGGAACTGGAACTTGAGCCCCCCGCGCTTCCGGCTCCGGGGCGCCTCAGCCTGCGTTACAATGTGCGCGAAGTGGACGGCAGCGTGGCGCGCCGTCTCACAGGCAGCGTGTTTGTGGACTGCTGGGCCGTTGTTCCCTGCCTGACCATACCCGTGAACAGGGGGGAGGTGCTGAGCCCGGAACACATAACCTTTGTCCGGAAGAATCTGGCCTATCTGCGTGACGCTCCCTGGGACGGACGGGGCGGCCCCTGGCAGGCTCTGCGCCCCATTTCCGTTGATCAGCCCATACTGCTCAGCGATTTGACCTATGTTCCCACTATTAAAAAAGGCTCCATCGTAAGACTTGTCTTCGAAAGCAGCACCGTGCGCCTGAGCGCCACGGTCGAGGCCCTGGCGGACGGGGTCAGCGGGGAGACCATTCCGGTCAGGAATCTGCAAAGTAAAAGGCGGATATATGCCGTCGTCTTTGACGCCGATACCGTGATGGCCTTTTCCGGGGCAATGCGCCCGCGCGGGGCGGATATACCCGGTGAAGCGCCGGAAACAAGACTGCCGGCTCAGGCAGAGAGGTAAGCACATGAACAATATTCGACATTACGCGGGAGTTCCGGCGCTGTGCGCCTTCCTGGCCCTTTCCGCCTGCGGCGGAACCGCCGACGAGGCCACTCCGGTCATGGCCGGAATGGGAGGTTCCGTGCAGCCCTATACCGAACCCGAAGAGCGTTACGCCAATCCGGGGTCCATCTTCAGCGAATCCTCCTCCGGAATGCTGTTTGAGGATTCCCGCGCCCGCCGGGTGGGAGACATAATCCTGATAAAAATCGTGGAAAACACCAAGGCGTCCAATCAGGCGGACACCAAGGCCGAACGCGAATCCACGGTCGATGTGGGCGTAAGCGCTCTGCTCGGGCGTAAAAGCGTCTCTCCGGTTCTCTTCGGCGGAGTTATGGCCGGGCAGGTCGGCCAGTCTCCCCTTATCTCGGCCAGCACCAAGATTGACCATGAAGCTTCGGGAAAAACGTCGCGCTCCAACAGCGTCACCACCACCATAGGCGGCAGGGTGATAAACGTGCTCCCCAACGGGGTTCTGGAAGTGGCCGGAGCAAGAGAAATCAAGGTGAATACGGAAACGGAATACATGGTCATAAAAGGTCTGGTCCGGGGGAGCGACGTGCTCTCGGACAACTCCGTGCTTTCCACCCAACTGGCCAACTCCAGCATCGGATATTACGGCAAGGGCACCCTGGCCGAAAAACAGGCCCCAGGATGGCTGAGCAGATTTCTGGACATGATCTGGCCGTTTTAGGGCCTTTTCCGCGCCTGGGGCCGCCCTATACGGCGCAACGGGCCGCGAGTTCCCGGCCTATGCTTCTCCCCAGGGCGCGGGCGGCCTCAAGGTCTTCTTTTTTGGGCTTGTACAGGCATTTGAGAGGCGGCGCCGGCTGCTCCATCTTCATGGAGCCCAAGATATCCGCTATCTGCCCCGGGGCCTCGCCGGACCAGCCGTAGGAGCCGAAAGCCCCGCCCAGGCGGTTCTGCGGGCGCAGTCCCTTCATATAGGTCAGCATGGCCACGACCAGGGGGAGCAGGCCGTTGTTGTGGGTGGGGGAGCCGGCTATGACCGCGCCGCAGGAGGCCAGCGCGGTCATGACCTCGCTGTGGTGGTGATTCTTGAGGAACATGATCCGGTAGGGCACGTCCGCTTCGGACAGGCCGTCGGCAATGGCCAGGGCCTGCTGCCCGGTGCTCTGCCACATGGTGTCGTAGAAAATGAGGGCCTTTTTCCGGGGCTTCTGCAGGGCCAGTTCTCTGTACTTGGCGAGAATAAAGGCCACGTCCTCCGGAGTGCGGAAGATCAGGCCGTGATCCGGGGCAAGCAGCTCTATATCCAGTTTCAGCTCCGCGGCCAGATCCAGGGTTTTAAGAACCTGGGAGGAAAAGGGCAGGACAATGTTGTAGAAATATTCTTCCACCGCCGCGGAGAGATCGCTCCGCTCCGCCTGATCGGCGTAAAGGAAGCTGCTGGCTATGTTCTGCCCGAAAGCGTCGTTGGAGATCAGGGTCTTTTCTTCGGGGATGTACGAAAACATGCTGTCCGGCCAGTGCAGCATACGGGTTTCCACAAAGCTGACATGCCGGCGTCCGGTGCTTATGCTGTCGCCGGTCTTTACGGTCTGCACGGGCCAGTCGCGCGTATCGAAATAACCGGCCATGGATTTTGCCCCCGGAGCGGAGCAGAAAATCTTTTCCGGCCGGCAGCGCCGGACCATTTCGTCCAGAGCCCCGGCATGATCCTGCTCCAGATGGTTGACCACGATGTAATCGACTTTTTCAGCCGGAACAATCTCCTCCAGATGCCGGAGCAGAGCCGGGGCTGCATGGGCCTGCACGGTGTCGAAGAGCACGGTTTTTTCGTCTCTGAGCAGGTAGGCGTTGTAGCTGGTGCCTCTGGGAGCCAGGGAATAGCCGTGAAAGTTGCGGCAGCCGAAGTCCGCGGTCCCCACCCAGAACAGATCCTTTCTAATTTCCACAGGCGCCATCGTATATCCCCATTTTAGAGATTTTAAGTCAATTTGACACTCAGATTATCCGCTCGGAAAAATGCTCCGCCGCGCCAGGCAACGGCGGAGCAAGCCTCAACAAGCCTCAATTTATTCCGCGGCTTCGAATTCTTCCTTTCCGGCTCCGCACAAAGGGCAGACCCAAGTCGCGGGCAGAAGGTCAAACGGAGTCCCCGGCTTTACGCCGTGATCCGGATCTCCTTCCGCCGGGTCATACTCATAACCGCAAAGCGAACATACGTATTTTTTCATCTCTCCTCCTTTACGGCGGCCAAGGCTCAGGCTTCAGCCTTCCAATGCCCGTGCAGATTGCAATATTCGCGGGCCGTGACCTTATCGGCCTTCAGGGGAAAATCCGCCTCCGGAATCTGCCCCGGCTTAAGGAACTGGCGGTAGGATTTGCCGTCGGCGATAAGCTCGATCCACTCGATCCAGTGCTTGTCCTCCATGGGGTGGCTTACCGAACCCACCTTCACTTTATAGCCGGCGGCGGTTTTTTCGATGACCGGCACATGCTTCTCTTTGGCCCCGTCCGTGCTGCCTTCCTTTAAAAGACGCATGGCTTCGCCGCAACAATCGGGAACACATGTCCCTTCATGCAGCGTAGCCAGAATATTACCGCATTTCAAGCATTTATAGACCTCATTTAATTTGGCCATGGCACTCTCCTCCATAATGATTGATTATTATCAGTAATAATTCTTGTTAATAAAAAAAGCAAGCTTCAGCGGCTATATTTATCTCTTGCCGCGGCAGTATACAACAAATTTTTTGTTCCGGGGCGGGCGCGGAACTGTCGCGGAACGGATACAGGAAAAACGGCGGCTCCGAAAAGTCTTATTTACAAGTAACATGCTTGGATAATTTAATATAGGCGGCAACGAAGGCTTACAGCCCGTAATTCCGGCATGCATACCCCGGTTTTTTCTCAACTTGCGTCCGGGTACAGCCCGCTAAATATACGCCGCGCTCCTTTGCCTGACAGCTACTTTGTTTTTGAACAGCGACAATTCTCCGAAAAGCGACAGAAGTTTTCGGGGCGTCTACGAGTATCATGTTGAATATATTAGTTTTATTTTAGGCAGGCTTTATGCATTAAGGCAAGCGCGGGTTCGCCCCCAGGGCGCGAAGCGCTCCGGGGATTTTTACCGCACATACCAGTAAAACCTTGAAGGAGAGGCATAGAATGTACAATTTGACAGAGGATCAACTGCTTATCAAAAATATGGTGCGCGAGTTCGCGGAGAGCGAAGTGCGTCCCATTGCGGGCGCCATTGACAAGGAGCACCGCTTTCCGGAGGAGTCCATACCCCGCATGGCGGAACTCGGCCTTTTCGGGCTGACCATTCCCGAAGGATACGGGGGTTCCGGGGGAGACGTCCTTTCCTACATCTTGGCCGTGGAGGAGCTTTCCCGCGTCTCCGCCACCCACGGCGTCATTCTTTCCGTGCACATGTCGGTCTGTACGCAGGCCATACTGCAGTACGGGACGGAGGCCCAGAAAAAAAAGTACCTGCCTGATCTGGCCGGCGGGCGCAAACTGGGCGCCTTTGCCATCACCGAGTCCGGCGCCGGCTCCGATGCCTCGGGGCAGACCACTTCCGCCGTGCGCAAAGGCGATTCCTACATTCTGAACGGAACCAAAATCTTCATCTCCAACGGCGGCTACGCCGGGGTTTTTCTGGTCATGGCCGTAACCGACAGGAGCAAGGGCCTGAAAGGCCTGACCGTCTTTATTGTGGAAAAGGAGTTCCCCGGTTTCATGGTGGGGCAGCTTGAGGAAAAAATGGGCATCTGCGGCTCTTCCACCACGGAAATCATTCTGAAGGACTGCGTCGTGCCGGCGGAAAACGTTCTGGGAGAGGAAGGCGGAGGCTTCAAGGTGGCCATGGGGGCTCTGGACGGCGGGCGCATCAGCATAGGCGCGCAGGGAGTGGGCCTGGCGCAGGGCGCTCTGGAGGCCGCTGTGGATTACGCCAGGCAGCGCGTGCAGTTTGGCCGGCCCATTGCCGAGAATCAGGGCATACAGTGGATGCTGGCGGATATGGCCCTGGAAGTGGAGGCTTCCCGCCTGCTGGTCTACAACGCCGCCCGTCTGAAAGATCAACATAAGAATTATTCCAGGCAGTCGGCCATGGCCAAGCTTCACGCCGCCCAGACCGCCATGTCGGTCACCACCAGGGCCGTGCAGATACACGGCGGCATCGGCTACACCAGGAGCTACCCGGTGGAGCGCTATATGCGGGACGCCAAAATCATTGAAATCTATGAAGGCACAAACGAAATCCAGCGTATGGTCATAGCCAGGCACCTGCTGGCCTAAACTTTTCAACAGGAGGGAAGCGCAATGGCAACTGTCCGCAGAGGCTTCACCTATGCCGAGATCAATGTCGGCGATGCGGCCACCTTCACAAAAACCATCACCGAGAGCGACGTGCAGGCTTATACCGGCATTACCGGCGATTTCAACGCCGCGCACGTTGACGACGTGTACATGCACACAAGCCGCCTGGGCTTGAAAATGCAGGGCCGCATCGCCCACGGCATGCTCACGGCCGGTCTTTTTTCGACCGTTCTCGGAAATTACCTGCCCGGCAAAGGCACGCTTTATCTTTCGCAAACCTGCGTTTTCAGGAGGCCGGTCAAGCTTGGCGATACTGTCACCGCCAGGGGCGAGGTCGTGGAAAAGCTGGAGAAAAACAAGATCCGCCTGAAAATGACCGGCATGAACCAGCGCGGCGAGCTGGTCATTGAGGGCGAGGCTCTGGTGACGGCCGCCGACAGCATTGAAGACACCATGTAAACGGGACGCTTTCCGGCGTGGCCGCGCTTTCTGCGCGCCGTCGCGCCGGAAGGGGAAATTGAAAGTCAAAATTTAATCCGGAGTGAAGAGCTTATGAAAGTAATTACAGGAAAGGAAGCCGTAAACCTGATTAAAAGCGGAAGTACGGTGGCGGTGGGCGGATTCGTCGGTTTCGGAGTGCCGGAAGAGATTCTGGCGGCCCTGGAGGAAAAATTTCTGGCCTCCGGCACACCTGAAAAGCTGAACCTGGTCTGGTGCGCGGGCATAGGCGACCGGGGGGATCGCGGCATGAACCATCTGGGGCATGAAGGCCTGGTGGCCAGGGTCTATGCCGGGCATATAGGGCTGGCTCCGAAACTGGGCAAGCTCATCGCGGAGGAAAAGGTCGAGTGCTTTATCGTTCCTCAGGGCGTGATCACCCATCTGTTGCGCGCCACCGCCGGAGGCAAGCCGGGGGTGCTTACCCATGTCGGCCTGAAGACCTATGCCGATCCCAGGGTGGAAGGCTGCCGCGCCAACAGCGTAACCAGGGGCGAGGTGGTCGAGCTCATGAGCATAGGCGGGAAGGAGTGGCTTTTCTACAAAGCCCTTTCCCTGGATGTGGCCGTTGTCAGGGGGACTACCGCCGACACCAGGGGAAACATCACCATGGAGAAGGAGGCCCTGTTCCTTGAGCAGATCAGCATTGCCTCCTGCGTCAAAAACAATGGAGGAATCGTCATAGCGCAGGTGGAGAGGCTCACCGAACACGGCACGCTCAAGCCTCAACAGGTCAAGCTCCCCGGCGTCATGGTCGACTATGTGGTGGTGGCGGATCCCAAAAATCATCCGCAAGGCTTCTTCGGGCCGGAATACAATCCCGCTTTTTCCGGGGAAACCCGCGTTCCCCTGGATTCCCTGCCCGCCATGCCCCTGAACGAGCGTAAGATCTGCGCGCGGCGGGCCGCCATGGAACTGACTCCCGGCGCTCTGGTGAATCTGGGCATAGGGGTTTCGGAAGGGGTGGCCAACGTGGCCGCCGAGGAAGGAGTGGCCGAAGAGATCACCCTGACCATAGAATCGGGCACCATAGCCGGCATTCCGGCCGGCGGCCTGGGCATAGGCGCCTGCACCAACCCCGACAGCATCATAGACCAGGCTTACCAGTTCGATTTCTACGACGGCGGCGGCGTGGATATCGCCTATCTCGGCCTGGCCGAAGCCGATATGCACGGCAACCTGAATGTGAGCAAATTCGGCGGGCGCGTGGTCGGCCCCGGCGGCTTCATCAATATCTCCCAGAACGCCAAAGCGGTGATTTACTGCGGCACTTTCACGGCCGGCGGCCTGAAAACCAGCGTCGCCGACGGCAAGCTGCGCATCGACGTCGAGGGAAAAAGCAAAAAATTCATAAAACAGGTGGAACAGATCACCTTCAGCGGCGAGTACGCGGCCTCCGTGGGCCAGAAGGTCATGTTCGTCACCGAGCGCGCCGTATTCGAATTGCGGGAGGAAGGCATGGTGCTGACGGAAATAGCCCCGGGGATCAGTCTGGAAAAGGACGTCCTGGCGCAGATGGAATTCAGGCCGGTGATTTCCGGTCAGCTCAGGGAAATGGACGGGCGCATCTTTCAGGACAGGCTCATGGGCTTGAAGCTCAAATGAGGCGCGCCCGCTTTACCGGAGGGTTATCTGCCAGAAAAAATTAAATTACTTGGAGGCGCTATGGTTATCGGAATCATTATTTCGTTGTTTCTGCTCATGCTTCTGGCCTATCGGGGCTTTTCCGTCATCGTTTTCGCCCCGCTGTGCGCCATTCTCGCCGCCCTGACCGCCGGCTGGCCCATTCTGCCCACCTATACCGACGTCTTCATGGCCAAGGGGGTGGTCTTCATCAAGAACTTCTTCCCCCTTTTTCTGCTGGGAGCCTTGTTCGGCAAAATCATGGAAGCTTCCGGCGCGGCCCGCTCCATCGCCCGGGCCATTGCCGACAAGTTAGGCCCGGATAAGGCCATCCTGGCCACCACCCTGGCCGCCGGCGTTCTTTCCTACGGCGGCGTGAGCGTCTTTGTCGTGGCCTTCGCCGTCTATCCCTTTGCCGCGGTCCTCTTTCGCACGGCCGGCATTCCCAAAAGGCTCATTCCGGGCACGCTCACCCTGGGCATGTTCACCTTCCCCATGACGGCCTTTCCCGGCACTCCCCAACTGCAGAACATCATCCCCACCCGCTACTTCGGCACGACCACCTTTGCCGCCCCCGTGCTCGGCATAGTTGTCGGCATACTCATGCTCGTCCTGGGCATTTTGTGGCTCGAATGGCGCAAGCGCAAGCTTCTGGCCGCGGGCGAAGGTTATGGCGAAGGACATATAAACGAGCCGGATCCCGGGGCGGAGCAATCTGAAATGAACCCCATTCTGGCCCTCCTGCCCATGATCGTGGTGCTGGGGCTCAATCTCTACCTGACCAACGCCATCCCGAACTGGGAAAAACCGACCCAGGAAATCTTCGCCGGCGTCAGCATGAAAGGTTCAGCCGCCATCTGGGCCCTGATTGTAGCCATTTTCGCAGGCTGCGTGGTGGCCATCGCCATAGGCTTCAAGAACATGAAGACGGTGAGCAACATCTCCACGGCCCTCAGCGCCGGCGCCATAGGCTCGCTCCTGACCATCATGAACACGGCCACGGAGGTGGGCTACGGCAGCGTGGTCAGTTCCCTGCCCGGCTTCAAGACCGTCTCCGATTTCCTCATGAGCATAGATCCGGGCACTCCGCTGATTTCCGAAGCCCTCACCGTCAACATCCTGGCCGGCATCACCGGGTCCGCCTCCGGGGGCATGGCCATAGCCCTGGAAGCTATGGGCGCCCACTATCTGGAATGGGCCAATTCAATAGGCCTGGATCCGGAAGTGCTGCACCGCATAGCCTCCCTGGCTTCCGGCGGCCTGGACAGCCTGCCGCACAACGGCGCGGTCATCTCCGTGCTGGCCATCTGCGGTCTGACCCACCGGCAGTCCTACGCCGATGTGGGCATGTGTTCCGTGGTCATCCCGGTGTTTCTGAACTTCGCGGTCATCCCGATTTACAGTCTGGGTATTTTATAGACGGGAAGACACGCCGGAGGAACGAGCCTTCCTCCGGCGCGCGCCCGGTGCGGAGGCTTCCCGCGGGGCTTCCCGCAAAGGAAGGTCACTCCTCCGGCGGCAGGAGCTTCCGCACCTTTTTATACAGGGTCCCCCGATGTATGCCCAGGAATCTGGAGGCGGCGGCGTAATTGTTGTTACACTCTTTCAGCGCCTGGAGAATAATCTCCTTTTCCAGCTCCTGCATCAGCGGCTGAAGCCGCAGGGATCGGTAATTGCCGGGGGAGGGGTAGGAAAAATGCAGTTTTCTGCGGATGGCTATTTCCACGGGCAGGTGCTGCAGGTCTATGAGGTTTCCGTCCGTCAGGATGAAGGAGCTGAAAACGGCGTTGCGCAACTCCCGGACATTGCCCGGCCAGGAGTACTTCCTGAGCGCCGCTCCGGCCGCTCTGGAGAAAAATTTCTGCATTCCGTACTGCAGGTTGAGCTGGGTCAGGTAAAATTCCGTCAAAAGGGGGATATCCTCCGTTCTTTCGCGCAGGGGCGGCAGTTCCAGGCGCATGACGTTGATGCGGTAGTAGAGATCGTCGCGGAAGGTTTTTTCCTCCACTTTTTTCAGCAGATTCTTGTTGGTCGCGGCCATGATCCGCACGTTCACCTTGCGTGATTTCACGGCTCCGAGCCGGTCGATGTTGCCGTCCTGCAGCGCGAGCAGAAGCTTGCCCTGCATGGGCAGCGGCATATCGGCGATTTCGTCGAGAAAAAGCGTGCCGTTGTCCGCCAGTTCTATCTTTCCTGGTTTGCCTCCCTTGCGGCTTCCGGAAAAGGCTCCCTCCTCGTAGCCGAAAAGCTCGCTTTCCAGCAGTTCCGAGGGAATGGCGGCGCAGTTCACATGGATAAAGGCGTTTTTGGATCTGGGCGAAGCGTTGTGGATGGCGTGGGCGAAAACTTCCTTGCCTGTCCCGGTTTCTCCCAGCAGCAGCACGGGAAAATCATGCCCGGACATCTTCATGGCCGTCTGGCTCAGTTCTTTCATGCGCCGGTTGGAGCAGACTATGGATTCAAAGGTGGAGAGGTTGTGGTTGGAAAGCAGGAGCTTTTCTTTGTAGCTGTGGACTTCCGCCTGGAGTTTCTGCAGGCGCTCCGCCAGTTCCGAGGTTCTGTCCACAAAACGGATTTGCGCTATGGCTCCGGCGGTCTGGTTGTTTTCGTCCAGCACCACCGCCCGGCTGGTGATGACCCCGACCAGGTCGTCGTCTCTCAGGTGGTGGATGGAGTCGATTTCAGTAAGACGCTTTTTAATGACGGTCAGCATTTTCGTCGTGGGGATAACGGTCTGCACAGGTTTCCCAATGGCGTCGTCCCTGGCTATGCCCAGAAAATCGCAATAGGACTCGTTGATTTCCACTATGCGCCCGGAAACGTCCACCCCCAGCACCCCATCGGTGGATATTTCCATGTATTTCTTGAACATGAGCTGATGGAGTTTGCCGTTGCAGCAGTCTTTGGCCATGCGCCCTCCCGGCTAGCTGTGAGTTTCATAAGACAAATTTCGTTCCGGAGCAAATCTCAATTGGGGGCGCCTGTCCGTTCTCTCCGATTTTCTGCCGGGCAAGGGGTTGACAGAAGAATCATGTCGTAATAAGTAGACACAGCCGGTGGACGGAGCCGGCTGTGGGTTGAAAATACAGCGGCGATTCGGGATATTGCGAAATTTTCCTTGCCGGGGAAAGATCTGCGGGCGCGGCAATCCCGCTTGCGCGGAGGGCGGGCGTGGTCAGCCGTAAGACGCCGTTTCTCAAACAATCCGTTTCATCATCTTTTAATCATTTTCAAGGAGTGCGTAAATGGTTATCGGAATCATCCTTTCTTTGTTGCTATTGACCTACATCGCCTACAAGGGTTACTCGGTGATCCTGTTCGCGCCGGTCTGCGCCCTGTTGGCCGCCTTTACCGCCGGGCACTCTCTGTTGCCCAGTTATACCGAGCTCTTCATGATCAAGGCGGTGACCTATGTGAAGAACTTCTTCCCGGTCTTCCTCCTGGGCGCGGTTTTCGGCAAGGTGATGGAGGAAAGCGGCGCGGCCCGTTCCGTGGCCCGCTTCATCGCTGGAAAGCTCGGCCCTGAGCGCGCGGTGCTGGCGGTGGTGCTCTCCGCGGCCGTGCTGACCTATGGCGGAGTGAGCCTCTTTGTGGTGGCCTTCGCCGTCTACCCCTTCGCCTCGGCCCTTTTCCTCGAGGCCAATCTGCCGCGCCGCCTCATTCCCGGAGCCATAGCCCTGGGAGCTTTCGGCTTCACCATGACGGCCACCCCCGGCACCCCGCAGATTCAGAACATTATCCCTGCCCACTATTTTCATACCGACGCTTACGCCGCCCCGGCCTTCGGCTTGATCGGCGCCATACTCATCGCCGTGCTTGGCTGCCTCTGGCTGGAATACCGCAAGCGCAAGATGCTGGCCGCGGGTGAAGGCTACGGCGAGCCCGACACCCGGGTGTCAACCAACTTCAACGACGGAGTTCCGGAGTTGCCCCCCCTGCTGGCCGTCACTCCCCTGCTGGCCGTGCTCGTGCTCAACTTCGCTCTCACCAAAATCATGAGCGGCTGGAGCAAGGACATGATGGCGGGCACCGCCTCCCTTCCCCTGGCCAACCAGGGTATTCCCGTGGCCAACTGGGCTCTGATCCTCTCCCTGATCATAGGCATACTTCTGGCCATCGTTTTCGCGGGCCGGCAGTTCAAGGCCCGGGGCAACCTGCAGACAGCCCTGAACACCGGAGCCATCGGCTCCCTTCTGGCCATCATGAACACCGCCTCGGAAACGGGCTACGGCAACGTGGTCAGTTCCCTCCCCGGCTTTGCCTCGGTGCGCAGCTTCCTGCTCTCCATTGACCCCGGCACCCCGCTGCTTTCCGAAGCCCTGACCGTCAACGTGCTGGCCGGCATTTCCGGTTCCGCCTCCGGCGGCATGAGCATCGCCCTGGAAGCCATGGGCGCGCGCTATCTGGAATGGGCCAACAGCATAGGCCTGGATCCCGAGCTCCTGCACCGCGTGGCCGCCATGTCTTCGGGCGGTTTCGATTCCCTGCCGCACAACGGCGCGGTCATAACCCTGCTGGCCATTACCGGCATGACCCACAAGAAATCCTATCCCGATATCGGCATGTCCACAGTGGTGATTCCTTTCGCGGTCACCCTCGTCCTGATCCTGGTCTGGACCGTGCTGGGCCTGGGCAAAGTATAATGCGGGGGGCCGCCTGTTAAATGAAAAAAACCGGCAGGTGCCGAAAATGAGCGCGCCGGAGCGGTGGTTTTTAGTCTTCAAGGGCTTGACAACCAAGGCGGAGAGCGGCAAAGTAAAATTTCGCCGGAGCCTGGGAACAAATCCTGAAGCTGGCCACTGTTCCGGCGCTCCTCATCTCGAACGGAGCCAACCCGCGGTGTTTCATCCGGCTGAATAAACACCGGCAAACGCCCTGTCGCCTGAAGGGCGTGACAAATTACCAAGGAGAAATATTATGGCCTGGACCTACGAAAAACTTAAAGTCGGCGATAAAGACAGCATCAGCAAGCCCATTACCGATGATGTGGTAAGAAAATTCGCGGATGTCAGCAACGACAACAACCCTCTGCATCTTGACGAGGATTTCGCTAAAACCACGCCTTTCGGCAAGCGCATAGCCCACGGCATGATCAGCGCCGGCCTGATCAGCGCCGTGCTGGGGACTAAACTCCCCGGCATGGGCACGGTTTATATGACTCAGTCCCTGAAATTCCGCCGCCCCGTGTTTTTGGGCGATACCCTGACCGCCTGGGCCGAGGTGCAGGAAAAGATCGACGCCAAGAAACGCGTCGTCCTGAAGACCTGGGTGGAAAACCAGAAAGGGGAAGCGGTTGTCGAAGGAGAAGCCCTGGTTCTTTTTGACGTCTGAGGCTGGAAAATATGCAAAAACGCGGACGCCCGGATTCCGGGTCAGGTCGGCGTTCATTGTCGATAACGGATCTGCATGCTCAATAACGATTTACAAAGGAGAAGGAAGATGTTTTTGACGGAAGACCAGAAACTCATTCAGAACATGGCCCGGGAATTCGCGGAAAAGGAAGTCGCCCCCATTGCCGCGGATATAGACAAAAATCACCGATTCCCCGCTGAAACAGCCAAGAAGATGGGAGAGCTGGGTCTTCTGGGCCTGACCATTCCCGAGGAATATGAAGGCGCCGGCGGCGATACCGTCAGCTACAGCCTGGCTGTGGAGGAACTCGCCCGCGTCTGCGCCACGCACAGCGTCATCATTTCGGCCCACGTTTCCTTGGGCGCGGCTCCCATCTTGAAGTTCGGCACCGATGAGCAGAAGAAAAAATATCTGCCGGATCTCGCCAGCGGACGCAAACTCTCGGCTTTCTGCCTCACCGAGCCCGGCGCCGGCACGGACGCCGCCTCCCAGAAATCCGAAGCCGTCCTCAAGGGCGACAATTATATTATCAACGGCTCCAAGGTCTTCATCACCAACGGCGCCTATGCCGAAACCTTCATCTATTTCGCCATGACCGACAAGAGCAAGGGGCTCAAGGGCATTTCCGCCTTTATCGTGGAAAAGGGCTTCCCGGGCTTTTCCGTCGGCCAGGTCGAGGACAAGCTGGGCATCTGCGGTTCCTCCACCACGGAAATCATTCTGAAAGACTGCGCGGTTCCCAAGGCCAACCTCTTGGGCAAGGAAGGCGAAGGCTTCAAAGTCGCCATGCAGACCCTTGACGGCGGGCGCATCGGCATTGCCTCCCAGGCTGTGGGCATTGCCCAGGGCGCTCTGGAAGCGGCCATCACCTACGCCAAGCAGCGCGTCCAGTTCGGCAAGCCCATTTCCGCCAATCAGGGATTGCAGTGGATGCTGGCCGACATGGCCACGCGCACCGAAGCCGCCCGCCAGCTCACCCGCCATGCCGCTCTCGCCAAGGATACCCAGCCCCGCTTCGGGCTGGAAGCGGCTCAGGCCAAGCTCTTCGCGGCTGAAGCGGCCATGTGGGTGACCACCAAGGCGGTGCAGGTGCACGGCGGCATCGGCTACACCAGATCCTATCCCGTGGAGCGCTTCATGCGCGACGCCAAGATTACCGAGATTTATGAAGGCACCAGTGAAGTGCAGCGCATGGTCATCGCCGGCAACATTCTTGCCTGAGCGATTCCCCGCGCTTCTCCCGGCCTTCAGGCTCTGACGGAGAAACGTGTTCAACCCGCGCGGCGGGGGCGCTGCCGGATCTGGCGGGCTCCGCCAGCGCGGGCTATTGCATTTGAATATATTTGCGTATACTTATAATCAGGCTTTTTTTACGGGGGATTCATGAAAAAAATAGCGGTTTGTTACAAATGGGTTCTTAACGATGCGGATATCCGGGTGAATGAAAAATCCCGCGAACTGGATCTGGAGAAAAGCAAGCCCCAGATCAACGAGTATGACCGTAACGGTCTGGAAACAGGCGTGAAATTGAAGGCGCTTTTTCCCGAGGCTGAGCTTGTGGGCGTAACCTGCGGCCCGGACGTGGAGCCTTCGACCAAGGATGCCCTTTCGCGCGGGCCGGACACGGTCTACTTCCTGAACGACGCGGCCCTGGCGGAGGCCGACAGCACGACCACTTCCAAAGTCCTGGCGGGTATCGTCCGCCATCTGGGCAATGTGGATGTGGTCATCTGCTCCGAAGGCTCCAGCGATGTGTACGCGCAGCAGAACGGCCCCCGTCTGGCCGCTCTTCTCGGCTATCCTTCGGTCAGCTATGTTTCCGCCGTTTCCGTCGACGGAGATGTGCTGACTTTGGATCGCAAGCTGGAGCAGGGCACGGAAACAGTCACGGTCAAGGCTCCGGTGGTTATTTCCGTTTCTCCGGACGTATGTGACGCTCCCATTCCCAGCGTCAAACAGATTCTCGGCGCCAAGAAAAAACCGGCGCACGCTCTTACGCTCGCGGACGCGGGTCTTTCCGCCGACGCGGTCAAGCCGTTGATCACGGTGAACAGCGTCAAGGCGCCTTTGAGCAGCCGCAAGGCCGTGAATTTGGGAGAGGACGTGCCCGAGGCCGTGGCCAAGCTGGTCAAGCAGCTTGCCGGGGAAGGGCTTTTATAGCGGGCGGCCGCGCCGGAGTTTACAAATCCGTTTTCTGAAAAATAAGTTCATGTTATGATCTAAGGAGATAATAATGCGCGATATTTGGATAATAGCCGAAAATCTTCCCTGGGCGGGCACCCTCGCGGCCGGCGCCGCCTCCATAGGCAAAGGCGCGAAAATCGTGGCCTTTGTCAATGGAGACGAAGCCGAGGCCAAGGCTGTCATTGCTCAAGGCGCGGCGGAGGCTTTTTACCTTCCTCTGCCCGCCGCCGCCCCGTGGGAGGGATACGCCCCCGCGCTGGCGGAAAAAGCCAAAGCGGATAAACCCGCGCTCATTCTGCTGAGCACCAGCCGCCGTTGCCGCGATGTGGCCGCGCAACTGGCCGCCGTCCTTGACGCTCCCTGCTTCTCGGAGGGCAAAAATATAGTCCTCACCGAGAGCGGAGCCTCTGTGGAAACCATGCTTTACGGCGGTCTGGCCGTAAAAAGCTCCTCAGTTTCCGCCGAAACCGTGCTGGTCACAGTGGGAGCCAAGGATTTCGAGCCTCTGCCGGCCGACGCTTCCCGTTCCGGCCCCGTGGGCACTCTGCCGCTCGCGGCCGGCCCCGTGGCCGTCGTCGGGCGTAAGCCCCGCGCGGCGCAGACGGTGGATCTCGCGGCCGCGGTCAAGGTCGTGGGCGTGGGCCGCGGCGTTGCCGAGGAGGGCGATCTGGCGATAGTCAGGGATCTGGCCGAAGCTCTGGGAGCGGAAGTCGGCTGCTCCAGGCCCATTGCCGAGTTTTTCAAATGGATGCCCGAAGAATGCTATATCGGCATTTCCGGCCAGCAGATCAAGCCCCAGCTTTATGTGGCCGTGGGCATTTCCGGCCAGGCGCAGCATTATTTCGGCATACGCGACGCCAAGACCATTGTGAGCATCAATAAGGATAAAGAAAGCCTTATGAACCAGAATGCGGACTATTTCATCGCCGCGGACTGGAAAGCGGTGGTTCCGGAGTTAATCAAAGCGGTGCGGGGCGCCTGAAAATCAACACGCCGGGCAAAACCGGCGGAAGCCTTTGCAGGGGAAATTCCCTCCGGGCGGATTTTGTATACGCGGGCCGGGAGAGATTCCGGCCCGCCGGACTTGGAATGTAATACAGCAAACAGCAAGAGGAGAAATCATGGCTGATTATGATGCCATAGTTGTCGGCGCCGGGCTTGCCGGAAGTACAGCCGCTTACTGCATGGCCAAGGAGGGTTTGAGCGTTCTTGTCCTTGAGCGCGGGAATGCGGCCGGGGCGAAAAATGTCACCGGCGGACGCCTTTACGGGCATAGCCTTGAAAAAATCCTGCCGGGCTTTGCGGATGAAGCCCCTGTGGAGCGAAAAGTCGTGCGGGAGCGCGTCTCCATGATGACGGATGACAGTTGTTTCACGGCGGACTTTCATTCTTCCCGCTTTAACGATCCCGCCAGCGCTTCCTATACCGTGTTGCGGGCGGAATTTGACGCCTGGCTGGCCGGCAAGGCCGAGGAAGCGGGTTGCGACGTGGTCTGTCCGGCTGTGGCCGATGAACTGCTCCGCGACAACGGCAAGGTCGTCGGCGTGCGGGCCGGCGAGGATGATCTGACTGCCGAGGTCGTTCTTCTGGCCGACGGAGTGAACAGTCTTCTGGGTCAGAAGGCGGGGCTGAAGAAGGAACTGGCCGCCAATTTTGTGGCCGTGGGCTGCAAGGAAGTGGTTGAGCTCCCCAAAAACGTCATTAACGACCGCTTCGGTCTGAATGACGGCGAAGGCATGGCCCATCTTTTCGCCGGCTCCCCCTCCAACGGCATGATGGGCGGAGGTTTTCTCTACACTAATAAAGAAAGCGTGTGCGTGGGCCTGGTTGTTTCCGTGGAAGAAATGGCCAAATCTTCCGTGCGCCTGCCCGACATGATGGAAAAATTCCGGGAGAGCGCTCCCCTGAAACCCCTGCTGACCGGCGGCAAACTGGTGGAGTATTCCGCGCATCTGGTGCCGGAAGGCGGTTTGCACATGCTGCCCGTTCTGAGCGCGGATAATCTGCTTCTGCTCGGCGATGCGGCCGGACTGTGCATGAACCTGGGCTACACCGTGCGGGGCATGGATCTTGCCGTGGCTTCCGGACAAATGGCCGCCCAGACCGTCATTGAGGCCAAGGAAAAGGGAGATTACAGCAACGCGACGCTCTCCGGCTACAAGAAAAAACTGGAAAACAGTTTTGTCCTGAAGGACCTCCATACGCACAGAAACGCTCCTGAATTTATGGAACACACGCCGCGCATGTTTAAAGAATATCCCGAACTGGCGGCGGAGGCCTTTACCCGCCTTTTCAAGGTGGATGGGGAGCCTTCCAGGCTGATGCTGAAAAAAATGCTTCCCCTGGTGTTCAAGGTCGGCATACTCAACCTGGCCAAAGACGGCTTCAAGGCAGTGAGGGCACTGTGATGAATGTTGAACAGAAACTTTCCATTGATAAGTTTGTCGTGGACGAGGGCAATCCGCATATAATCCTGCATCTGGAAAAACTTGACGAGGAGACGCGCAAAGCTCTTACCGTGGTTTGTCCCGCCGGCCTGTATACTCTGGACGAAAACGGCACTATGGCCTTTGAGGTGGCGGGCTGTTTGGAATGCGGCACCTGCCGCGTGGCCACGGCCCACCTCCCGGGCGCTCTGGAATGGAATCATCCCAGGGCCTCCTTCGGCGTGGATTTTCGTTACGGCTAAAATACTTCCGCGGTCAGGCCGGGCTGCGCGTGAGAAGTTTCCGACCGGAGTTATATGTCCAGCATCCCTGTTCTGGCCGTCCACGGCGGAGCCGGCAGCATAAGCGGCGCCTTGATTTCTTCTGAAGTCGAGAGCGAATACAGAAAGGCCCTGGGCCTGATTCTGGAGGCCGGCTATGCCGCCCTGCTTGCCGGCGCCCGCGCTCTGGACGCGGTTACTCTGGCTGTCTCCATGTTCGAGGATTCGCCCCTGTTCAACGCAGGCCGCGGCGCGGTTTACACTAGCGCGGGCACGCACGAGCTGGACGCGGCCGTCATGGATGGAGCCACTCTGGCCGCCGGCGCCGTGGCCTGCGTTTCCGGAGTGAGAAATCCGGTTCGCGCGGCCAGAGCGGTCATGGAGCATTCGCGGCATGTGCTCATGGTCGGAGCCAGGGCTGAAGATTTTTTGCGGGAGCACGGCCTGCTTTTTGAAGACGAGGAATACTTTCACTCCGATTTGCGCCTGCGGCAGCTATGCGCGGCCCGGCGCGGCGGCGCGGGCATGCTCCTGGATCACGACGTTTCCGCCTGCCGGAGCCTTTCTCCGGATGTCCCCCCTCTTGACGAGAAAAACAAGCTGGGCACGGTGGGGGCGGTAGCCCTGGACGCGCGCGGAGATCTGGCCGCGGCCGCTTCCACCGGCGGCCTGACCAACAAGCTCCCCGGAAGAGTCGGCGATACGCCCCTGATCGGGGCCGGCTGCTATGCGGACCGTATCTGCGCGGTTTCCTGCACCGGCACGGGAGAACATTTCATTCGTCTGGCGGTGGCCAAGGATCTGTCCGCGCGTCTGTCCTACCGGAATATTGACCTGGAAGAGGCCGGCAGGCAGGTTATAGACAATCTCGGCTCCATAGGCGGACAGGGGGGGCTGATCGCCGTGGATCGCAGCGGATTCGTGACTCTGCCCTTTAATTCCGAAGGCATGTACAGGGGCTGGGTGGGACGCGACAAGATTCGCCGGGTGGCCGTTTACGGCGCTGAAGCTGGCCGGCCGGAAATTTATTTCGGCTGAGGCCGTTTTTTTAAAGGAGAGGATGATGGATATTCTGAAAATGAGCGATCTGGACCTCAGAGACAAGCGCGTCCTGATCCGCCAGGATCTGAACGTGCCGGTAAAGAACGGGAAGGTGCAAAGCGACGCCCGCATCCGCGCCTCCGTCCCTACCGTCAGGGCGGCTCTGGAAGCCGGAGCCGGCGTCCTGGTCATGTCGCATCTAGGGCGTCCTGTGGAGGGCGAATACGACGAGGAGTTTTCTCTCGCTCCGGTGGCTCTTCGCCTGGGTGAGCTTCTGGGCCGCGAGGTGCCGCTGCTGAGGAACTATCTGGAAGGAGCCGCCGTGCGGCCCGGAGAGGTGGCGCTTCTGGAAAATGTGCGTTTTATCAGGGGCGAGAAAAAGGATGACGCGGAACTGGGGCGTAAATACGCCGCCCTGTGCGATGTCTTTGTCATGGACGCCTTTGGCACGGCGCACCGGGCCGAGGCCACCACCAGCGCGGTGGCGCGATTCTCCCGAATCGCCTGCGCCGGCCCCCTGCTTTACGCCGAACTCGAAGCCCTGGATAAAGCCCTGGCTCACCCGGTTCGTCCGTTGGCGGCCATTATCGGAGGCTCCAAAGTATCCACCAAACTGACCATTTTGGAAAGCCTGCTTTCCAAGGTGGACACCCTGATTGTGGGCGGCGGCATTGCCAACAATTTTCTGCTTGATTCCGGCCTGCCCCTGGGAAAATCCCTGTATGAGCCGGAGTTGGCCGGGGAAGCCGGAAAGATACTGGAAAGCGCCGGAAAAAAGGGAGTGCGCGTCCCCATGCCCGTGGACGTGGTGACGGGAACTTCCTTTTCCGCCGATAGCCCGGCCGTGGTGAAAAAAGTCTCCCAGGTGGGGGCGGAAGACATAATCCTGGACATAGGGCCGGAAACAGCCTCCCTGTACCGCCAATTCATACTTCAGGCCGGGACCGTGCTCTGGAACGGGCCGGTGGGGGCCTTTGAAGTGGATCAGTTCGGTCGGGGGACGGAAGCCGTTTGCAGAGCCATAGCCGAAAGCGGAGCTTTTTCCATTGTCGGGGGAGGGGACAGTCTGGCCGCCTTGGAAAAATACGCGCTGGAAGACAAAATATCCTATATCTCCACCGGCGGCGGAGCTTTTCTGGAATTTCTGGAAGGCAGGACTCTTCCTGCCGTGGCCGTGCTGGAAGCAAGGGCCGGAAAAAAGTAGGCCCGTTTCCCGCAGGGATAAAAGAGAGCGTGTAAATGTCCGAAGATGACTTTGCTTCCGGCAAAGAGGCGATGCCTTCCGCCGACGGGCGGAAGGCCGGCGAAGCGGCGGCTTGGCTCGCTTCCTTCAATGAACCGCCGGAAGCGGGCAAAGCTCCGGATCTAAGCAAGGCCCGGCCTCTGGCCGGGGTTTATTTTCTGCCGGAAGACGCCCTGCCGCCCAAAAAATGGAAGCAGCGCCATCCCTGGCTTTTCCGTTTTGCCCTGCTTTGCTTTTGCGGGGGGCTGTTTGCTCTGGGCTCGGCGATTTACAAGTTTGTTTCCGGCAGGGCGGCGCTTGCGACGGAACGCCTGGGCGTGGTGCGTATTGAAGGCATGATTCTGGAATCCGGCGACACTGTGGCCTGGATTGACTCCCTGCGCTCCGACGGCAGCGTGCGCGGCGTGCTTTTGCGCATCAATTCGCCCGGCGGAGCCGTGGTGCCGGCGCAGGAGATTCACTCCGCGGTGAAGCGCCTGGCCGCGGTCAAGCCGGTGGTGGTTTCCATGGGTCTGGCGGCGGCTTCCGGCGGATACTATGTGGCGGTGGCCGCTCCTTATATCATGGCCAGTCCCTCCACCATTACCGGTAGCATAGGCGTGCGCATGGATTTGCTGAATATGCAGGGGCTCGCGGATCTCATAGGGATCAAAGCGCAGACCTTGAGCAGCGGCCCGCTGAAAGAGGCCGGTTCGCCCTATCGTCCTTTGCGCCCGGACGAGCGGGAGTATCTGCAGGCCATGATCCAGGATATGTATGAGGTTTTTGTGGAGTATGTGGCCAACGGGCGGGAGATGGACCCGGCGGAGGTGCGTCTGCTAGCCGACGGCAGAGCCTATACCGGGCGGCAGGCCCTGGCGCTGGGACTGGTGGACGAGCTGGGCGATTACGGGGCGGCCCTGGACAAGCTGGCCGCAATGAGCGGCCTGAAGAAAGTCCCTTCCCAGGAGGAACTTCTGGTGGGGCCGCCTTCCGGCCGCTTCTGGCTGCTGGATCTGCTGGAATCTTCCGTCCTGCCCGCTCTGGGCCTGGGGCGCACCGGAGCTTCCCTGCCCGGATTTTATTATTGAGCATTTCACGCTGAAAGGCTCCGCAAGGATTTGCCCGCAACTCCCTGTTCTTCCGGGTTCACGCCCGCTCCGGCGCTTGACGGCGCGGATGAATTGCGCCGGCGTTTTCGCGGCGGGCGGCCGCGGCGGCGAATGTTCCGGGCGGGTCACGTTTTCGGAATTTTTGGTTGACAGCCTGTTTTTGGTGGTATATTTAGTTGAATTACCGTTCGGAAAAAGCCTTGCGCTTTTGGGACGGCCAAGCGCGCGGGGAGCAATTCCCGCGAGTTCTTTGACAATTGAACAGGGTGAGGAAGGAAGGGTTCCGGAGCGTTATGCATGTTCCGGGACTTTTGTGGAAACAAGTTACTAAGGGCAACGGGCGG
>JAISOL010000036.1 GCA_031275645.1 Deltaproteobacteria bacterium
CATGCTTTGGTATACCGCTGGCTTCGAGCCTTTGGCGAGAGTTTGCCTGAGCCTGCCGTGTCCGGAGGTATCCGGCATATGCAATTTGACGAAATGTGGCATTTTGTACAACAAAAAAAAGAAAACTGTGGGTCATCAAAGTCGTTAATCGTCTGCCGAAGTCTTACCAGCTGAGCGCCATATCGTGGGAAAAGCCCACACACAGTCGAGATTGAGCGTGACAACAGTAACACGCGACATCACTTGGGGAAGGTTCACACGTCGAACCAAGGTTGTCTCGCAGAAGGAATTCATGGTTGACCTGACTTATGTATTTGGCATGCCGTCACCACTACTGACTTGTTTTTTTCACTTCGAGAAACTGCTTTATCTATATTTAAGTAAACACTCTCATGCGTGTTTGGTGAAGCCCAGAGCCGGGTGGAAATACCAGCCGTGCATGCTGGCGGGCAGAGTGAGCGTGCCGTGGCGCAGGGCGCAGGTTTTCATGTCCAGGTCCAGATTGTCGGCCAGTTTTTTCAGGCTGCGCAGGTAATCGGCTTCCCCCCAGGGAGAGATTCCGGCATGGCGCAACACATCATCCTCAATAGCCTCAAACAGGTGGTTCACCGGGACGGGGACGGGGGAGCGCTTCCCTTTTTCTTCCCAGAGGCGGGCCAGGAAGAAGCCTTCCTCACCGTCCATGTCGTCTTCACAAGGCAGAAGCACCAAATCCACATCAGGCAGGCTTTGCCGCCGGAAGGGTTGCGCTCGCTGCAGCAGCCCGGAAAGCATGGCCCGTTTATGCAGCCAGCAGGAATAGGCGCCGAGCTTCGGAAGGGGGGATGAGCCTCTGTCCCTGCGTCCGGCTTTCGCTTTTGCCGCCGCCGGAGGGAGCAGCATCTCCTGCAGTCTGTGATGCTCCAGATCCGCCAGCCATTGTTCCGGTTCCAGGTTCGGGCGGGGCAGAATGCGCGGGATGGAGGTGATGATCCGGTAATCTTCTTCCGGCAGCAGGTCATAAAGGGAATGCGTCCGCAGCTTGTGGTCCTTGCTTTCAAAGCCGGGCCGGCAATAGGCCGGTTCTCCGGAAGCGTCCAGGCTTTTCAGATTTCTGTCGAAAACGATGATATTGGGGAGGGAGCAGTCCGGCTCGCGGTGCCGGGACACCCGCCCCGCCAGTTGAATGAGGGAGCGTAGGGAAGACGGCTCCACCACGGCCCAGTCATAGTCGTGGTCCCGTCCGACCTCGGTGACGGGAGAACCCAGCACCATGAAGATGTGATCCGGTACCCCGCTCAGGGCGGGATTGTCCAGACAGGTCCGGATTTCCGGCAGGGAGAAGACCGCCGCCGGCTCATGTCGGTTCAGGGCGCTGTCCAGGCGTTCTTCTATGGCGGAGCGCAACAGCAGGGGAAACTGGGAGTGATAGACGCACAGGTGGACGTGCAGGCGCGGGGGAATTTTCAGGCTGTAAAGGGCCAGGGCGGTTTCGAACAAAGGCGCGATATTGGCCATGCGCGCCAGGCCGAAGCTGACTTTTTTGCCGCTGCGCGGGTCGAGGGCATGATAACGCTCGTGCAGGGCGAGCGCGGCCTCCAGAATTTGTCCGGCAAAGCTTTCGTAGCGTTTAGGCCCCGGTTCCGTCAGGACAAGGGCGCGTAATTCCGCTTTGCGTCGCGGGGTCTGCTTTTCCAGGCAAACGCGGCGTTTTTCCACAAAAGCCTGGTGGCCGGCGGAAAATGCGCCGGGATCGGCGCATTTTTGTTCCGTCTGATGAAACTCGTCCAGCCAGACGCAACTAACGGGCGGGTTTTCCAGAGGCCTTTCCCCACGGTTGAGCTGCCAATGCCCGCGGCCCCGGCAGTAGGCCGCAAACATCCCCTGCGTCAGGGATGGCGGCAGGGTGGCGGAGGAGATCAGAACCCGGCAGCCACAGAGACCGGCCCAGTATATCAGACGGGTCAGGGCGGGCAAATCCTCCAAATCGTAATCGTCCAGCTCATCCAGCACCAGATCTCCGCTCAAAAGGCGCAGCATGGGGAGTATTTGCCTGCCGCCGCGCAGACTTTCCGTGGCCGGCGTCAGGTGATCGACGGTGCAGCAGAGAATGGGCGCGGAAAGCAGTTCACGCCCCCTGGAATCCCCCGCGGGCAGAAATTTTTGCAGCAGGACGTCGTCCTCCGGGCCGACATCAGAGAGGACATGCAGATCTTCGGCCAGCAGGGCGTACTCCCGGGCGGAGGCCGAACCGGTATCTTCCTCCTCCTGTACCGCAACCCTCTCCTGACCCGCAATCCGATCCCCTTCCGCAAGCCGCACCCCAATCTGCGTCCGGAGTTCCTGCGCGGCGAGGCCTCCGGCCAGGATGGCGACCGCCGTTTTGTCCAGATGGAGGCGTTCCCGGTATTCCCGCCCTGTTTGCCGGGTCAGGGCACGCAAGCCCAGAGCAAAGGAACAGCGCAGGCCCCGGGCGGGGTCAGCCAGGGCGTACATGAAGCGGGCGTTGGCCAGGGTCTTGCCGCAGCCGGTGGAGGCCATGTTCACGATGAATACGCCCTGCCCGGCGCTGTCTTGCCGTATTTTTTCCGCCAGTCCGGCCGCTTTGTCCTGCCAGCGGAATTTTTCCAGGCCGCTGGGCTTTTTCAATTCCCTGCACCCTTCCAAGGCGGGAAGAGCGGCGGCTATGTGGGGCAGGGAGCGTGCGACCGCCCGGCTGTATTTTTCCACTCCCAAAAGATGTTCGTCCAACTTTTGATTTTTTCGGCCGGCCTTGTCGGTATTGGCATAGAGCCCGCATTCAGGGCTCCCCCTGAGCCTGGCCCGGGGATCGCCGAGGGCGGAATAGGTGTGATCCCCCAGCATCAACGCCAGCCGGGCCAGATGCATGATAAAGGGATCGTCCAGATATTCCCTGCCGCAAATTCCAGGAACGGCGGACAATTCCCCGGCAAGCAGCGCGGCGCGTTCCCTCCAGGCGGGCAGGACGACAGGCAGGCCCTTGGGAAATTCCCAATAGGGAACACACCCGGGAGTGTTTTCCCATTGCCGGCAGTTTTGCTCATTCCAGGCCGCGCTGCAATCATCAAGCAGGCGCTCCAGACGCCCCGCGGACAGGGTGTCCGGATCAACAAGCAGGCGATGGTGCGATACAATGAGCCAGCCTATGGCGGCGGCCAGCGGCGGAAGCGCGGCAAAAGGCCGGTCGGTTTCGCCGCTGCCGTCTTTTTGCAAACGCGCAAGCCAGGCATGGTCATCCTCTCTGTCCGGCGCCGCCAGACGGCGCAGCCATCCGGCATCGTCATCGCTGCCCACGAAGGACTGGAACAGGCGCAGGGATATCCACTCATGCCGGTAAATATTCCTGCCCGCGGGAGCTTTTGACAGGTTTTTCTGAAAGGCGCGGCAGGCCTTGCCCAAATCGTGCAGCAAGGCCGCAAGTCCGGCCAGCAACCTGATGACGCGCAGGCTGTGCCAGGCGTTTTCCCCGTCCCGGCGCAGCATGTCTGACGAGCTGCTGTTGGTGGGCGTTGCTCCCCGCTCGTTGAAGAGGGAACGGTCGCCCACGATCCACAAGAGTTCGCTGCGGTTTTGTCCATGTATCCAATGGCATGCCACAGCGGTGTTTTTACGCGCGCTCCGGCGCAGCAGACTGTGCAAGGTTTCCAATCCGGCTTGGGTGATGGCGGTCTGCCATACCTGATCTCCCCGTCTTTCGGCAAATTGATCCAGAATGCGCCTGGTCTCGGCTATGGCGCCCTTGCGGCATTGGGAAACAAGGAAGACGTTCATGGGATGGCTCCGCTTTTTTAACTCGCGCTGGCCGCAGCAATGGTTTTCAAACTTTCTATCATGAAATCCAAGGCTTCTGTTCGGGTGAGAGCTTCCACGCAGGCGGAACGAAATTCCTGTTCCGTATCGCCGCGCATGGCTGAAATAAAGGCCTGGGGCAAGATGGTCGCATCTTTGATCAAATCCGCCGCGTCGAAGACCAGCCCGCCGCGCCGGGTCTTGCCATGCAGCACGGCCAGACCGTGCGGCAGCCCCAGTACCCATGTAGCCGCGGCAGCCAAGCCATAGGCCAGATA
Source organism: Deltaproteobacteria bacterium (assembly GCA_031275645.1). GTDB lineage: Bacteria > Desulfobacterota > Desulfovibrionia > Desulfovibrionales > Desulfovibrionaceae > WRHT01. The sequence continues at coordinate 4,068 of JAISOL010000036.1, forward strand.
GTTGCCGTGATCCAGAAAATGGTTGGCCGGATCCGAACCGCCCCCCCGTTTGGCACGTGTGAATTCACCATAGCCCACGGTTTGGGCCGCAAATTTAAACAGAATTTTAGTCAGGCGTCCTTCTTCAGCCAGGAGTTGCGTTATGTCTGCAGCAGCTTGCATTGACTCGCCAAAATTTTTCAGCAGTTTGGACATCTCCGGCATATTGACGGTAAATCCGGCTTGCTGGAGTGATTTTCCCCACAAACTCTCTGTTCGCTCCAGGCGCAGGGCTTGCAAAGTTTTAGCCGCGGTCAGCCTGGAAGACGCGTTAAACCAGAAGCCGACCCAGGCTTGCAGATATTCCGTGGGGCGGTATTCACTCTGGGGTTGGAACCACAGCGCAGGGACATCGCCGGGGGAGGACAGGTCTCTCTCTTCGGAGCAAATCTCGACCGCGCTGTATAAAGGAGTGCCGCCGCCGCCGCAAAATCCCAGCAATACACCGGCCTTGCCCAGTTCACGCACGGCGGCTTGGGTGATGGAAGTCCCCGGGCCCAGTAAGATGGAAGTGGTGTTGGCGATGGGGATATTCCAATAAAGTGAACGGCGGCCGTTGTCCGTGACGTATTCCACCCGGCCCCCGTTGACCAGTACACGGCAGTGTTCCAGATAATACAGGTTTGCCCGTTTGGAATGCAGGATGGTCTTCAGCTCGGACGAAGAAAATGGGCGCATGTGAACTCCTGTTCTGATAAAAAGGCTTTTCCGGTGGAAAAGGCTTTCCCGGCGATTTCTCCGTAACGGAAGTACTGCCGCCCTCCGCCGTCATAGATCAGGGGATCGAGGGCGGCGGCATCGGGTTTGCCCGCGGGGTCGAGGCAATTTTCCTCCACCTTCACATCCTTGATCTCGCCCACGAACTGCACGTGCGAACCCAGATCCAGGCTGTGCAGCAGGGCGAGTTCCAGCACCAGCGGGCACTCGCCCACATAGGGGGCGTCCACCAGCTCGGAGCGCACGGGGGTGAGCTTGAGACGGGCGAATTTATCGCAATCCCTGCCGGAAGCCAGGCCCGCGAAGTCGGCTTCAGCCGTAAGTCTTGCCGGAGGGACGCTTATGGTGAAAGCTTTGCGCGCCTGCACGGCCGCATAGGTCAGGCGCGACTTGCGCACGGAAACCGCCAGACAGGGCGGCTCGGAGCAGCAGATGCCGCCCCAGGCGGCGGTCATTATATTGGGCCGGTCGTTTTCGGCGTAGCTCCCCACCAGATAGACGGGCAGGGGATAGACAAGAGTCTGCGGACCAAGAGAGCGTTTCATGGAAATTCTCCTTGTGTGGGGGGCTTAAGCCTCCAGGTTGGGGAAGTCACAGAGCGGCTTGCGGCCAGACGCCAGATTCAAGGTATGCCCGCATCCCCCTTGCGTCAAGGCGCTTCCCTACAGCGGATTATGCGCCAGGCTCCGTCCGGACGCGGCGGAGGGGCGCGCGAAATTTGACCAGAACTTCCTTTATGCTATGGAGATTCTCCATTCAGGGAGATTTTCCGCTTGACTCCCTGCTTTGCCGGTCATACCCTCCCGATAGCCCCTCCTTTCAGGGAAGGGCGATTCACCCGGCGCAAATCCTCCGCGACAGGATTCCGGCGAATTTGCGCCGGGTGTGAGGATCTCTGGAGGGCATATATTGCAGCTCACATTCCCCGTAGTTTTGGAAATTTTCTCGAACAAATTGCTATTTTTGTAAGTTTGACTGTCTTTAACGGCAGAAAATCGAGCGCAAAAGGAATTGATCTTGAGTTTGAGGATAATAATATCAAGTATCTGGTCAGCATAAAATCAGGCCCGAATTGGGGAAATTCATCGCAGCATCAGGCTCTTATAAATAACTTTAAAGTCGCTAAAAAAATTCTGGCCACATCCGGAGGCATTTCGGGCGCAAATATCGTCTGTGTTGAAGCTTGTTGTTACGGCATTGAGGGCAGGATTGACTGGAACCGGCTGATCCGCTTCAATTCCGGAAAATGCGCCAGGGAAGACGCATAGAGCAGTTCACCCGGCTCCTGTCCGCTCACGCTGGCGAAGCCGCCTTTTCCACAAGCAGAGTTTCGCCTTCCACCCGCAGGGGGCGGACGGGGATCAGGCTTTTACCCTCCTCCGGCAGAGGAGAGGTGAAGCGGCAGACGGAGTAGAATTCATTGATTCCCCTGTCCCGCCCGCTTTCCTCCGGCACGGCCCGGAGCAGGGGCAGGGCGAGCTGGCGCCGCAGAAAGGCGGCTTTTTTTTCGCCCAGGAGCCGGCGCAGGCGGGCGGCGCGCTCTTTTTTCACCGCCGGGGAGATCTGGTCGGGAAAATCGCAGGCAGGGGTGCCGGGACGCCGGGAATAAGGGAAGACATGGGCATAGCTCAAAGGCAGTTCTTGGGCCAGGCGCAGGGTTTCGGCGAACTGCTCCTCGCTTTCGCCGGGAAAACCGGCGATAAAGTCCGCCCCCAGGCCGAAAACCGGCCAGATATCCTCCAGACGGCGCAAAAAATCCAGAACGGCTTCAGGGTCATAATGCCCCCGCCCCATGCGCCGCAGAACCCGCGGATTCCCGCTTTGCAGGGAAAGATGCAGGTGCGGGGCCAGAAGCCTGCTTCGGGCCAGAAAATCCAGAGCGCGGGCGTCAAGCTGGCTCGGCTCCAGCGAACTCAGGCGGAAGCGCAGATCTTTACCCTCCCATTCCGGAGCCAGGGAGTGTTCCAGGCGGTCGAGCAGGCTCCAAAGGTCCGCGGGAGGGGACAAGTCCTCCCCGTATTGGAGCAAATTCACGCCGCTCAGGATTATTTCCCGAAAACCCGCCTGAATCAGCCTTTCCGCCTCGGCCAGAATCCCGGGCCAGGGGCGGCTGACCGACGGGCCGCGGGCCCGGGGCACTATGCAGTAAGTGCAATGCCGCGAACAGCCGTCATGGATTTTCAGCACCGGGCGGGAGCGCCCGTAGGAGCTGATGGAAAAGTCCGGCCAGGCCGGAGACTCCGGCCTATCCAGCAAGACATCCGCCGCCAGTTCCCGCGCTTCTTCCGGCAAAGCCCGGACAGCGCAGCCGCTTATCAGAAGCCGGCAGGCCGGAGCCTGCCGGCGGACGCGCCTGACCAGAGCGCGCAGATCGCTCACGGCTCTTGAGGTGACGGCACAACTGTGGATCAGCACTATATCCGCCTCCTCCGGCGCGGCCGTCTCCCTGTGCCCGGCGCGCAGCCAGGCTTCGCGCCGGGCCTCGGACTCATACTGATTCACCTTGCAGCCCAGGGTGATGATATGAAAATTTCTGCAATCCATTGATCTTTACCTCAAGAAGGCGCTCCGAGTAATATTCCCGGTCTGTATCCGTAAATTCGCAGAGGAGCAAGGCTCCCGCAAGTTCGTATAGGATCAAGGCTCCCGGCGGCGCCCGCTCCGCGTTCCGGATATCTCCGCCAAAGCTTGCCAGAAATCATATGACGATATAAGTTGGCATCACAGAGGCAAAAGGGCATGGCCGCAAAACACGACAAAATAATTTTTTCAGCACTGCTGGGCCTTTCCGCCCTGCTCTGGAGCGTCGCCGCCTTCTGCGCTGAAAACGCGCCTCCTTCTTCCTCCTTGTCCGCGAACCCGGAGAGCATTCTTAAATCCGCCGTCTTGCCTCCCCCCGGCCAGCTCCCCCCCAAAAGCCGGTGGCCCCTGCCGGCCGCGCCGGAAGACCCGGAATGGTTGAATCCGGAGCTTGAAGCCGTCTCTGGAGATCCGAGCCGTATGGACAAGGAGGGCTTCCCCTACCGGCTTTGTCTGGGCGAGGCCCTGCGGGGCAACCCGAGGGCCATGCTGCTTCTTTCCCTGGCTTATGCCCGCTGGGGGGAGGATTTGGGGGAGCCTCCGCTCTCCCTTCCTCCCTCCATGCGCAATGCCGCCTACTGGCTGCGCCGGGCCGGAGAATTCGCCGGACCGGCCTGGGTGGCCACCCGCCTGGGAGATCTGGCCCGGGATGAGGAGGAAAAAAGCGCGCATTACGCCCAAGGCGCGGCTCTGGGCTCTCCCGAGGCCATGTACCTTTACTCCCTGCGGGAGAAGCGGCCGGATATGCTGGCGCTGGCGGCCGTCGCCGGCCACCCGGAAGCCGCGGCCCTGGCCGCCTTCAACTTGGGCGCGGGCACGGAAGGCTTCCCCGCCTCTCCCCGCCTGGGCGCGTCCTATTGGTGGCTGTCCGCTCTGGGCGGGAACAGCCTGGCTTTTCTGGTGTGCAGCGAGTATTTTTTTCACGGATTGCACGGCTTTCCCAAAGACGAGCGGAAAGCCGCCCTTTTCGCCCTGCTGGCTCTGGAAACGGCCCCCGAAGCTTCCCTTGCCACGGCCCGGCGGCATCTTGAAGGCATAGCGGCGGCCGCCGGCTTTGGCGAGGATGCCTGGTGGGAGATACGCCGGGAACGGGAAATATTTCTTTCCGCCTCCAAGGAGGAAAGCCGGGCCCGCCTGCTCCGGCTGCGGAAAAGCCGCGATCCGGCGCTCCAGACTCCGGACGGGAAGCTGGAACCCTTATCCCTGGAGCCGCAAGGCGGCGCCGAGGCTTCGCCCGAAGAGAGGCTCCTTTCCTCCCCGGAGCGGGAGGATGCGGGCCGGGCGGGGACGGAGGAAAGGCGGAAGCCGCGGGAAGAAGCGGGAGAGCGGGAGCGCCGCGACCGGCTGTTTCTCCTGCTGGGCCTGGCCGGAACGCTCTTTCTGATTTTGGGGTACAGCCTGGGCCGCCTGAGCCGCGCCGGACGCCTGGCCGGTTTTTTGAGCGAAGCGGTTTTTCTGGTTTTGCCTCTGCTGCTCTGTCTGGCGGCTCCGGGCCGGAGCGGCGCGGCCCAGGCGGCGGATGAGGGAGCGCAGCGCGAGGCGGCGCTGATCCGGGCCATAAGAAGCTCCTATACGCCTCCGGCCCCCGGCGCCTTCCCGCCGGACAAGGAAATTCCCCTGAGCCACGCCGGGGACGATCCCGCCTGGGATACGCCGCTGCTACGCGGCATTTACAATAATCCCTACAGTTACGGCAACGACCTGGATCTCTATCTGCCCTGCCTGCACGAGGCCCTGCGGGGCAATCCCAGGGCCATGCTGGTTCTCTCCATGTTTTATTATCTCTGGGATTATGTGCTGGCGGACATGTATCCGGATTTTCCGGCCCGCATGCACAACAGCGAGTACTGGCTGCGCTGGGCCGAAAAGTTTACGGACCCGGGCTGGGTGGCTCTGGGGCTGGGCAACCTGCAGCAGCGCTGGCCAGCCAGTTCTCTGGAGCATTACCGGCGGGCGGCGGAGCTGGGCAATGCCGAAGCCATGTTCCACTATTACCGCCTGAGCGGGGAACGCAAGCATTACCTTTACCGCAGCGCGGCCCTTGGTTTTCCGCGGGCGGCCTTTCTTCTGGGAGAGGAGCTGGAGCTTGTCGGCGGGGAGGAAAGCGCGGAGCTTGCCCGGCGTTTCACCTGGCTTTCGGCTCTGAACGGCGACGCCTGGGGCCTGCTGCGTTCTTCCATAGCCTTTTACAACAACGAGTTCGGCCCCGAGTTTGACCGCTGCGATCAGGGCTACCTCTATTCCCTCCTCTCCCGGCGCTACAACCATATTCAGGGCCGGGCCGAAGCTCCTCCGGACAGCGTCTGCGTCTTCAGCCAGGATAAAATAGCCGCTTTGGAGGCAGAAGCGGATAACTGGCAGGCCGTACTGGAAGAGCGCCGTCTGCCGCATATTCTGCGCGGGCGCTACCGGCGCGAGCCCCTGCTGGAGGAGTTGCGGGCGGATCTCGCTCCCCTGGCGCAAATTCTGGATCGCCGCCTGAGCGTGACTCAGCGGGCTGACGTGGAAGAGGCCGCGCCCGAAGCCCTCCCTCCGGCCGGATTTATTTCCGCTCTGCCCTTGCCCTGGCATCTGGGTTTTTATCTGGAACGGGAGGCGGCGGACAACCCCTTTCCCCGTTACGCCGAATTGCACGACGAGCTCGGCTTGCGCGCGCGCCGGCTGCTCTCGCTGGATAACGACCGGCAGGCCGCGCTTGTCCGCTCTTTTGCGGGCGTCGTTCTGCCTCTGTCCGTGGGCCTGCTCTTCTACGGGCAGCGCCGCAAGAAAAAAAGGCGCCAGAGACGCCGCGCTCCGCTCTGACGTTCAGTCCTTTTTCCGTACCTTGCAGCCGAGCTTTTCCAGTTCGGCCACAAGCGCCAGACAGAGTTTGGGCTGCGCGGCTTTGGCCGTGGCGCTCAGATCAGGGGAAAAATCCGAGACGCTTTCCGGTTCCAGCCCCAGAACCACGGCTCTGGGGCGCCTGCCTCCGCTCAATTCGCACAGGATCAGGGTATCGGCCAAATCCACCTGGTGCATGGAATCCGAAAGCCCCAGGCTGGAACGCAGACCCTCCCCCTCCAGGCGGTAGACGGAGCCAGGAGAGCCTCCGCCCCGCACCGCATCCAGCACCAGCAGCCAGGAGCAGCTTTCTATATGCTCCATAAGGCTCAGGCCCAGAGTTCCTCCGTCCAGCAGGCGCACATTGGGCGGGAAAACATATTCCTCCCTGAGCCTGCGCACCGTGTGCACGCCTATGCCCTCGTCTCCGAGCAGAATGTTTCCGACTCCCAGAACCAGGATTTCGGGATCAGACATATTTTTCTCCTTGCTTTGCCGAAAAGCGGCCTTATACTCCGTAATATAAGGAGCGCAAGCCCTTTTGGAAAGCCTCGGAAAAGAGGTTCCGGGGCCGGGCTTTCAGACCATAAAGGAAATTTTGATGAGCAAAAGAAATCCCTATGTTTCAACCGGCGGTCGCTTCCAGCCGCCGTCCGGCTCCGGCCCGGAGGACAGGGAGCGGACGGATTGCCCCCTCCCTGAAGAGGACGCCCGCCTGGAAGGCTCTCCCGCTTCCGCCGGGCGGCAGGCGGAGATCTCCCCGGAGGGGGAGCTTGCGGGGCGGAGCAAGGCCACGGGCGAAGAGGAAATCCCTCCCTGCCCCCGCTGCCTGGCCGCGGAAGAAGCGGCGGCCAGGGCTCTGGCCGAGGCCGGGGATACGCGTCTGCGCGCCCTGGCCGAGGCCGACAATCTGCGCAAGCGTCTGTCGCGCGAAAAAGAGGAGGCCATGCGCTACATCGCCTCCGCCGTGCTCTCCGACATACTTCCGGGCCTGGACAATCTGGATTTGGCTCTGGAACACGCCAAAAACAGCGAAGCCTGCAAAGATTTGCTTCTGGGCGTGGAAATGACCAGAAAGCTTATGCTGGAATCCCTCAAAAAACACGGCCTGGAGCCTGTGGGGGCGCCGGGAGAGGTCTTTGACCCGGCCATCCATGAGGCCGTGAGCCTTGTCAACGACCCGGACACGCCGGACGGCGCCGTCTGCGCCCTGCTCTCCAAGGGCTATATGCTGCGGGATCGCCTGTTGCGCCCGGCCAAAGTGGTCGTCTGCAAAAAATAAGGAAACGTGAATGGAAAAAGTTTGGGTGGAATCGGGCCGCAGGACCATAGATGTGGAAATCGAAGGTCTTATGGCCGTAAAAATGCGGCTGGGCTCCGCTTTCAGCCAGGCCGTGGAGCTGCTGGCCGCCTGCAAGGGCAGGGTGGTCATCAGCGGCCTGGGCAAATCGGGGCTGGTGGGGCGCAAAATCGCCGCCACCTTCTCCTCCACCGGCACTCCCTCCTTCTTTATGCATCCGGTGGAGGGGCAGCACGGCGATCTCGGCTCCATCCGGGAAGGCGACGTGTGCATAGCCATTTCCAATTCCGGAAAAACGGACGAGCTCAACGCCCTGCTTCCCGCCCTGCGCGGTCTGGGCGTGAAAATTATCGCCCTGACCGGCGGGGCGGATTCCCCCCTGGCCTCCCTGGCCGATCTGGTCATCAGCACGGAAGTGCCGCGCGAGGCCTGTCCTTTCAATCTGGCTCCCACCAGCAGCACCACGGCCATGCTGGCCGTGGGCGACGCTTTGGCCATCTGCCTGATCGAAGCCAAGTCCTTTACGGAAAAAGACTTCAAGAGGGTGCATCCCGGAGGAGCGCTGGGGCAGCGCCTGAGCCGGCCCATTCCGGAGCTGATGCACGCGGACTTTCCCCGGGCGCCGCTGGACGCCGATATGACCCTGGCCCTGCGGGCTCTGCATGGCGGAGGCTTGGGCGCGGTGCTGCTGCTGGACGGACAGGGGGAACTCCAGGGCATTATCACGGACGGCGACCTGCGCCGCGCCCTGCTGAACAATTCCTTCAATCCTTCCGGCAAGGCGGCGGAGCTGATGACCAAAAGCTTCCGCTGCGCCACCACCGAGCAGAGCGCGGCCGAGGTGCTGAACCTGATGGAACAGGCGGCGATCACGGTCATGCCCATTCTGGACCGGCGGGGCCGGCCCGTGGGCATCATTCACCTGCACGATCTGCTGGGAAAAGGGCAGATCAGCTTCACAGCCTAGCGCTTTACTTTTATGCTTCCGGCGGCCGGGGCTTCGCAAAGGAAATTTTGATGACTCCCGATTTTTCTCCCATTTCTCCATACCACGCCAAGGAATACAAGGCTCTGCTCTGTATGAACGGCAGCCGCGCCTCCGACTACAGCTTCGGCAATATCTGGGGCTGGGCGGAACATTACGGTCTGGAGTGGCGTCTTCTGGACGGCCTGTGCTGGATACGCCAGAGCCGGCCGCGAGCCTGCCTCTGGGCTCCGGTGGGGGACTGGAAGAGCCGCGACTGGGCCGCTTCCCGCTATCTGGACGAAGGGGGCGAGTTCATACGCGTGCCCGAGGAAATGCTCCGGCTCTGGCAGGAGGCCTTTCCGGGGCGGGTGCTGGCGGAAGAGAGCCGGGGGCAGTGGGATTACCTTTACAAGACGCAGGATCTGGCCCAGTTGCCCGGAAACCGTTTTCACAAAAAGAAAAATCTGGTGAATCAATTTACAAAATTATACGAATTCAGTTATTTGTCGATGACGGCGGACTGTGTCGAGTCTGTCCTGAAGATGCAGCAGGAGTGGGTGCGCTGGCGGGAAATTGAAGACTCTTCCGTGCTTATGGCCGAAAACACCGTCGTTTCCCGTCTGCTCAGCCTGTGGAACGACATACCCGGCCTGGTGGGCGGGGCCATCCACGTGGGCGGCAAGGTGGTGGCCTATACCGTGGGAGAGAGGATTTGCCGGGATACTATGGCGATCCATTTTGAAAAGGGTATGCCCGGCTACAAGGGCATCTACCAGGCCATCAATAAATTTTTCGCCGGCGACGTGGCCGAAGACATGAGCATCACCTATATAAACCGGGAGCAGGATTTGGACGACCCCGGTCTGCGCCAGGCCAAGGAAAGCTATAATCCTTCGGAATATGTGAAGAAAAGCATGGTGAAGATTTTGCCGGCCAAGAAGCTCCGAACGGCCCGCGCCGGCGGGAAGCTCCCTGAAAAAGGCATTGGCTGCTGAGGTGTAAAGGAAGAGAGGATGAGATTTCAGCATAAAACAAGCGCGCTTATCGGCTATACCCCCATGATCCGCCTGGAAAGCCTCAGGCAGAGGCATGGATGCCTGGCGGAGATTGTTATTAAACTGGAATATCTCAATCCCTCCGGTTCCATGAAGGATCGCGTCGCCAAGCTTATGGTGGACGAGGCCGAGGCCAGGAGCATTCTCAGGCCGCACAGCGGACAGACTCTGGTGGAGGCTACCGCCGGAAATACCGGAGTTAGTCTGGCGTTTATCGCGGCCATACGGGGCTATAAAACCATTTTTGCCTCTCCGGAGGAGAGCAGCGCCGAAAGCAGGAGGCTTCTGGCCGGTCTGGCGGACGGGCTGGCGCTTACTCCGGCTTCCGGAGGCATGAGCGCGGCTCTGGCCGAAGCCGGGAACATAGTCCTGCGCACCCCCGGCGCCGTGCGCCTTGACCAGTTCAGCAACCCCGCCAATCTCAGGGCGCATTACAACGGCACCGGCCCGGAGCTTTGGGAGCAATGCGGCGGCAAAGTCGATATTTTTGTGGGCGGCATAGGCTCCGGGGGAAGCATAAGCGGCATTGGCCGCTACCTCAAGGAATGCAGCAAAACCGTCAAAATATACGGGGTGGAGCCGCGGGAGTCGCCCCTGCTTTCCGCCGGCAGTAGCAGCCCGCACGGCCTGCACGGCCTGGGGATGAATTTTGTGCCGCCTCTTCTGGACAGATCGGTTCTGGACGGCCTCCACATCGTCTCCGTCGCCCAGGCTCTGGAGACCGCCCGAGAGCTCTTCCGCCTGGAGGGGGTCATGGCCGGAATTTCTTCCGGGGCGGCCCTCCATGTCGCGCTGGAACTGGCCCGCAAGCCCGAAAACCGGGGCAAACGCATAGTCTGCCTGGCCTACGACGGCTCAGCGCGCTATCTTTCCACTCCCCTGTTCGATTCTCCCTGAGCGGCTTTAGGCCTTCGGCCCGCTCTTTTCCCGTTTCTCGCGCCAGGCGGCGTAGCGCTGGTAGGGGATGAGAAGCAGGAAAAGAGGTATGGAGTACATGGCCGTGGTCAGAACTTCCGGAAGTCCGAAAATCTGCGCGGAGAGTATGAGCATAAGCCCGTTGTTGGCGGTGCCCATGCCGACCAGATAGGCCACGTTGCGTTCGGGCTTCTCCCGGTAGCCGGCCGCTATGGCCGCCGCCAGGAAGACGGCGGCCAGAAGAAAGGCTCCGCCCATCGCTTCCAGCACCATGAAGGGATTGGCCCGCAGGGGAACGGAGTAGCGGGAGAAGATCACAAACATGCAGCAGGCTATGGAGAGCACGGAAATCCAGTAGCGCCGGTTAAGTATGCCCTGAGAGAGGGCGGGGAGCCTGCTCCACATGATTTTGGCGCCCACGAAAGGGATGAAGATGTAGAGCGCCAGAGAAAGACCGGTTCTGAAAAAGGCCTGCCAGAGGGCGGCGCCGGCTTCCTGTCCGGCGCTGTAGAGATAGGCCACCACCAGCACGGGCATGGTCAGGGGCAGGAGAAGGCAGCTCGCCACCACCCCGGCTATGATGAAGGTGACGTCGGCGCGGGAAAGCTGCCCGAAGAAGGGCGCCGTCACGCCCGTGGAAACTCCGCCCATCAGGATCGCCCCCAGAGTGTAGCGGGGCAGAAGCAGGGCAAAAAGGCCCCAGCAGAGCAGAGGGACGAGGAACATTTTGACGCCCAGAAAAAAAGGCAGGCCGGATATGTCGCCGAGGCGCACGCGCACGCCCGGGGCGGAAGTGGCCAGAAAGCAGAGCAGAAGCTGAATGGTGAGCATCAGGGGAAGCAGATTCTGCAAAGGCTCCCCCAACTGCGGCAGACAAACGCCCAGGAGCATGGCGCTGTAGGAAAATGCCAGAAAGATCAGCGTATCCCTGTTCACCGTAATCCCCCCTCCCTTATCCTCTTTCTTTACTGACCAGTCGGTACACAGTATTGCCCGGCGAGACGCCTGTCAAGTTCAGTTTCCGCCAATTTTTATCTGCAGGCGACGGTGAAGAGAATGTGAAAATTTTCTTTAAGGCAACGGCAGGGGAAATATATGTAATTTAAAATAGTTAAGCTTAGAACTAAGTTTGTCGTCCAGTGTGAACTAGTCATGATTTGAAAAAAGGATTGCCTAGGGCAATGTATACAATATACTTCGAGCTTAGAGGAGGAAACCATGAAACCCATGCGTACGCTCACGGCCTGCTTTTTGAGTTCGTGGAACGAATGAAAGAGGCCGTCTGAAGCTGTCCCGCGATCCGGGAGCACCCGCACTCCCTGCTCCCGGATCGGCGGGGCGGCGAAGTTCAGGTTTAAGGCAACAAGGGATCTTTTTAAAAGATCTCGTTGTATACAATATACTTGTATGTGCAGGGGCAATACTTGCCTGAGCAAGGCGGAACCGCGTTCCGCGACAAATTTCTGTAAAAACCGCAAACCCAAGGAGGCATCAAAATGGTGAAGACGCTTAGCCCGCAGGAAGCAGTCGCTCTTATCAAGGATGGAGACACGCTGGTCACGGAAGGTTTCAACCTCACTATCCACCCGGAGGAGCTTTCCAAGGCTCTTGCCGAGCGCTTCGAAAAAACGGGTTCGCCCAGGAACATCACCCTGATGTACTGCGGCGGAGAGGGAGAACTCATAGGAGAAGCCAACTACTGCCTCAACCGCTATGCCAGGGAAGGGCTGCTGAAGCGCGTGATCGGCGGGCATCTGGCCCTGGCGCCGACGCTCGGCAAGCTGATTTCGGAAAACAAGATCGAAGCCTACAACATCCCGCAAGGCACCATTTCCCACATGTACAGGGACTCCGCCGCCAACAAGGTGGGCACGATCACCACGGTCGGTCTGGGCACCTGCGCCGATCCCCGCCGGGAAGGGTGTCGCCTGAACGAGGCGGCAAAGGAGCCCGTCAACCAGGTCGTCACCCTGGGCGGCAAGGAAGTGCTCTTCTATCCCACCATCAACTTCGATATCTGTCTGCTGCGCGGCACCTACGCCGACGAAAAGGGCAACATCTCCATGGAAAAGGAATGCCTGTACGGCGACAACCTTTCCATAGCGCAGGCCGTCAGCCGCAACGGGGGCACGGTCATTGTGCAGGTTTCCAAAATAGTCAGGGCCGGCAGCCTCCACCCGAAAAACGTCATTATCCCCGGAATCCTCGTGGATTATGTGGTCGTCGTTTCCGAGGCGGAGAACATGTGGGAAATACCCCGCGACGACATCGACGTCTACAGCGGCGCGCGGCGCGTTACCGTTGCGGTGGGCGGCGGCGCTCTGGCACCCCTGGACGAGCGCAAAGTCATAGGCCGCCGTTGCGCCCTTGAGCTTACGCCCGGCGCCGCGGTCAATCTGGGCACCGGCATGCCCGAGCAGGTGGCCCTTGTGGCCGGGGAAGAAGGCTTCTTCGACCAGATTTCTCTCACCATCGAGGCCGGAGCCGTGGGCGGCCTGCCGCAGGGGCGTCCGCTCTTCGGCTGCTCCACCAACGTGGAATGCATCATGACGCAGGCCGAGCAGTTCGACTTCTATGACGGCGGCGGTCTGGATCTGGCCTTTCTGGGCCTTGCCGAGTGCGATCCCACAGGCAGCATCAACGTCAGCAAGATGGGCAAAAAAATCCCCGGTACCGGCGGATTCATAAACATAGCCCAGAACGCCCGCAAGCTTTTCTTCTGCGGAACCTTTACGGCCAAGGGCCTGAAGATTTCCATCAAGAACGGCAAATTGAGCATTGATCAGGAAGGTTCGCTCAAGAAGTTCATCAACAGGATCGAGCAGGTCACCTTCAACGGCAAAATGGCCGTGGAACTGGGGCAGCCGGTCTATTACGTGACCGAGCGCGCCGTTCTGAAGCTGGAAAAGGACGGCCTGCATCTCATCGAGATTGCCGAGGGCGTCGACATTGAAAAACATATCCTGTCCCAGATGGAATACAAACCCGTGATTCCGGCTCAGCCGAAAATCATGGATCCCAGAATTTTCCTGGAGCCGCTCATGGGACTTGGGAAGTAGATTCAGGGATGACGAAAGACCCCGGGAGAGCGGAAGCTCTCCCGGGACGGCGCCGGCGGATCCCGGCCTCCCCATTTCACAGAATAACACGGAGTTCATATGATTCTGAACAAAGAACAGCAGTTGATCCGGGACATGGCCCGCAGGCTTGCGGAAGACGAAATCAAGCCCGTTGCCGCTGAAATAGACAAGACCCACCAGTTCCCCCTGGGAACGGTCGGGCGCATGGCGGAACTGGGCTTGTTCGGCCTGACGGTTCCGGAAAAATACGAAGGCTCGGGCGGAGATTATGTGAGCTACGCCCTTGTCATGGAAGAGCTTTCCCGCGTGAGCGCCACGCACGGGGCCATTCTGGCGGCCCACAACTCCCTGTGCGAGGGGACGCTGCTGCACGCGGCCACGGAAGAGCAGAAAGCCGTATACCTTCCGGATCTCGCCTCCGGACGCAAGCTCGGAGGCTTCTGCCTGACGGAAGCGGGCGCGGGCTCCGACGCCGCCGCCCAGACCACGGAAGCCGTATTGAAGGGCGACAAGTACATCCTTAACGGCTCCAAGACCTTCATCACCAACGGCGAATACGCGGAAGTCTTCATCGTCATAGCCATGACCGACAAATCCAAGGGCCTGAAGGGCACGGCCGCCTTTATCGTCGAGAAGGGCTATCCCGGCTTCCAGGTGGGGCAGAAGGAAGACAAAATGGGCATCTGCGCCTCTTCCACCACGGAAATCATCTTCAAGGACTGTGAAGTCCCCAGGGGAAACCTGCTCGGAAAAGAGGGCGAAGGCTTCAAAATAGCCATGATCACTCTGGACACCGGCCGCATAGGCGTGGCCGCGCAGGCTGTGGGCATAGCCCAGGGAGCGCTGGACGCGGCCGTTGAGTACGCCAGGGAGCGCAAGCAGTTCGGCAAGCCCATTTCCGCCAACCAGGGCATTCAGTGGATGCTCGCCGACATGGCCGTCCGCACGGAGGCCGCCCGCGCCCTTACCCTCAAGGTCTGCGAGTACAAGCAGGCCGGAAAGCGCATCAGCAAGGAATCGGCTATGGCCAAGCTCTACGCCTCGGAAGCGGCCATGTGGGTCGCCACCAAGGCCGTGCAGATTCACGGCGGCATAGGCTACACCAAATCGTATCCGGTGGAGCGCTTCATGCGCGACGCCAAGATTACGGAAATATACGAAGGCACCAGTGAAGTGCAGCGCATGATAATTGCGGCCAACCTGCTCTCCTGACGTTCCCGCTTTCTCCGGCCGCGATCCCGGAAGGGCCGTGTCCTTCCGGGCGGAGATGGGGAGCAGGGACGGCGGCGCGGCCTTCTGACGCCGGAGGCCTCCCCCTGCGCGGGGGAAAATGATTCAACCAAGAGGAGAAAAAACATGAGCGAACCTGTAAACATTGAAAATATGTCTGCCAAAGAGATGCTCGGCTATTTTCAGAACAAGCTGGACGAGGAAGCCAGAGAGCATAAAAAGGAGGGCAAACTGGTCTGCTGGTCGTCTTCCGTGGCCCCTTCGGAGATTTTCGTGACCATGGACGTGGCCCTCTGCTATCCGGAAACCCACGCCGCCGGCATAGGCGCGAGGCACGGCGCTCTGGACATGCTTGAGGTGACCGAGCAGAAGGGATACTCCGTTGACCTCTGTTCCTACGCCCGCATCAACCTTGCCTATATGGACCTGCTCAAGGAAAAGGCGATCACCGGCAAGACCCCGGCAAAGCTGGAAAAATGCCCGGGCGCGGATATCCCCCTGCCCGACGTGGTCGTCGCCACCAACAACATCTGCAACACCCTGCTCAAATGGTACGAAAACCTCTCCTATGAGCTGAACGTGCCTTTCATCCTCATTGACGCTCCTTACAACCACATCATGCCGGTGGAGCCGCACAACAAGAAATATATGGCCGAGCAAATCCGCCACGCCATCACCGTGCTGGAGAAGCTGAGCGGCAAGCCCTTTGACTGGGAGAAGTTCCGGGAAGTGCAGAAGCAGACCCAGCGTTCCGTCAAGTACTGGCTGAAAATCGCGGAGATGGGAAGCTACAAGCCTTCTCCGCTTAACGGCTTTGATCTGCTGAACTTCATGGCGCTCATCGTCTGCGCCCGCAGCCGCGACTACGCCGAAATGACTTTCAAAAAGTTCGTGGAAGAGTTGCAGCAGAAGGAAAAGGAAGGAAAATACGCCTTTGGCGACAACGAGCAGATGCGCCTCGTCTGGGAAGGCATCGCCGTCTGGCCGCATGTGGGTCATACCTTCAAGTCGCTCAAGAACAGAGGCATGCTGATGACCGGCTCCACCTACCCCAACGTGTGGCAACTGGCCTATGAGATCGACAACCTCGAATCCATAGGCGAGAGCTACTCCAACGTCTACACCAACACCTGCGTCCAGAACAGAGCCCGCGTCCTCGGCGACGTGGGAGAACTCGGCAAATGCGACGGCCTGATCCTGCACCAGAATAGAAGCTGCAAGCTGATGTGCTTCCTGAATCAGTCCTGCGCCGAGATTGTGCACAACCGCCTGGATATTCCCTACGTCATGTTTGACGGCGACCAGACGGATCCCCGCAATTTCTCGCCCGCCCAGTACGATGTCCGCGTCCAGTCCCTGCAGGAAATGGTAACAGATCAAAAGAGGCAGTAAAGGAGCGTAAAATCATGACCCGTATAAATGAAATAATTTCCGGACTTCAAAAGATAGCGGCCAACCCCGGAAAAGCGGTCGCGGATTACACCAAAGAAACAGGCAAGGGCGCGGTGGGCATCTGCTACCTCTACGCGCCGGACGAAATCTTCCACGCCGCGGGCTATCTGCCCGTGGGCATGTGGGGAGCCAGCGTGCCCATTTCCAAGGCCCGCACGCACCTGCCTCCTTTCGGCTGCTCCGTCATGCAGGCGGTTATGGAGCTGGAGTGCGGCGGCGTTTACGACATCCTGAAGGCGGTCGTTTTTTCCGTGCCCTGCGACACCCTCAAGTGCATGAGCCAGATGTGGAAGGGCAAGTGCCCCTCGCTGACCTTCTGTCATCCGCAGAACAGAAAGCTGGAAGCCGCCAACGTGTTTCTGACCGAGGAATACAGGAAGCTCAAGGAGCGCTTTGAGGCCATTACCGGCGAGAAAATTCCCGACGCGGCCATTGAAAAAAGCATTGAAGTCTACAACGCCAACCGCGCGGTTATGCGCGAGTTTACGGATGTGGCGGCGGAATACCCGGATATCTTCGACCCCATCAAACGCCACGCGGTCATCAAGTCGCGCTTCTTCATGGAGAAATCCCGGCATACAGCGCTCGTTTCCGAGCTGATCGCCGAGGTGAGGAAACAACCGAAAAAGCCCTGGCCTGGCAAAAAGGTCATCCTCAGCGGCATCATGGCCGAGCCCGACGGCTTCCTTGACGTGTTCAGGGAGTTCAACCTGGCGGTTGTGGCCGACGATCTTGCGCAGGAAGGCCGGCAGTACCGCGTGGATGTCCCGGCTCTTCCGGGCAGGGAGCCTCTGTACCGCCTGGCCAAATGGTGGCAGGACTTTGACGGCTGCTCCCTGGCCACCGACCTCGCGACCGTGGACGCGGGCAAATTCCGCAACAACATGCTTGTGGACATGACTAAAAAATACAAGGCCGACGGCGTGGTCATCTGCATGATGAAATTCTGCGATCCCGAGGAGTTTGACTATCCTGTCCTGTACCCGGCCCTGGACAAGGCGGGCGTGCCGAATCTGATGGTCGAAGTGGATCTGGAGGTCCGCTCTTTTGAACAGGTGAAAACCAGAGTGCAGACCTTCAGGGATATTCTGGGCTAGATGTGAACCCGCGGCGCCGCCTTTGCTTCTCCGCGGCGGCGCCGCGGGCGATGTGCGCTCCGATAATATTATAACCGTAGGGAGGTTATCTAAATGGAAGGCAGCGGGAACAAAAATTTGTCTTTGGCGACGCTCTTCAGCATAGCCTGTGTGTGGTTCGGCTCGCATGTGGGCGGCGGCTTCGCCACCGGCAACCAGACCTGGCAGTATTACGCGAGTTACGGCTGGATTGCCATCATCACGCCCGTTCTGGCTATGGGGCTGCTGGCTCTGGTGCTGCGGCAGGCGGTTGTCTTTTCCCATATCCATCAGGCTTTCGCTTACGACGAATTCTTTAAAAAGCTCTGGGAGCCTTACCCCAAGCTGGAACTGATCTTCGAGATTTACTTCATCATCATTCTGATGGTTGCCGTGGGCGTGGCCATTGCCGGCGCGGCCTCCCTGTTCGTGGCCTATATACCCTACGCCCTGGCGGCCTTTTTGACAGGCCTGATCCTGTTTTTCACCACCATTTTCGGCGCGCATGTGATGCGGAGGGCGGCGACCTTCATGTGCATCATCATCCTGCTCGCCTGCGCCCTGATTTTCGGCATAGGCATCGCGGCCCAGTCCGCCGGCATCTCCGCGCTGACTGAAACCGAACTGCCTTCAGGCACCTGGAAGCCCCTGTCCCTGGTATTCGTATACGCCGGCTTCCAGGCTGTCGTCCTGCCCGCTTTCATCGCCTGCTGCAAAGAGGTACGGACCTCAAAATCCGCCTCCATCGCGGCCTTCCTGGGCTTTATCATGAACGGGGGCTATCTTACCCTGGGCGTCCTGCTGCTGCTCATCTGGCAAGGCGTGGGCGGCCTCAACTTCGCCGCCATAACTCTGCCCAACCTTGAAATATGCAACGCTCTCGGCGGCGGCTGGCTGTACTGGTGCTATTTTGTAACCCTGTTCCTCGCCTTCATTTCCACGGGCGTAAGCTGCATCTTCGGCATGGTGGCGCGTCTTGAAAACAAGATCTTCAAGAATTCCACCGGCTTGCTTGCCAATATCACGGCGCGCCGGGCCCTGATCTCCGCCATAGTCATGCTCGTTTCCGTAAGCCTCTCCCTCTTCGGCCTCACGGCCCTTGTAAGATACGGATACGGCATGTGCGGCTACATAGGCATTTTTGCCGTTATCTTACCCATACTGATCATAGGCACGGTTAAAATCAACAAGCACAAGAAGGCGCATCCGGAGTTTATGGCATAAGGCAGAGACGGGAGTTTCGCGCCGGATGCGCTTGACGGGAGCGGAGCCCGTTCGGGCGCGTTCTCGCGGCAAGGGTCCGCTTTTGCGGGCTCTTGCCGCGCATAAAGACTTTTCTTTCCCGGAAATATGGTGGTATATTGTCTCTAAAGCATTTTAACTTTAAGACGCTCACTTCGGCGCTTGACGGCGGAACGAGTTCCGCCCGCGCCTTCGTGGCGGGCGTCCGCTTGCGCGGCCGCCGGAGCATTTCGGCAAATGTATATTTTGAATGTTGAAACGCTCTAAATAAAACTTGAGAGGAACCGACAATGTTGACCCTTGGCATCGACGTGGGCTCCGCTTCCAGCAAAGCGGTTATTTTGGAAGACGGCCAAAAGATTGTCTCGCAGCGGGTGATCCAGGCCGGCACCGGCTCTTCCGGCCCGCAGCGCGTTCTGGACGCTGTTTTTGGTGAGTCCGGCCTTTCGTGGGAGGATTTCGACAACAGCGTCGTCACCGGATACGGGCGTTTTTCCATCGAGGAAGTGAAGAACCAGGTAAGCGAGATAACCTGCCACGCCAAGGGCGTCGCTTTTCTTGTTCCGAGCGTCCGGACTATTATCGACATAGGAGGCCAGGACGTAAAGGCCATCAGCCTGGACGACAGAGGCTTCATCAGCAAGTTCTTCATGAACGACAAGTGCGCGGCCGGGACCGGGCGTTTTCTGGAGGTCATGTCCAGAGTCCTGGAGCTTGAGCTGGGCGCTATGGGCGAGATCCACTTTCAGTCGCGGCATCCCGCGCAGGTCAGCAGCACCTGCACGGTGTTCGCCGAGTCGGAAATAATCTCGCTTCTCTCCAAAGGCACGCCCAAGCCGGATATAGTCGCCGGGGTCCATTATTCCACGGCGGCCAAGGCGGTCGCCCTGGCCAACCGCGTGGGACTGAGGGACGATGTTGTCATGTGCGGCGGCGTGGCTTCCAACAAGGGCGTTATTGACGCCATTTCCAAAGAATTGGACAGAAAAGTTATCGTCGCTCCCCTGGCGCAGCTTTCCGGCGCTCTGGGGGCGGCCCTGATTGCGACCGAAGAAGTAAGAAGGCGTGACAAAGCCGCCGCCGCGCAGGATCACGCTCCGGCCTGAGGGAGGGGCATCCCCTCCCCCAGGGAGAGCCTGCTACCACAAAAGCTCGTTATATTTGGGCAGGGGCCAGATGGCGTCGTCCACCATTACCTCCAGAGCGTCGGCGTGTTCCCGGCACACGGCCATGAGGGGCAGGAGCCTGTCGCGCGCGGCTTCGGCCTTTTCCAGAGTGTCTTCCAGCCCTTCCAGCCCGGCGTAAACCGTGTCCAGCTCATCCAGGCCCTTCTTGAGCCCTTCGACATGGAAGCGCACGTCGGCGTAGCAGCTCTCTTCCAGCAGAGCTTCGTTCTTTCTGGGTTTGGCGAGCTCCCGCGCGAGTTTGGCCGCCTCGCCCAGCTCCCTGAGCCAGCGCAGGCCGGTGGGCAGAATGGCGGAGCGCCCTATGGAGGAAACAAGTTTGGTCTCGATCTGGACGTCGATAATGTAGTTGTCCAGAAGAATTTCCTGCCTGGCGTGCTGCTCGCGTTCGCTGAGCACACCGTGACGCAGGAAGAGATCCATGACTTCAGGCTTGGTATAGTGGGAGATCACGGTGACGGAATCGCGCAGGTTGGGCAGTCCGCGTTTCTCCGCCTCTTTTTCCCATTCCGCGGAATAGCCGTTTCCGTTGAAGACCACGGGCAGGCTTTCTTTATAGTAGCGGGCCAGCAGGCTCTGCACGGCCGTGCCCAGGGAGGCTCCCGCGGCCGTGGCCGTTTCCAGCTCTGTGGCTATGTCGTCCAGAGTGGAGGCGACGGCGGCGTTAAGCGCGATGTTGGCCGGGGCTATGGACTGGGAGGCGCCCACGGCCCGGAATTCGAACTTGTTGCCGGTAAAGGCGAAGGGGCTGGTACGGTTGCGGTCGGTGGCGTCCCTGGGCAGGGAAGGCAGGGAGGATATGCCCACCTGCATGACGCCCTGCTTCCAGGAGGAAGTCCCCTTGCTCTTGCCCTCGGCCAGGCCGGTGACGATTTCGGTGAGCTGCTCGCCCAGAAAAACGGAAAGAATGGCCGGGGGAGCTTCGTTGGCCCCCAGGCGGTGGTCGTTGCCCGCGCCCACGGTGCCCAGACGCAGGGCAATGGCGTATTTGTGCACGGCTTTGAGCACGGCGGCGAGAAAGACCAGGAACTGGGCGTTATCCGTGGGCGTGGCCCCGGGATCCAGAAGATTGTTGCCGTCGGAATCGCAGAGGGACCAGTTGTTGTGCTTGCCCGAGCCGTTGATGCCGGCAAAGGGCTTTTCGTGCAGCAGGCAGGCCAGGCCGTGCTTTTCCGCCACGTTGCGCAGTATTTCCATGGTGAGCATATTGTGGTCCGTGGCCAGATTGACCGCCTCAAACATGGGGGCCAGCTCGAACTGGGCCGGAGCTACCTCATTATGCCTGGTACGCGCGGGTATGCCCAGTGCGAGCATGCGTTCCTCAACCTCGGCCATGAAATTGAGAACGCGTTGTCCGATGGCCCCGAAGTAATGGTCTTCCCGCTCCTGCCCCTTGCTGGGCCTGGAGCCGAACAAGGTGCGCCCGGCCAGCTTCAGGTCGTCGCGCAAGGCGTAGTAACGGCGGTCAACCAAAAAGTATTCCTGTTCCGATCCCACCATGGCGTTTACATAGGTGGCGCTGGTATTGCCAAACAGGCGCAGGACGCGCAGGGCCTGTTTGGAGAGGGCGCTCAGGGAACGCAGCAGCGGAGTTTTGCGGTCCAGGGATTCGCCGGTGTATGAAAAGAAAATCGTCGGGACGTAAAGGGTCTTGCCCCGGGAGTTTTCCAGAAGAAAGGCCGGGCTGCTGGGATCCCAGGCCGTGTAGCCGCGGGCCTCAAAGGTGGAGCGCAAGCCGCCCGAAGGGAAGGAGGAGGCGTCCGGCTCCCCCTTGATGAGCATTTTGCCGGAAAATTCGTTGAGCAGGCGCCCGGTGAAGGGATCAGGGGTGATGAAGGCGTCGTGCTTTTCGGCGGTAATGCCGGTCATGGGCTGGAACCAGTGCGTGAAATGGGTGGCCCCTTTCTCTATGGCCCAGTCCCGCATGGAGCCGGCCACAATATCGGCGTCGCCGTCATTCAGGGCTTTGCCTTTGCTGCCGGCTTCCTCCAGGCGCTTGAAGACGTCCTTGGGCAGGCGTTCGCGCATGACGCGCAAATTGAAGACATCGCGGGAATAAATCTCCGAAGGCTTGTAGGGAGTCAGGGGACAGGCGGCCGGGTGGGCGGCCTCGGCGGCTACGGCCGCGCGGACTTTATTGCGGGGAATGGACATAAGCGCTCCTTGGAATTATGGGGTTGTGCGTACCAGAAGTAATAGATTTACGTTTCATAAGCAACTTTCAGGCCAAGCTTTTTCTTAAAACGGCTCCGGGGATCGCAGCTTTTCCACATTCAAATTGTACACCCGGAAAAAGGCTCTGGCGTTGCGAAGCGCAGCAACGCAGCGCCCGCGAGAGGGCTACGGCAATATTTTTTTATTTTTTTGAGAAGATCCGCTTGAGGCGGAGATTGATTCCGGGTAAACCCAAGTCTGGTTACATGCTAATTACATTTTTGCAGCCTTTTTTCTGGTAAATATTACCTTTGCGTATAAAACAGCTTGCGCCGGACGGCTTCCGGAGAGCGGAAGAAGGCGGAGACGGGAGAAAACGGGGGATTGATGCTGCACAAGCCTGCGCTTTTAATGCTGGACGACGGCGCCTGTTTTGAGGGATCAGCCTGCGGCGCCGCTCTGGAAGCCGCCGGGGAAGTGGTTTTTACCACCGGAATGTGCGGCTACCAGGAAACCCTGACCGATCCCTCCTTTTACGGGCAGATTATCACCTTCACCGCCGCGCACCTGGGCAATTACGGCGTCAATTCCCATGACGACGAGGCTCCTTCGCCCGCGGCCCAGGGGGCGGTTTTTCACGACCTCTTCACCGGCGCCGAGGAAATTCCCTTCCCCCATTGGCGGGCCGAAGGCTCCCTGAACAATAAGATGCGCGAGGCCGGGCTGACGGGGATTCACGGCGTGGACACCCGCTCCCTGACCCTGCACCTGCGCGCGCGCGGCTCGCGCAACGGCGTCATCAGCGCCCTGGATCTGGACAAACCCTCCCTGCTGCGCCGGGCCAGGGAGCTGCCCTCCATGAAAGGGCTGGATCTGGCCGTCAGGGCCTCAGCCGGCAGACACTACGTCTTTGTGCCGGAGGAAAAGATGAACCGGCCCGCGCTCGCCCGGCCTCTGGAGCGGCCGGAGGAAAAATTCAAGGTGGCGGTGATGGATTTCGGGCTCAAACGCTCCATTCTGCTGCATCTCCATGTAAACGGGATGGAGCCCGAGGTCTGGCCGGCCACGGCCACGGCCGAGGACATACTGGCTTCCGGGCCGGACGGGGTGCTCCTTTCCAACGGCCCCGGAGATCCCGAGCCCTGCGGCTACGCCATAAGGACCATCCGGGATCTGCTGGGGAAAAAGCCCATTTTCGGCATCTGCCTCGGGCATCAGCTCCTGGCTCTGGCTCTGGGCGGCAAGACCTACAAGCTCCCCGTGGGCCATCACGGCATGAACCATCCGGTAAAGGACGCCCGCACCGGGCAGGTCACCATCACCAGCCAGAATCACGGCTTCAACGTGGATCCGGACAGCCTCCCTCCGCGGGTGTTTCCCACCCATTGGAATCTGAACGACGGAACCCTTGAGGGCCTGGCCTCGTCAGGCGAGCCGGCCTTTTCCGTGCAGTACCACCCGGAAACCTCTCCCGGCACCTGGGACGCGCACTACCTGTTCCCCTTGTTCCGCCGTCTGATTATTGAGTCCGGAAAGCCCCTCGGAGGAAAATATGCCCAGGCGTGAGGATCTGAATAGCATAATGGTCCTGGGCTCCGGCCCGATCATCATAGGCCAGGCCTGCGAATTCGATTATTCCGGAACTCAGGGCTGCAAGGCCCTGAAGGAAGAAGGCTGCCGCATCATACTGCTCAACTCCAACCCGGCCACGGTGATGACGGACGTCGCCTTCAGCGACCGCACCTATATGGAGCCCCTGACCCCGGACATGGCCGCGGAAATCATCCGCAAGGAGAGGCCGGACGCCATTCTGCCCACTCTGGGCGGGCAGACGGCCCTGAATCTGGCCATGGCCCTGCACAGATCCGGAGTCCTGGAGGAATGCGGGGTAAAGGTCATAGGCGCGCGGCCCTCCTCCATTGAGCTGGCCGAAAGCCGCGAGGCCTTCCGGGCCACCATGCTCAAGATCGGCCTGGACATGCCCAAAAGCGGCCTGGCCTCCACGCCGGAAGAAGCCCTTTCCCTCATCGGCCTCCTGAGCTTTCCCATCATCATCCGTCCCTCCTACACCCTGGGAGGGACAGGCGGGGGCATAGCCTACAACCTGGAAGAATTCAAGGAAGCGGTGCGCGCCGGCATAAACGCCTCGCCCATCGGGCAGATCCTGGTGGAGGAATCCGTGCTGGGCTGGAAGGAGATAGAGCTTGAGGTCATGCGCGACAACGCGGACAACGCCGTGGTCATCTGCGGGATCGAAAATTTCGATCCCATGGGCGTGCATACCGGCGACTCCATCACCGTGGCTCCCATACTCACCCTCACGGATACCGAATACCAGGCCCTGCGCCAGGACGCCCTCTCCGTGGTGCGGGCCGTGGGCGTGGATACGGGCGGCTGCAACATACAGTTTGCCGTCGATCCCGCGAGCGGCCGCCGGGTGGTCATCGAAATGAACCCGCGGGTTTCCCGTTCTTCCGCCCTGGCCTCCAAGGCCACGGGTTTTCCCATAGCCAGAGTGGCGGCCAAACTGGCTCTGGGCTACAGGCTGGACGAACTCAGAAACGACATTACCGGCACCTCGGCCTGCTTTGAGCCGGTTATCGACTATGTGGTGGTCAAGGTTCCCCGCTTCAATTTTGAAAAATTTCACGGCTCCTCGCCCGTTCTGGGCTTCCAGATGCGCTCGGTGGGCGAAACGATGGCTCTGGGCGGCAATTTCCGGGAGGCACTGCAAAAAGCCCTGCGCGGTCTGGAAACAGGCCTGAACGGCCTGGAACCGCGCCTGAAAAAGAACTGTCCGCGCCTTTCCAGCTCCGAAAGGCTGGAAGAGCTTAAAAAGAAACTCTACACGGCCGATCCCGAGCGCGTCCTGCTTTTGTACGAAGCCATGCAGCTCGGCCTGAGCGTGGAGGAAGCGCGGGACATCACAGGCATAGATCCCTGGTTTCTGCTGCAAATCCTGGCCCTGGTGCGGGAGGAGCGCGGCCTGGCCAGGGAGCTCGCTCCCCTGATCAAAAACGCGGTCGCGCTTTGCGGGGAGGGGATCAGAGAGCATTTGCGCCTCTTCCCCCCCGGACAAAATCCGGAAAACGTGGATTTAGGCCCGTGCGCCCGGAGGCTGCGCCAATGTAAGGCGCAGGGCTTCAGCGACGCCCGCATCGCCGGCATACTGTCCGAGGTCATACCGGAATGCGCCCTGCGCGGCGAGGATATAGGAGCCCTCCGGCGCCTCCTGGGCGTGCGCCCGGTTTTTCGCAGCGTGGATACCTGCGCCGGGGAATTTGAGGCGCACACGCCCTATTTTTATTCCACCTACGACGGAGAGGGACGGGATCCCCTGCACAGCGGACACCTGGCCCATCTCAAGGCCGGATCGAAAAAAGGCGCCCTTCCGCGCAAGGTCATCATTCTGGGCGGCGGCCCGAACCGCATAGGCCAGGGAGTGGAGTTCGACTATTGCTGCGTGCAGGCCTGCTTCGCCCTGCAGGAACTGGGCATAAGCACCATCATGGTCAACTCCAACCCGGAAACCGTCTCCACCGACTATGACACCGCCGACAGCCTGTATTTTGAGCCGGTGACCCTGGAAGACCTCCTGGCCATCTGCGAAGCGGAGAAGCCGGACGGGGTGATCGTGCAGTTCGGCGGGCAGACCCCTCTGAACATAGCCCTGGATCTGGAAAAAGCCGGCGTGCCCATTCTGGGTACGCGGCCGGCGGACATAGCCCTGGCGGAAGATCGCGAGGCCTTCGGCATGCTGGTGGAACGCCTGGGAATACCGCAGCCTCCCAGCGGCATGGCCGTGAACGAGGAATCGGCCTGCCGCATAGCCAAGGAAATAGGCTACCCGGTAATGGTGCGCCCTTCCTTCGTCCTCGGGGGGCGGGCCATGCGCATCATCCACAGCGAGGCCGATCTCCGCGCCTATATCGGCGGGCAGGAAAGCGGCCTGCTTCTGGATTCCTCCTCTCCCATCCTGGTGGACAAATTTTTGGAGGCCGCCATTGAAATCGACGTGGACGCCGTGGTGGACCCCCAAAGCGTCACCATAGCCGCCGTCATGGAGCATATAGAACAGGCCGGCATCCACTCCGGAGACTCCTGCTGCTCCATTCCCACGCATACCTTGAAGGAGGCATCCCTGGACTGCATCCGCGACTACGCGCGCAAGCTCGGCCTCAGCCTAGGCACGGTGGGCCTGCTCAACGTCCAGATGGCCATTCACAGGGGGGAAGTCTACGTCATTGAGGCCAACCCCCGGGCCTCGCGCACCGTTCCCTTTGTTTCCAAGGCCTGCGGCCTGAACATAGCGGGCATAGCCGCCAGAGTCATGTCCGGCAGAACCCTGAAGGAAGAAGGCTTTACCGAGGAGCCCAGGCCGGCTTACCACGCGGTCAAGGAAGCGGTGCTGCCCTTTGATCGCTTTCCGGGGGCGGAAATAGTCCTGGGCCCGGAGATGCGCTCCACCGGCGAAGTCATGGGCATAGACCACAGCTTCGGCATAGCCTTTCTCAAGGCCCAGGAGGCCGCGGGCAGTCCCATCCCGCGCGCGGGCAATATTATTCTGACCGTTACGGATTCGGACAAGGAGCCGCTGGTGCCCCTGGCCGGGCGGCTGGCGCGGCTCGGCTTTGTCATTTACGCCACCCCCGGCACCCGCGACGTGCTCAGAGCGCACGGCATAGCCGCTGAACTGGTGGTGAAAATAGGCCCGCAGCGCCCGCACCTTCTGGATTTTATGCGCAGCCGCCAGGCCAGCATGATCGTCAATACCGTCAGCGGGGCGACCTCGGCCCGCGACGCCACGCTGATCCGGGCCGAGGCCATGGCCCGCAAAATCACCACCATCACCACCCTGGCCGCTCTGGCCGCGGCGGTGGAGGGCCTGGAAACCCGCCTGGTAAACAGCCGTAACCTCGCTCCTCTGCAGGATTACTACGCCGGCGCGGCCAGAGGCAAGACGTCATGCTGATCCCTGAAGCGCTAGAGGAAAAGGCACGCCGCGGGCGTCCCAGGGAAGCCTGCGGCGTGGTGGGGCTTTTCGGCGTAAAAGACGCCGCCGCCGTGGCCGCTCTGGGCTTGCACGCCCTGCAGCATCGCGGGCAGGAATCGGCCGGCGTGGCCAGTTGCCTGAACGGGGAATTTTTTCTGCACCGGGATATGGGCCTGGTCGCCAATGTCTTCGGCAAGGGCGAAGCCAGGAAGCTGCCCGGGTTTTCCGCCATAGGGCATGTGCGTTACTCCACGGCCGGCGGCAGCCGTCTGGTCAACGCCCAGCCCCTGCTGGCCAGCTATGTCGGCGGGACAGTCGCCCTGGCCCACAACGGCAACCTGTGCGGGGGGGACGATCTTTCCAGAGCCTTGCTGGAAAAGGGCGCCCTGTTGCAGACCAGCACGGACAGCGAGCTTTTTCTGCATCTCCTGGCCCAGCGCCATGCTCTTGCCGACGAGGAAATAGCCGGGGTTTTCGCCGGAGCCGGGGCGGCTTTCGCCGTGGTGCTGCTCCTGGGCGATCGTCTGCTGGCCGCCCGCGATCCCTGGGGTTTCCGCCCGCTGGCGCTGGGGAGGCTGGAAGGAGGCGTGGTCATCGCCTCGGAAAGCTGCGCCTTTGATCAGATGGGGGCCGTTTTTGAACGCGAAATAGACCCCGGAGAAATGCTGATCTGTTCCGCCGGAGGGGAGAGATCCCTGCGCTTCGGCGAAAGCGCTACCCTGCTGGCCAAGTGCCTGCTGGAGCTGATTTATTTTTCCCGCCCGGATTCTTTCGTCTTTGGCCACAGCCCGCATATTTTCCGTAAAAGCAGCGGCCACGCCCTGGCCAGGGAACATCCCGTCCGGGCGGATCTGGTGGTGGCCATACCGGACTCCGGATTTTCCGCGGCTATGGGTTTTGCCGATGAGCTGGGTCTTCCCGTGGATAGGGGGCTTATCCGCAACCACTATGTGGGGCGCAGTTTTATCGCCCCGGGGCAGGAAGCCCGTACCGCCGCCGTGCGCATGAAGCACAACGTGGTGCGGGAGGTGGTGCGCGGCAAGAGAGTGGTGCTGGTGGACGACTCCCTGATCCGGGGCACCACCACCGCCGCCCTGGGCAAAGAGCTGCGCGACGCCGGCGCGAGCGAAGTGCATCTGCGCATCGCCTGCCCTCCCACCAGATATCCCTGCCTCTACGGGGTGGATTTTCCCCATCCCCAGGAACTCATGGCTTTCAGATACAGCTTGGATGAAATCTGTTCCATTCTGAATATGGACAGTCTGGCCTATCTTTCCCTGGAAGGAATGCTGGCCTTGTTTCCCCCGGAAGAGAGGGGGTTTTGCACCGCCTGCTGGAGTGGAGAATACAGGGCCTGAAAATACCGGGCCGCCTGTTTCAATCCGCGGCCGGCCCCGCCCGCCGACCGCTCCGGCCCCTTTGACAAAGGATACAGCCATGCCCGAACCGCAGATTCGCTATGAGACCAATGAACTACGCCTGCTTTTCGAAGTCAGCCAGGCCCTGGAAGGAGTCACTGATATATCGGATCATCTGGAAACGGCTCTGGAGCTCATGGCCCGCTATACGGGCATGATGCGCGGCACTTTGACCCTGCTTGAGCCCAACGGCACCGATATAGTGGTGGAAGCGGCCTACGGCCTTAATCCCGAAGAGCAGAAGAGGGCCAAGTACAAGCTCGGCGAAGGCGTGACCGGCAGGGTGATTGAAACGGGCCGGCCTATGGTGGTGCCCAGAGCCTCGCTGGAGCCTCTCTTCCTGAACCGCACCGGGGCGCGGGATTTGAGCAAGGAGGAGATTTCCTTCATCTGTGTGCCTATTATTCTGAAAAACAGGGTCGTGGGCGCGCTTTCGGCGGATCGCCTGTTTGCGGATTCGGTGCGGACGGAGGAGGACGAGAGGCTTCTGCAGGTTCTGGCCTCCCTGATCGCGCGGGCCGTGCAGGTGCGCCTGGATTTTCACGCCATGCATTCGGCGGTGGTGGAGGAAAACCGCCGCCTGCAACGCATGGCGCGCGGCGGCTTCCACTCCGACAGTCTGGTATCCATTTCCGCGCCCATGCGCTCGGTCATCGAGGAGCTGGCCCACGTTTCCGGCTCCAACGCCACCGTGCTTTTGCGCGGCGAAAGCGGCACGGGAAAGGAACTGGCGGCCAGCATCATCCACAACAACAGCCCCAGAGCCGGCCGGCCCTTCATCAAGGTCAACTGCGCGGCCCTCCCCGAAACCCTGGTGGAGAGCGAACTTTTCGGCTATGAGCGCGGGGCTTTCACCGGCGCGGTCAGCAGCCGCAAGGGGCGTTTTGAAATGGCCCACGGCGGCACCCTGTTTCTGGACGAAGTGGGCGACATGACTCCCATGACCCAGGCCAAGCTGCTCCGGGTGATTCAGGAGCGCGAGTTCGAGCGGGTGGGCGGCAACGACACCATACGGGCGGATGTGCGGATAGTGGCGGCCACCAACCGCAATCTTGAGGAAATGGTCGCCTCCGGCTCTTTCAGACGGGATCTCTATTACCGGCTTTCGGTTTTTCCAGTGCTCATTCCGCCTCTGCGCGAACGGCGCGACGATATCATGCCCCTGGTGACGCATTTTGTGGAAAAAGCCGGAGCCACCAACGGGCGCAAGATTTCACGCATCACCACCAAGGCGGTGGACATGCTGCGCCGCTACGACTGGCCGGGCAATATCCGCGAACTGGAGAACGTCATTGAGCGGGCGGTTATTTTAAGCGGAGTGGACGGGGTCATTGATTCCCATCACCTGCCGGCCTGGATGCAGGATCAGGATCAGCCCCCGGCCGAAAGTGCGGCCAATCCCGGAGGCAACCTGGACGAAGCGGTGAGCGCCCTGGAAAAACGCATGATCGTCGACGCCCTGGAAAACTGTTCCGGAAACATGGCCAAGGCCGCCGCCCAGTTGGGCGTGACCGAGCGCGTCATGGGACTGCGTATGCGGAAATACGGCCTGGAATACAAAGCCTTCCGCAAGGTGGACGCCCTGCGCAAGGGCTGGAACAACGCCGTGGCCCAGGATGTGGCCTGAATTCAAAACCGGAGAGGGGGTTTCGTGAATCTTTGCATAGTCGGCAGCGGTTATGTGGGTATGGTCAGCGCGGCCTGTTTCGCGGAAATGGGCAACGACGTCTGCTGTGTGGACGCCAACAGCCGGCTGGTGGAAAAACTGCGTTCCGGGAGCATACACATCTATGAGCCCGGGCTTGAGCCTCTGGTCAGGAACAATTACAGCCAGGGACGACTCAAATTCACCACCAGCCTGGAGGAAGGGCTTGCCGGGGCCGAAGTTGCCTTTATCTGCGTCGGCACTCCCTCGCTGCCGGACGGTTCGGCCGATTTGCGTCATGTGCGGAGCGTGGCCGGGGAAATAGGGAAAAAGATGAACTCCCCTCTGCTCGTGGTGAACAAATCCACCGTGCCCGTGGGCACCGCCGATCTGGTGCGCGGCATCATTGCCGGAGAGCTGCGCGGGCGGGGTCTGAATCTTGAGTTCCAGGTGGCCTCCAATCCGGAATTCCTGAAGGAAGGAGACGCGGTCAACGATTTTATGAAGCCGGATCGCGTTGTTGTCGGCGTCGCCGATCCCGGGGCGGCCCGGCTTTTGAGGCTCCTGTACGCCCCTTTCGCGCGCAGCCGTGAAAAATTCATCCTCATGGGAGTGCGCAGCGCCGAAATGACCAAGTACGCCGCCAACTGCATGCTGGCCGCCAAAATTTCCTTTATCAACGAAATAGCCGGCATCTGCGAGCGGACAGGCGCGGACGTGCGCGACGTGCGCACCGGCATAGGAGCGGATCAGCGCATCGGCTACCACTTTATTTATCCCGGCATGGGTTTTGGCGGTTCATGCTTTCCCAAGGATGTGCGCGCGCTTATCCGCACCGCCGACGAACACGGGGTGGAGGCGCGGCTGCTGGAGGCCGTGGAAGATGTGAACAGGCGGCAGAAACTGCTCATGGCGGAGCGTATCGCGGAATATTTCGCTCCCCTGGGCGGAGCGCGGGGCAGGACCCTGGCTGTCTGGGGCCTGGCTTTCAAGGCCAATACCGACGATCTGCGCGAGTCCGCCCCTGTGGACGTAATCAGAAATCTGACCGCCGGGGGCATGCGCGCGCGCGTCTACGATCCCGTGGCCGCGGACAACGGGCGCGAAGAGTTTGCCGGAAACGTCCTGGTCACGGTGGAAGACGACCAGTACGCCGTTCTGGAAGGTTCCGACGCCCTGCTGGTGGCCACCGAGTGGAATCAGTTCCGCACGCCGAATTTTCAACGGATCAAAACCCTGCTTTCCTCTCCGGTTCTTTTTGACGGCCGCAACCTGTACCCCCCCGAGGAAATGCTCGCGCAAGGCTTTATTTACCATTGCATCGGCAGGGGAAATCCGTGAAAGCGCGCCGCTCCGGAGAAGACGAGCGGAGAAGAAGCGCAATTTTTCTGGCAATTATGTCCCATGCCTGCTATAGATAAAGGAGCTGAATATTGCAGCGGCTTGCGCTTTCCACGGCGGGAGGTTTAATAAATAATGGATCAGACTCAAAAGAAACAGGATGACGAGCTCATTCAACTGGTGACCTTCAGCATCGGCGAAGAGGAATTCGGCGTGGATATTCTGAAGGTGCAGGAAATTATCCGGACCATGGAAATAACCAAGGTGCCCCGGGCTCAGGCTTTTGTCGAGGGAGTCATAAATCTGCGCGGCAAAGTCATCCCCATCATTGATCTGCGCCGCCGTTTCAACCTGCCCTCCAAAACGCACGACAAGCATACGCGCATTATTGTCATTGAAATCAACAACATGATTGTCGGTTTCGTGGTTGACTCGGTATCGGAGGTGCTGCGCATCCCGGCCGGCACCGTGGAACCGCCGCCGGCGGTGGTGGCCGGCATGGAATCCGATTACATCAGCGGGGTCGGCAAACTGCACGATCGCCTGCTGATTCTGCTGGATCTTGATAAGCTGCTTTCCAGCGCGGATATTGAAGCCCTGGGGCAGATGTAAACCCCTGGCCGGACGTTTTAAACCCTGACTTTCCGCTTGACGGCGGGCAAAGCCCGCCTGCGGCGAACCCGCGGCGGGGCTTGCCTGAAAACCCCCGCGGGGCGCATATTTCACGATTATATGGATCAGGCTTTTGACGCTTTAATCGAAACCTACGTTCATCCATCCGGCTCCCTCCCCCCAGTCCGCAGCATCAGCCGTTCCGGCCCCGGAACCAAGGCTCGTCTGGCTCTCGGGCTGCTTGCCCGGGGAAAAGCGGTGGTCATGCTCCTGCGGGATCAGTCCGAACTCGCGGAAATGCGCGCCCTGCTCACCCTGCTTGATCCGGAAAGCAGCGCCGGACAGGCGGAAATCGCGCCTCCCTGGAAGCAGCGGCTCGCCCATCTCGCGCCCTCCCCCCCGCTTTCCGGAAACCGGGCCGCCAGAGGGGACAATCTGGCCACGCTTTACAGTCTCAGGCACACCCCCCTGCGTTGCCTGCTTCTGACTCCGGATGCCCTGCTTCTCCACACCCCGCCGGCGGACATTTTTGATCAGCATGTCCTGCGCCTGTACAGGGGCATGGACATGCCCACGGATCTGATCCTGGATCAACTTGCGGAATGGGGCTACGCCCGCGCCGGCATGGTGGGGGAGCCGGGAGAATTCGCCGTGCGGGGGGATATCCTGGATCTTTTCCCTCCGGGCTATGCCCGGCCGGTGCGCCTGGAATTTTTCGGCGACACCCTGGAAGATCTGCGCTCCTTCGACCCCTCCAGCCAGCGCTCCAGCCTCAAGCTGGAAGAAATAACCCTGCTCCCTTTTTCCGGGATAATCCTCTCGCCGCGCCTGCTCCGGGAGGCTGAAGAGCGCTGGAAAGCCCTGGCCGGATCCGGACGCCTGGACAGCGACAACCTGTACATGCTGCGCAAGGATCTGGACGCGGGCGGACACGGCCTGCTACCCGGCATGTATTACGAAAGGCCAGCCCGCCTTGAGGACTGGCTGGACAAGGATCCCGTATTCATTTTGCCCGGCCGGAGCGAAGTGGGGGAAATGCTGCGGGCGGCGGCCGAAAATTGTTCCTCTTTTCTGGAGGCCCAGCGTGAAACCGGCCTGTGCCAGCCTCGCGCCCTGGTCCTGCGTCCGGAAAGCGAAGCCCTGGCCTGGCTGGAGACCAAGGGCCGCCTCCACTTTGAAGACCTGCGCGTGGGAGTGGAGGACAAGGGCGAAAACCTGCCGGAGAGAAGCATAAATTCCTTTCAGGAGCTCTTTCCCTCCCCGGCGGACGCGGAAAGGCCCTGGCACTGTCTGGTGCGGGCCATGCGCCGCTGGAGCGGAGGAAAAAACGGGACTGTGCTGCTCAGTTTTGCCGGTGAGCGCAGCCGCGCCAAATTTCTGGATCTGGCCGGACAGGACGGCATAGCGCCTCTGCAGCGTTACGCGCCGGGCCGTCCCGGACTCTACGCCCTGCTTTCTCCCTTCCGGCGCGGCCTGATTCTGGGGGAGAAGGCGCGGCCCCTTCTCGGAGAAACGGCCGCGGAGGATGAATCTCCCCTCCAGGGCGGGGACGCCTTCATGATCCTGGGTGAAGACGTGCTGCAGCCGCACAGCGCGAGGAGCAGAAGCCCGGCGGCGGAAGCTTTCAAGGGCTTGAACCGCTACGACGAACTCCGGGAAGGCGATTTTCTCGTGCACCGGGATTACGGAATCTGCGCCTTCGGCGGCCTGCAGCGCCTGCAACTGGAGGAAGCGGCCAACGATTTCCTGCTTCTGCGCTATGCCGGAGACGACAAACTTTACCTGCCGGTGGATCGCCTTGGCCTTATCCGGATTTTCAAGGCCCCGGACGAGGTGACGCCCGCTCTGGACAGGCTGGGCAGCCTCCAGTGGGCCGGAAGCAAAGAAAAAGCCCGGCGGGCCATTGAAAAAATTGCCGAAGACCTGGTGGAAATGTACGCTTACCGCAAAGTTGCCAAAGGCTACAATTACAGCCCCCCCGGAGAGCTTTACCGTGAATTTGAAGCCACTTTCGGTTTTGAGGAAACTCCGGATCAGGCCAGGGCCATTGAGGACGTGCTCGCGGACATGTCCAGGCCGGAGCCCATGGATCGCCTGATCTGCGGAGACGTCGGCTTCGGCAAGACCGAAGTCGCCCTGCGCGCGGCCTTCCGCGCGGCCCTGGACGGACGCCAGTCGGTTCTGCTCTGTCCCACCACGGTTCTGGCCGAACAGCACTATCAGACTTTTCGTTCCCGCCTTGCGGGTTTTCCGCTGAACGTGGGCATTCTTTCACGCTTCGTGCCCAGGGGCAGACAGCGGGAAGTGCTGCGCGGAGTCGCCCGGGGACAGGTGGACATACTCATCGGCACTCACCGCCTCCTTTCCAGGGATGTCTCCCTGCCCAACCTGGGCCTGATCATTCTGGATGAGGAACAGCGTTTCGGGGTCAGGCACAAGGAACTTCTGAAACATATGAAAAAAAACGTGGACGTGCTTACCCTTACCGCCACGCCCATACCCCGCACCCTGCAACTTTCCCTTTCCGGCATACGCGAGCTTTCCGTCATGGAAACGCCGCCCTCGGAGCGCAAGCCCGTGGCCACCGCCCTGATTGACCGCGACGAGGGGGCTCTGAGAGCCGTGGTGCGGCGCGAGCTCGCCCGCCAGGGGCAGGTTTTCTGGGTGCACAACCGGGTGCAGGGGCTGGAGCGCGCCGCCGAATACGTCCGCAAACTGGCGCCGGAGGTGCGCATAGGCATAGCCCACGGACAGATGAACGAAAAAGCCCTGGAAGAGGCCATGCTCGGTTTCTGGCACGGGGACCTGGACGTGCTGGTCTGCACCTCCATCATCGAATCCGGCCTGGATTTTCCGCAGGCCAACACCCTGGTGGTGGATCAGGCCCATCTTTTCGGGCTGGGCCAGCTCTACCAGTTGCGCGGCCGGGTCGGACGCTCCGACCGCCAGGCTTTCGCCGTCTTTGTCTGCAACGATGTGGACAAGCTGGAGGAAGCGGCCCGCAAACGCCTGCGCGTGATCCTGGATCTGGATTACCTGGGCGCGGGAACGCAGGTGGCTATGGAAGATTTGCGCCTGCGCGGGGCCGGAAACATCCTGGGGGAATCGCAAAGCGGGCACCTGAACCGCCTGGGCCTGGATTTCTTCCTGGAAATGCTGGAAGAGGCCGTATCCAGGCTGCGCGGCAAACCTCGGCGCGAAAAGACGGAAACCGAACTCAATCTGGGCATTCCCGCCCATATCCCTGAAAGCTACATCGCCGACAGCCGCGAGCGCCTGCGTTACTACAAGATTCTCTCTTCAGCCGCTGATCCAGAAGCCAGGCGCGAAACGGAATTTGAACTGCGGGATCGCTTCGGCCCCATACCCCCGGAACTGGAAAATTTCTTCAGCGTGCTGAACTTCAAGCAGCATCTCGCCGACTGGGGAGTCAGCCGGGCGGATATACACCAGGATAGCGTCCGCCTGTACTTCGACCGGCATTACGCCGGCCCCGACCCCCGGCTCGTGGTCGACTGGGTGCAGAAGAACAAGGACAGGGCGAAACTCCACCCTCCGTCCGGACTCGACTTCAGCCTGCGCGGCGGAGACATGCCGGAAAAACTTGCCCTCGCCTGCGTGGAGCTGGCTTTTGTCCTGCGGCCGGAGCAAAAAGAGCGACCTCAGGAAAGCGCCTGCTGAGCGGGCCGGCCCCGGCGCGGCGGAGAAAGCTCCGCCTAAATTCGCTTGCAGGCCGGACTTGGCCGGGTTACAGGTGTAGCAAGGATTGCGCGGGATAGTCCGTCCGTTCCGCCCTGGGCGCGGAGGGGAAAATGGTCGCGGGTCATCAAAACACAGTGAGGGAATCGTGCGGAAATTAATGTTGCCGGTGCTTTGTTTATGCCTTTTAAGCCTTTGCGCCTGCGGAGAAAGCAATCTCGACAAGCTGCACGGCAAATGGCAGATGGATATCGGGGAGATGCTCAAAGATCCGTCCCTGGACAAAAACGAATTTTCTCAGTCCATTGCCAGAGCCATGCTTGAGGCGATGAACATCACTCTGGACATAGACGCCAAAGGAAAGCAAATCACGCTCTTCATGGGAGAGATGCAGGAAAAAGAGTCCTTTACAGTGGTTTCCGACAGCGGAAAGGAACTGGTCCTGAAAACGGTCGGATCGGGGGAGAACAGGCGCTTTGAATTCAAGGATCAGGATACGGTCCTGATGAGTGACGACGCGGACAGAACAGTGATCCTGAAAAGGCGGAAGTAGAGCGGAGTAAGGCAGAAACATGGCGGAAAAAATATTTTATCTCGCGGCCTGCTGCATCCTGAAGGACGAGGACCCTTTTCTGGCTGAATGGTTCAGCTACCATACCCTGATCGGGGTGGAGCATTTTTTCGTCTATGACAATTCCAGCCGCAACCCTGCGCGGGACAATCCTTTCATCCGGACTATGCTGAGCAGCGGGCGCCTTACCCTGACGCCCGCGGATGGTCCGGGCATGCAACTGCCGGTTTACGCGCACTGCCTCGCCACTTACGGCCCCCTGTGCAAATGGCTGGCCTTTATTGATCTGGACGAGTTCGTCTGCCCCCTGCGCGAGGAGGATCTGCGCTTCCTCCTGACGGAGTACGAGGAGTTTTCCTGTCTGGCCCTGAACTGGAAGTGCTTCGGCAGCGGCGGAAGGATCAGCCGCCCTCCCGGCCTGGTGCTGCGCAATTACCGGGAGCGTTTTGTAAAAAGGTACGCCAGGAATTTTCATGTAAAAAGTCTGGTGCAGCCGGACAGAGCCGCCAGGGTGAATTCGCCGCATTCCTTTTGCCCCCGGCCTGGAGAAACGGCCGTAAACGACGTTTTCCGCCCTTTGCCCCCCGGATGCGCTCTGGCCCCGGTATCCTGGGAAAGAGCCTGCGTAAACCACTATCTTTTCAAATCCCAGCAGGATTTTGAACATCGCCTCCGGCGCGGCCGCTCCGATATACCTTTCGGCGGCTCTACCCTGAGCTATACGGAGTTTTACGGAATGCTGGAGGAAAAGCAGGAAACGGACGAGTCCATCCTGCGTTTTGCCCCGGCCCTGGAGGAAAGCCTGGCCGGGGCGGACGCCGGTTTGGCTCCCTTTTCTCCGGCGGAGCGGGATCTGCCCGAAATTCCCGATAATTCCCCCCTGGAGCTGTATACCCGTCTGGCCGGGCTTTGCATGCGGGACGGCCGTTTCAGCGCGGCGGAACTGCTCCTCTGCCGGGCCAGCCTTTACCATGCGGACAAGGCCCAGCTCTGGGTCGTCAGGGCCAGTCTGGCCAGGCGCCTGGAGCAGCCGGAAAAAGCCCTGCGTTTTCTGAAAAAAGCCTTCAGCCTGGACGAGCTTCCCCAGACTTATGAAGAGCTGCTGGATATCACGATCCGGAGCGGAAGGAAAAGGGAGGCCAGGGCCGTGCTGGAATTCATGCTGACCGCCTCCACGGTGCGCACCGATTCCCGCGCCCTGAACCATAAGCTGGATACGGCGGGAAAGCTTCTGAACTACGCGCCCTGAGCGATTTCAA
Source organism: Deltaproteobacteria bacterium (assembly GCA_031275645.1). Lineage (GTDB taxonomy): Bacteria > Desulfobacterota > Desulfovibrionia > Desulfovibrionales > Desulfovibrionaceae > WRHT01. The sequence goes on from JAISOL010000036.1 coordinate 41,456, forward strand.
GATGAAATATTATCTGGCCCTCTGCTGCACCGTAAAAAACGAGCTCCCCTTCATTGAGGAATGGCTCTGCTATCACAGCCTCATCGGAGTGGAACATTTTTTCATCTATGACAACATGAGCGAGCCGCCTCTGGAGACGCTTCCGCTTCTGAAGAAATTCGCGGCTCAGGGCAGAATCACCCTGACCAGGACAGAGGGCCGCGGCCTGCAGATTCCCAGCTACGAGCACTGCCTGCGCCTTTACGGCCCCTTGTGCCGCTGGCTGGGCTTCATTGATCTGGACGAGTTCATCCTGACGCGCGATTATGCGGATCTGCGGGCTTTTCTGGCTGAATTCGAGCCTTATGCCGGTCTGGCGCTCAACTGGGCGCTTTTCGGCTCCAACGGGCACCTGAGCAGACCGCCGGGGCTGGTGATCAACAACTACACGGAGCGCCTGTTCTTCCCCGCCCATAACCTGCATATCAAGAGCATAGTCGATCCGGCCCGGACCGCGGGAATCAAAAACCCGCACACCTTCCTTTACCGGCGGGGCTGCTTCTGCGTGACCGAACGGCATTTGCCCGTGCCGGCGGAAGAATCCTTCGCCCTTTCCCTCTACGAGCGGGCCTGGATCAACCATTATTTTTTCCGTTCGCAGCGGGATTTCTCGGAAAAAACCGGCCGGGGCAGGGCCAGCTCCGAGCGCGGCTATGACGAGGAAGACTACGCCGCTTTTTATCTTCAGGACAAATACAGAAGGAGAGAGGAAAGGCATATACGGCGTTTCGCCCGGACAGTGGAGGAATGGCTGCGCCGGCGGGAGCTTCCCCGGTATCTGCCGGAGCCTGAGGCGGAGAACGGAGCTCAGGGTTATGTCGATCTTGCCCGGGATCTGATTTTGCGAAATGAGCCGGAAAAGGCGGAAGTGGCCCTGTGCCGCGCCATGCCGCGCTTCGCGGAAGAGCCGCTGATCTGGCTGACCCGCGCCTTCATCGCCCGGAAGAAACGCGAATATCCGAGAGCGGAGCAATTTATACACAAAGCCCTGAGCCTTTCGGAATTGCCGCAGGCCTATCTGGAGCTTGTCCATCTGCGCCTGGAGCAGGGGAGGCTGGAGGAAGCCGGGGATCTTGTATTTTACCTGCGCCATACCACGTCCTTCCGGGTGCCGGAGGAGGGCTTTCAGGCGGAACTGGAGAGACTGGAACAAAAAGCTTTGTAAATTCCATATGCCCGCGAGGCGGAAGAGCCACATCCCCATGCAGATAAGCAAAAGCAAGGCTGTTTTTCTCTTTTCCCTGGTCATCCTGATCTGGGGGTTCAACTGGACGGTGGTCAAGCTGATTGTGCTGGAAATACCACCCGTCTGGTCCGCCGCCCTGCGCTCGGCCATAGCCGCTGCCGTCGTGCTGCCCCTTCAGCGCGCGACCGGAGATCTTCGCCTGCCGGAAAAGAGGGATCTGTCCGTCATTCTGTGCATAGGCGTCTTCAACATGACGCTCTGCCCCCTCTTTATGGCGGCCGGGCTGGAGCTTGTGCCGGTGGGGCGTTCCGTGGTCCTGGGCTACACCACCCCGCTGTGGGTGGCGCCCGGAGCCTGGCTTTTTTTGCGCGAACCCCTGCCTCTCCGGCGTCTTCTCGGAGTCGCGGCGGGTTTGTGCGGCATCGCGATCCTGTGCAATCCGTCAACTCTGGACTGGGGAGACAGCCGGGCCGTGCTCGGCTATGTCTTTCTGCTGCTGAGCGCCCTGAGCTGGGCCGTGGCCATTCTGTGCATACGCAGGCATGTCTGGCGGGCCACTCCTTTCCAGCTGCTTTTCTGGCAGACCCTCCTGGCTTCCGTCCTGCTCATTCTCCTGGCCCTGTCCGTGCACGGGCCCCTTTCCTTTTACCCCTCTCTATCCCTGCTTCTGCTCCTGGCTTACTGCGGCATACCGGGCACGGCTCTGGCCTTCTGGGCCCTGACGGTCATAAACGCCAGCCTTCCGGCCACCACCGTCTCTCTGGGCCTGCTGGCCACTCCCCTTGTCGGCATCCTGGGTTCCGTCGTTTTTCTCGACGAAGGCGTGGATCTCTCTATGGCTGTTTCCATTTTTCTGGTGCTGGGAGGCATAGCCCTGGGCTCGTCTCGTCAGGGAAGGGAAAAATCCGGGTAAAAGGCACGCTCTCCCCTATTTCCCGCAGCGTCTCCAGCAGGGCGCGTTCCATATCCGGGGAGCAGACTATTTTCAGGACGCATTCCCGGCGATCCGCCACCGAAATACAGGCCAGATTGTCATGGGCTTCCAGAAGGTAGCGCAGGAGCCGGGTGCGGGAAGGAAGCAGACGGAGGTAAAAGCGGGAGGAACGGGTCGCTCCCGGCCCGGCCCGGCCAGGCTCCCTCATTGCTCCCGGCTCGCGTTATCCGTGTGGAGGGCGGCTATGCTGTCGAAGATGTCGGAGATCTGCAGAAAGGCGTCCACAATATCCGGATCGAAATGCGTTCCCTTGCCTCCCACGATGATGGAGGAAGCCTTTTCGTGCGTCATGGCGTCCTTATACACCCGTTTGGAAATCAGGGCATCGTAGACGTCGGCCACGGCCATCATGCGGGCGGCAATGGGGATGGCGTCGCCGGCCGCGCCTGTGGGATAGCCGCTGCCGTCCCATTTTTCATGGTGCATATAGGCTATCTCGCAGGCGATTTCCAGAAAAAGCTCCGGGGTTTCCAGTTCTTTTTCCGCGGCCAGAATGGTGTCGCGCCCGTAAATGGTGTGTTTCTTCATTTCCTCGAATTCTTCCGGGGTCAGCCGCCCCGGCTTGAGCAGAATCCTGTCCGGCACCCCCACTTTGCCGATGTCGTGCAGGGGCGCGGATTTATAAATCATTGTGATGACGCGCTCGACCAGATAATCTCTGAATTTGGGGTGATCCCTGAGATGCTCGGCCAGGGCGTGCAGATAGAGCTGGGTGCGCCGTATATGCTGGCCGGTTTCGTTGTCCCGTGTTTCCGACATGGAGGCCATAGCCGTAATCAGGGAATCCTGCATGCCGGACAACTGCCTGGTGCGCGCCTCCACCTCGGCTTCCAGTTCCTCGTTGTGCCTGACCAGATTTTTCTGGGCCTGCTGCAGAGCCAGATGCGTGGCGACCCGCGCCATGAGAATGGGCGGACTGATGGGTTTGGTGATATAGTCCACCGCCCCGAGTTCAAAGCCGCGCATTTCGTCATCTTCCTGGGCTTTGGCCGTCAAAAAGATCACCGGCACGTCACGGGTTACCGGATTGGCTTTAAGCTCTTTGCAGACCGAATAGCCGTCCATGCCCGGCATCATGATATCAAGCAGCACCAGATCCGGGGGGGTTTTGAAAGCGATCTGCAGAGCCTTGGGCCCATTGGTGGCTACCTTGTTTTTATATAGGGAACCAAGCAGGGACGTCAAAAGAGTAATATTATCCGCGGTATCGTCCACAATAAGGATTACCGCGCGTTCTTCAGTCTGGGCCACTTTCTCCCCCGGTAATCCCCGCGGAAGGGAACCCCTCTTCCGCCGCCGGAACTACCTTTCTGCCTTGGTATAAGTCATCGTAACCCGTAACGCGCCTTTTTTCAACAAGCAATTCCAATTTCAGGGTCATTCTGTTCTTCCGAATCCGGTGCGGCGGGAGGGCAAAGAAAAACGCCGAAGCCGGAAGACAGGGAAAAGCCTTTCCGGATTGCGGCGTTGTGAACGCGAAAACGGTCCTGT
>JAISOL010000019.1 GCA_031275645.1 Deltaproteobacteria bacterium
TATACCGGCAAACGCGAAGGTTCTGATGAAAAAAGAAATTCTGATCGTGGACGACAACAGAGCTATCCTCAAACAGCTAGGTGCGTTGCTTTCCGAAGCGTATGAATTTTCACTGGCGACTTCCGGCGAAGAAGCGTTGTCGTTTTGCGAACTGGAGACACCGGATCTCGTTCTGCTGGATGTGGAGATGCCCGGTATGGACGGTTTTGAAACCATCGTCCGGTTGAAGAGTATTCCGAGCATGAGAGGTGTGCCCGTCATTTTTCTCACAGGCTTTAACGATGCCGACACCGAAATCAAGGCTCTTGAACTGGGCGCGATGGATTTTATTACCAAACCTGCGGAAAAAGATATTCTGTTGTACAGAATAAAAATTCATCTGGATTTGTGTGAATACAAAAATAATCTGGAAAGCAGAAAGAGTGCCTTGGAAAACAATATTGTTATCTCTTTTGCTGAAATCATAGAATGTAAAGATAACAACTCTGGAGATCATGTGTTGCGCACAAGCAAATATGTTGAGACAATCGGAGGCGAATTACTACGTAAAGGATTATTTCCTGGTGAACTGTCGCCTGAAAATCTTGAATTGATGATAAGGGGAGCACCTTTTCACGATATTGGGAAAATTGGCATCACCGATGCTATATTGCGCAAAGATACAACTCTTACCTCTGCGGAATACAATCAGATAAAGAATCACACAGTGATAGGAGCGCGTGTGCTGGAGCAGTTTCACCTGCGCGAACCTGAACAGCTTTATCTCAAGTACGCGAGCATCATGGCAGGGGGACACCATGAGCGCTTTGACGGCAACGGATACCCCTATGGTCTCAAGGGGGCCGAAATTCCTTTCTGCTGTCGTTTGCTTGCGGTTGCGAATGTCTATGATGCCTGCCTGACCGAGCGTATTTACAGGCCAGCTCTCAGTCAGGATGAGGCATACAGAATTATTTGGCAAGGTAGTGGGACAGAGTTCGATCCCACGATTGTTGATGCATTCACATCAGCCGGTAAAGAAATTGCGGCCATTCGCACTGTCTTTCATAACTGATACCTCGATTTAACAGGATTCAGAGCATGAGGGAAATTTTGGTGGTGGATGATAACGAGTCGAGTTTGCAACAAATCCGCTCGCTCCTTCAGGGTACCTACAATTTTTCCTTGGTCACATCCGGGAAGCAGGCTCTTTCCATATGCGCGATGGAGCATCCTGACCTCGTTTTGCTTGATATAGAGATGCCTGAAATGGATGGCTTCGCTGTTATTGATGTTTTGAGGCAGACTCCGGAGTTGAGCCGGATACCTGTGATATTTCTTACAGCCAATCAGGATGTCGCGACAGAAGCGCGGGGGCTTAAAGCAGGCGCGAGAGATTTTATCAAAAAACCTGTTGAAAAAGATATTTTGCTTCATAGGTTGGAAATTCATCTTAATATTACATCATATCAAGATTATCTATTGAATTCAGTTGAATCATTAGCAAACAATCTTGCTATATGTATTTCTGATTTAATAGAATGCAGAGATAAAAATACAGGAGGACATGTCGTTCGCACAAAAAAATATGTCGATCTGATTGGTAAAGAGCTTATCTCCAACGGAGTATTTGCGGATGAGCTTTCGAGCTTCTCTCTGGAAATGATCGTTCGCGCCTCTCCTCTGCACGATATCGGGAAAATTGGCATCCCTGACAAAATTCTTTTGAAACCGGCGCGGCTGGATGATGAAGAATTCGCGGTTATGAAAAAGCATACGATAATTGGAGACCAGATTCTGGAAAGCATGTACAGGCGGACGCCGACACAGGCATACCTCGGTTATGCGCGCATGATCGCGGCCTCACATCACGAGAGATACGACGGCAAGGGGTATCCTTCCGGACTTGCGGGCAATGATATACCGCTTTGCGGCAGGATCATGGCCGTAGCCGATGTCTATGACGCCATCGTGGATGACAGGGTTTACCGCAAGGGAATGAGTCATACGGAGGCTTTTCGCATCATTATGGAGGGATACGGCACTCAGTTCGATCCTTATGTAGTGAAGGCATTCGAGAATTGCAGACATGAATTTTTATAACCATTTGGAAAGTACAACAAGGTATCTATAACTAAGGTGGACAACAATGAAGAATATATTTGCCGAAGATAGCACACATTCTGTTTTCTCGTGGGAGAAACTCGGAAACATTAAGGAAGGGCGCGGTGATTTGGGTGAAGATATGCCCGTCCTTGTATATCGGCTCATGCAATATACCATGTTGGATGTATTAAGCGATTCTCTCGGTACACAGCAGGCAAATGAATATTTCCGCAAGGCCGGTTTTCTGGCGGGAACCGCGTTTGCGAAAAATATGCTGGATCTCAGCGTCAAGTTTAATGACTTTGTGGCAAGCCTGCAAAAACAACTGAAAGATTTGAAAATATGTATTCTGCGCATAGAGGATTTTGATGTGGAAACCGGCAACATCGTGCTCACCGCCGGGCAGGATCTGGATTGCAGCGGCCTGCCTGTGACGGATGAGACGGTATGCAACTACGACGAAGGGTTTATTTCCGGCATTCTTCAGGCTTATTCCGGGAAAAAGTACAATGTGCGTGAGGTCGATTGTTGGGCAAACGGCGACAGGGTCTGCCGGTTCAAGGGAGTGCCTGAGTCCGAATAACTTTTTTGCACATACAGATTCGATGTAAAAGAGGGTAAAATTACGGATCCTGTCGCAAAAATATTGTTTAACTATCTGCGTGGTCTGCTTCGTCATTCCGAAAGCGCAACTTTAAATCTGGACGATCTCCCGGATGGTTTCCGCGATCTCGGCCAGGGCCTTCTGTACTTTGGGCAATGTATCACAGAGGCAAAAGCGTTTGCCGATGCCTTATCACGAGGAGATCTGAATTTCACAGCACCCCCGTCTGCTAACCCCATAACAGGGCCGCTTAAGGCTCTACTTGCTTCATTGAGACATCTGGCGTGGCAAACGCGGGAGATCGCTCAAGGAGACTATGCACAACGTGTTGATTTTATGGGAGACTTTTCTGACTCTTTTAACTCAATGGTTGTACAACTGGAACAGCGGAGTGTTGACCTGTTGCAAGCGAAAAATCTGGCTGAAGCCGCGTCGGAATCAAAAAGTGTCTTTCTGTCCACTGTAAGCCACGAAATGCGCACTCCTTTAAACGCTATTTTAGGACTGGCCACAATAGAATTGCAGGAAAATTTACCGCCACACACCCGCGTCAACCTCGAAAAAATATATACCTCAGGCTCGCTCCTGCTCAGTCTAGTCAACGATATCCTGGATCTATCAAAAATAGAAGCCGGAGGGTTTGAAATTATCCCGACAGATTATGATGTTGCCGATCTAATTAATGATCTTACTCAGATTAACTTAGTACGCAATGAATCAAAAAATCTTATTTTTGAATTAGATATGGATGAAACAATTCCGCAGAAAATGCGAGGTGATGTGTTGCGTGTTAAGCAAATATTGAACAATATTCTTTCAAATGCTTTCAAATATACAGAAAAAGGAAAAATAAAATTCGATATTTCCTGGAAACGCAAAGATGATAGCGCTATTCTCTTCTTTACAGTCAGTGATACAGGAATAGGCATTAAAAAAGATGATATGGGAAAATTATTTACGGAATATAGCCAGATAAATTCGTATGCCAACCGCAATATTGAGGGAACAGGTTTGGGGCTATCCATTGCAAAACATCTTGCTGATTTGATGAACGGAATTATTACAGTAAAAAGTGAATATGGTATTGGCAGTACTTTTCGTTTTGACCTTCAGCAGCAAATTGTTGATTTTGCTCCCATAGGCGCTGAAAATGTCAAGAATTTGAAAAATTTCCATTTTCTGGCCAGACAAAGTGTTCAGAGTAAAGAGTTTGTTCGGGCGTACATGCCATATGGAAAGATTTTACTTGTTGATGATGTACCCACGAACCTTGATGTCGCCAAAGGACTTATGCTCCCTTATGGATTGCATGTGGACTGTGCCTCATGCGGACAGGAGGCGATAGCAAAAATCCGTTCCATAAGCGACGATTCAGCTACAGAGCAACAATACGACATAGTGTTCATGGATCATATGATGCCCGGTATGGACGGAGTGGAAGCGACCCGGATCATTCGAAACGAAATTGGCACTTCCTACGCGCGGACAGTGCCAATAATCGCGCTTACGGCGAACGCCCTTGCAGGGAACGAGAAGATGTTCCTCGCAAACGGCTTCACCGCGTTTATTCCCAAACCCATTGACCTGACACAACTTGATGCGGCGCTGAACAAGTATGTGCGGGATAAGCAGAGCGATGAAAGTCTGGCCAGGGCGGAAAGAGACAGGCGGCGCGGCATTCCTTCCAGGCACAATGAAACCGCCGCCGGTAGCGTATGGGAAGGATTTGCCGTGAACGGTCTCGACATCGCCTCCGGCGTCCGTCGTTACGGAAGCGATGCGGCATACCGGCAAATTCTCCATTCCTATTTAATCCATACTCCGGAATTGCTCCAGCGGCTGCGCCGAACGGCGGAAGACTTTCCACGCGAGTATGCCGTCGAGGTGCATGGTCTCAAGGGATCGAGCTATGGCATCTGCGCGGGCGCGGTAGGAGATATGGCGGCGGAACTGGAGCGGGCTGCAAAGCTCGGAGATACTGAAACATTGCGGACAAATCACGAAACATTGATGACCATGACGGAAACATTGCTGGCGGATCTGAAAAACATGCTGCGGGCAGCGGAGTCAACCGTTCCCGCCCAGTCCGCCAAGGAGCGCCTTCCCGCTCCCAACCGCGCGCTGTTGGAAAAAATGCTGTACTTGGCCGAGCGGTGTAAAACATCTCTCATGGAGGAAGTCATCACCGAGATGGAACGGTATGAATATGATTCCCAGGCGGAAATCGTGCCTTGGTTGAGAGAAAGAATCAATAACTTTGAATACCAGATGATAAGAGATCGGTTGAGGGAGAAAATTGCGTGAAAAGAATACTTCTGCTCACTGCCGCAATAGTAATAGTTTTTGCGGGTGGAATGATGTTCCTTACTGCCGGAAACGAGCGCTCAACCGCGTGGATGCCGGGCAAGCCGCTTGATAAAGGGCAGGTGCGGATCGGCGTCATCCATGTTTCCAATCCAAATCAGGAAACCAGCGGGTATGCCTACGCGCATCAGCAAGGAATCAGGAGGATGCAGCGGGAACTCGGTCTCCGCGACGATCAGATTATCCTCAAAATCAATATATCCGACACCAATCAGGCGGAGACCGAACTTGCCATCCGGGAGTGTATCGCGGACGGCGCAAACGTCATCATTGCCACGAGCTGGTGGCACATGGATGTCTGTGAAAAACTCGCACCGGAATATCCGGGAGTTATTTTCGCCAACGCGACCGGCACCAAACATAATGACACAAATTTTACCAACTACTTCGGACGGATGTACCAAGCTCGATATTTAAGCGGCATCGTGGCCGGACTGAGGACTCGTGCGCGTAAAATCGGGTATGTGGCCGCCATGGGAAAGGAAAACAGCGAAGTAAGCGGCGGGTTGAACGCTTTTGCCCTGGGAGTGGAGAGCGTGAATCCTAAGGCGCGGATATATGTGCGGGTGCTCCACAGATGGCTGGATCCCACGGGAGAAAGCCAGGCCGCGCGTTTGCTGATTGAGGAAGGCTGCGATGTGATCGCCCAGCACTGTAACACGCCGAATCCTCAAATCGAAGCCCAGAAAGCGGGCGTCTGGGGGATAGGTTTCAACAGCGATATGGAAGCCGATGCGCCGGAAGCCGTCATCGTTTCGGCGGTCTGGAATTGGGGCGTATACTATACCCATCTTGTGCGGAGCGTCATGGACGGCAGCTTCACGACCACGCCCTATGAGGGGAGTATAGACGACGGCATGGTGGAACTTACGCCATTCAACGAAGCCCTGCTCCCAGCGGGAGCGGCGGAAGCGGTAGCGTCAGCCAGGATACGGATCACAAGCGGTAACTTCGGCGTTTTTGACGGCGAGATGCGGACAAACGACGGGAAAATTGTAGGAAAGCCGGGAACCACCCTGCCTGACAGCGAGATTATCGGGGACATGAATTGGTACTATCATAACATAATTGAACCATAGTGTTCGGATGGACGTTATGAAAAGAAAATTGATTTTTCTGTCTGTCTTCGTTGTCGCTCTGGCGCTCTGCCTCGTGTTCCTCTTGATGCGGGGCGGAATGGAGAGGGCGGAATGGAGGCCAGGGATGCCGCTTTCCCGTGAGGATTTGAAGATAGGGGTTATTCATATAACTGATCCGCTCAATGAAACAAGCGGGTACGCATATGCGCATGAAGTCGGCATCAGGGAGATGCAGAGAGAACTCGGGCTTAAGGACTACCAGATACTCCGTAAGGTTAATGTGTATGAGACAAACCAGGATGAGGTCGAACACGCCATGCGTGAATGCATCCTGGCCGGAGCCAACATCATTATCGCCACGAGCTGGGGATATATGAATACTTGCGAAAAACTGGCCGGAGAGTATCCGGGAGTCATTTTCGCCCACGCTTCGGGCAACAGGCGTAATGATTCCAACTTTACGAACTACTTTGGAAGAATCTACCAGGCCCGCTATTTGAGCGGCATAGTGGCCGGACTGCGCACAAGGACGAATAAAATCGGTTATGTCGCCGCCATGGGAAAAGACAACAGCGAGGTAACCGGCGGACTGAACGCCTTCGCCCTGGGCGTGGAGAGCGTCAACCCCGGGGCGTCAATCCATGTGTGGATGACGGAAAGATGGTTTGACCCGCAGGGCGAAGCTCAGTCCGCGCGAGCTTTGCTCGCCGCCGGTTGCGATGTGATAGCCCAGCACTGCAACACGCCAACCCCCCAGATTGAAGCGCAGAGAGCTGGAAGATGGGGAGTGGGCTATAACAGCGATATGAGCCGGGATGCGCCAAATGCCACCATTGTATCGGTCATGTGGAATTGGGGCGTATACTATACCCATCTTGTGCGAAGCGTCATGGATGGAAGCTTCACGACCACACCGTATTTCGGAGGTATGGCCGAGGGCATGGTCGGCCTTACGCCCTTCAACGAGACTCTGCTTCCGGCGGGAGCGGCTGAAGCGGTAGCATCCGCCAGTGAACGGATTATCAGCGGTGAATTCGGCGTTTTTGACGGCGAGATGCGGACAAACGACGGAAATGTTGTAGGAAAGCCGGGAACCACTTTGCCTGACCGCGATATTACGGAGGGCATGAATTGGTATTATCATAACATAATTCACCCATAAAAGAGCTAAAAATATGCAATGGAAACAGGTAGTCAAAGCAAACTATCTGCAATTGATATTTGTATTTGCCGCCTTTTTTCTGATGGTGCTGACGAGTTATATTTCTTTAAGTTTTATTGTACGCCAGCATATTGATGATAATGTCGATGAAGTAATGTTATCAGCTGAGGCAAACATAAGAATTGGCCTGTCTGAAACAGATATTACGTTGATAAATTTGTCTAATACTGTTCGAGACATGATAGAAAAAGGGGATACTAATGATTCCATCCGCGAATACCTGATAAGTACCACCGATTGGATGCGGCGGAAAAATGACGGAACGCTTAGTTTTTATGGCGCTTACGGTTTTATTCGCGGGAAATTCATTGACGGCATCGGACTTAATCCGAATCAGAATTATATACCGCAAAGAAGGCCCTGGTATGATGCATCAGTAAGAGGAGCCAATGACGCTATTTCCTATACCTCACCTTATATTGATGAAAGAACAGGTCAACAAATCATATCTGCTGTTAAAAATATATATGGTTCTTCAGGAAAACATTATGGCTGTATAGTCCTTGATCTTGATATATCATGGTTCAATAATTATGTCAGTTCATTTCGACAATCAGGTATTTACGGAATTATTCTTAATCAGCATATGTTGATAATCGGGCATCCCAAAATAGCATATCTTGGTCTCCGCCTGTATGATATATCGGTAGATTACAGAAGTTTGTACGATATGCTGATGAAAAATCAAAATATTTCTACGATGCGCATTAAAGATGACAATGGCGCGCAAGTAATAGTGTCCTTCAGGAAGATGTTCAACGGTTGGCATATCGGAGTAATTACTCCATTATATAGTTACTACCGTGATGTTTATTACACCGGAGCTATTCTCTCCGGACTTGGAACAATTTTAATGTTGGCTCTGTGCTATATATTGTTGCGTATTTCATCCGCAATGATGCAGTCTGATGAAGAAAACAGGAGCAAAAATTCATTTATTGCCATGATAAGTCATGAAATCCGCACACCATTGAACGTAATTATTGGACTTTCAGAAATACAACTACAAAAAAATATCCCGGAAGATATGCGCTCAGATATAATAAAAATATATAACTCTGGATCGTTACTGCTTAATATTATCAATGATATTCTAGACATATCAAAAATAGAGGCCGGAAGACTGGAACTTATTCCGGAAGATTACAGTCTGCCGGAATTGATAAATGATGTTATTCATCTCAATATCGTTCGCATAGGCTCAAAAGACATATTACTTAAATTAATTATCAACGAAGAATGCCCTCGTGGGCTATACGGTGACGTATTAAAAATAAAGCAAATTTTGAATAATCTTCTTTCCAATGCAATCAAATACACGGAAAGAGGGCAAATAACATTTCATGTCGCTTCGACCCTCCATGACGGTAATGCTGTTCTCTCATTTATAGTGAGCGATACCGGCATAGGCATCAAGGATGAAGAAAAGGATAAACTCTTTAAGGAATACAGTCGTTTGAATATGCGAGAGAATCGCACTGTCGAAGGTACTGGTCTTGGCCTTGCCATCACGAAACGCCTGATTGGGCTTATGGGTGGCAACATAACTGCTGAAAGTGAATATGGCGTCGGCAGCAGCTTTCGGGTCGAGATTCCCCAAAGGGTCACGGACGAATCTCCTGTAGGCAGCGAGACCGCGAACAGCTTGATGAATTTTAGCTTTATGGAAGCGCGGCGGGATATTGGCAGAAAACTCATCCGTGTGCCGATCCCGTTCGGCAAAATCCTGGTTGTGGACGATATCGAGAATAATCTTGATGTGGCCAAAGGACTCATGCTCCCTTACGGTTTGCATGTGGACTGCATTTCCAGCGGACAGGAAGCTGTGGAAAAAATACGGAATATAGGAGACGACTCCCCTGTGGAGGAGCGATATGATGCTGTTTTTATGGATCATATGATGCCGGGTATGGACGGCGTGGAAGCCACACGGATGATACGCACAGCAATCAACACCGAATACGCGCGTACCGTCCCCATTATAGCGCTTACCGCGAACGCCGCCGCCGGGAACAAAACAATGTTTCTTGCCAAAGGTTTTAGTGATTTTCTTTCAAAACCCATCAATCTTATGCGTCTGGATGAGATTCTTACTGCCTGGGTACGGAACAGAAGGCAGGAATACGCACAGTTCACGTCGAATTTGGAAAATACCTTGCCTGACCGCAATGAGAATGTTTTTCCAGCCTTCAAGGATCTGAAAAATATACTTCCGGAAGGAGTTGATATAGAGGCTGGGGTACGACGCTACGGCGAAGAATCAATGTACCTTAAAATTTTGAGGTCATACGCAACCCACACAGGAGAAATACTGGAGCGTCTGCGAAGCGCGTATGAATGTTCTTTATCGGACTATGCCATTCTGGCGCATGGTTTAAAAGGGAGCACTTACGGTATCTGCGCGAATACCTTGGGGGAGCTTGCTGAAAAACAGGAACATGCGGCCAGATCCGGCGATGCGGCAACAGTGCGGGCTAATCACGATACATTGTTTGAAATGACAGAAAAACTTCTCACATCGCTGCATTCTTTTTTACAGGTTACTGACGGAACGGCAGCACCTCTTACAAACAAGGAACGGAAAATTGCTCCGGATCACGAACTCCTTGAAAAAATGCGGCAAGCGGCAAAGCGCGGTAAAACCTCCTGGATGGAAGAAATTTTGAGAGAATTGGATTTATATGAATACGAATCCGGTGGAGAAGTGATTGTGTGGCTTCATCAACAGATGGACAGCCTGGAATATCAAGCCATTGCCACAAGGCTGGAAGAAATTTCCCATAAGCCTTTGTCTCATGTTCCGTTATAGGCAGCAATCGCCCAAGCCCTTCCATACGCTGCCTGAATCAAAAGGAAGGCATTCTATGTTTATCTGGAGAGGATGGGGGATCATCGCTCTGCTCATTCCCGCCATGTTTTTGATTGTAGGTGAGGTGGGCCTGACTGTCTTCTTGGAGGGCAATGATAATGCAGCTCTGCTCCGGGCGTTTCTTTTTTTTATGTCAGGGGCGGCGGTGTGGAAGGTAGGACGCAAACTGAATAACGCTCCTTTTACATTGTTCATTGATCCCAGAACACGGAAAATATTTGAATCAGGAGCTAAACATACACTCTTCAGGATTCCAGCACAGTGGTTCGCAGTACTCTGGCTTTTGTGCGGAATGAGCATCCTTATCTGGCATTACGGATAGCATCAGGGAAAAATAGATAAATTGGTAATATTTTCATCCACATACCATGCCTTCCTGCATGGTATATCAGTATCGGCGAATAAAGCCATATTCTCCCACATATACAGGGGTTTTCCTGCTTATTCGACAAGTTCGCTTCGGACAATACGGCTTTTTCGAAAAAGTTCCAAAATTACATCATTCTACCACTGCTCCAAGTGAATCAACCGTGCTACTCCGGATAAGCCCATATTTTTGAGCTGAACAATCAGACCGGAGGAAGCGACCATGTTGAATCTTACTAAGCAGCAACGGCAAATCCTTGATTTGATGGAGCAGAGCATCAGGGTAAAAAGTGATCTCAAAAAAACTTTCCATTCAAGAATCAACCGTTCGGCGTCATCTGGCAACTATACGAAAGACACTTGGAACACGAGGTAGTATTGAAATGTTATGCCTGCTCGACACTGAAATGAGCGCTGAAACACCTATGATCAGGCTGACACCGCGCGGAAAAGAAGTTTTCCAGCTTATCATGAAGGGTTTGACGATCAGGCAGATCGGCGAACTGTTGGGAATCAGCTATAGCGGCGTCCTCAGACAAAGGGAGAAAATGTTACTACAGAATAACTGTACTTCCATGCTGGAACTGCTGGCCAAATATCGCGGAAAACTTGACGCGGGGACAAATGATCCATCTTGCTGAAAAGAGGGTTGTCTATGGAAGACCGACCTATCACCCTTACCACGCCGGATGATCTGGAGCGGATTGTAATGAAAGCCATGTGCTCCGTTTTGGAATCTCATGGATTTTTTAAATATAACGGAAAGCGTCTGCTATCGGGAAGAGAGGTGGAAAAGGAATACGGCATTGCAAAGCGGACGCTTGAGCACTGGCGGGCGGAAGGATCAGGGCCGGAATACACGACTGTCGGCGGGCGTATCATGTATGAGCGTTCCCGCCTGGAGAAGTTTATCGCGGCGGGGCGTGTTCGGCCCGTATGACGCGGGGAAATGTGAGCTGGCGGGTTTATGCCAGCAGACCGCTGACGATGGAGAGCTTTTCACTTTCCTGCCCTGGTATCAAATGGGCGTAGCGCAGGGTCATGTTGATGTTTTTGTGGCGCATGAGATTTTTCAGCTCAATCAGAGTGACTTTGCCGGATTGGGCAAGCCAGGAGGCGAAGGTATGCCTGAGCGTGTGAAAAGTGACGGCATAAAGGCTGTTGCCGTCTTCCGGGGCGAGTTTGAGCCTTTTGACGGCACGGTTGAAACCGATGGGCGTTTTTTTGAAGGCCGTACCGGTAGCGGGTGTTTTGAAAAGGGGTTCGCCGGACGATCTTTTGTATGCCCTGAGCATGGCGGCTATGTCGGACGGAATGCGCAAAGCTACCCGGCTGCCTCCCTTGGCGATAATGTAGAGGACATCGGCATGGGCATCCACGTCTTGTCCTTTGAGCTTGAAAATTTCCGTCGCCCGCAGGCCGGTGCGGAGAGAAAGAAGGGCCATATCGTGCAACTGAGGGTTGTGGGTTTTGAGTTCGGTGAGCAGATCCTTGGCTTCTTTTGGGGTCAGAAAGCGCAGTCTGGCGTTGTTGACTTTCAGCAGTTGCCAGGGGCCTCCGCGTTTGGTGGACAGAGGATTGGCTCCGTTCCACATGCCGGTGCCGATGGCTCTGTTGATGGAGGCCCTCACGAAGCTGAGGATATTGTTTACAGTCTGCCCAGCCAGCAATCTGGGAGGTCGCGTTTCATCTCCCTCTTTCTTTTTGACGATGCGGGTTTTCATCAGTTCCGCCTTGATGGCGGAAAGCATTCCCGGCGTTACGTCAGCGATGGGGAATGTGTGCATCCTGGCCCGCAGGTGCATGTTGTACTGGCAGAGATGATGGGCGATGGCCTTGTCTTCGCTTTTCGCCCACGAAGCGTAGGCGTCTACTGCCTGCCCCACGGTTATTTTTTCCTGTTGCGCGGGATTGACGCCTGCGGCGAGTTCAGCGAGAAATTTCGCTCTTGTCCTTCTGGCCGCTTGCGGTCTGACGCCCTGGCTGTGTCTGCCCACGGTTTTCCAGTGGCCTTTGCCCTCGTGGTCGGCGTACCAGAAGCAGTACACGCGGTCGGCCTCGCCGGTGCGGGGATCGCGTTTCGCGGAAGTGCGGTAGAAGACGCCTTCAAACTTTGTTTTAATGTATTTTCGGCTTGTTATGTTGCTCATGGAGGCAACATATCAATTCGCCGCAAGGTAGGCAACATGCTTATCCAAAACTTATCCAAAACGGGAAATCCGGACAAGATTTTTGGATTCAATCAGGTGGGATTATTTACTTTTTTGAGCGGAAGCCGTGAAGTGTGGGATGCAATGTGTGTGTGTAGCAAGAATCAGGCCATACATGGCGTCAGCTTGCTCGCCCATTTCCCGCCGGAAACGGAAAACCTCTTGCGCTCGTCTTTTCATACCGCCCGCCTGGAAGAAACAGTTTCAGCCAGCAAGGCCGGGAAAGGAAACCGCATGTCGATCAACATCCGTGAGGCACAATCGGCCACAATCAGGCGCAGGCGCACACATAATCCGTGTACCCGATTCGAGAACAAATGACCAGACTTTTCCGGAAAAAATTTCGCGCAGGACAAGGCTTCTTCCTGTGCTTTGACCCGCCTGACACTTTGGGTGCTGCCATTCATGGTTGACGCCGTATATATGCGTGCATCCGAACACATTCCCAACGTCGATTTTCCCCTTGACCTCAGGGCGTGGCCATATACGGACTGTGCGGGCGCGGCGTCTATGACAATCTCAAGAGCGTGGTGACGAAGATAGGCAAAGGCAGGGAACGTGAATTCAATACGCGATTTCTGGAATGCAGTTCGCATTATCTTTTTGAAATAGATGCCTGTACTTCGGCTGCGGGATGGGAGAAAGGGCAGGTCGAGCGCCAGGTACAGATTTTGCGCAAGCGGATATTTATTCCTCGTTTGCGTTTTTCCTCGTTTGAGGAGTTGAATGCTCATCTGCGGGAACGCGCTATCGCGTATGCGAAAACGGCGCCGCATCCCGACATGCGTGAGAAGAACATTTATGAGGTGTTTGAGGAAGAACGGGAGCTTCTGGTGAGGTGGCCGAAGGCTTTGATGGCTCCTGGCAAAAGAGCCCCCATGCTGGCTTTCAGCTGAAATCCACGTCAAACGTCGAAGAGCCCATTTATCACGCCTTTGGCCTCCAGGACTACGAGTATGTTCACCAAAAATTCGAAGCGGGGAGTGTTTTTTTTCGGGTGAGGCCGAAATGGAATCATTCCCCTTGGTGGGGTTCGGGGCAGCGCCCAGATTCTCTTTCCCGGAGAAAGGTTTCCAGGATTGCCGCGGCGGCCGCCTGATCCTTGCGGGCGCGGAGGGATCTGCCCTTTTGTCCGGCCTCGCGCAGACGCCGCTGCGCATCCCAAGTGCTGAGGGTTTCCTCCTGAAGATAGACGGGCAGGGAAGTGCGGCGTTTCAGGCTCTCCGCCATGTTACGGACCTGGCGGGTGGTTTCGCTGTCCGAGCCGTCCAGGCGCGGGGGAAGCCCCAGCACGAAGGCGTCAACGCCTTATTCGGCGGCCAGGGCGAGGTGTTCGCTGAAAAAGGCTTCCCTGCCGCGCATGACAAGAGTCCGGCGGGGAAAGGCCATGACCCCGGCGGGGTCGGTGACGGCGATGCCGGTGCGTTTTTGTCCGTAGTCAATGCCCAGATACTTCATCAAAAATTCCTTTCTGCTTCTCTGGGGCCGGATCATTGGCCGTTTTTCGCGGGCGGTTTTTCTTCCGGAGGATGCAGTTTGTCCAGCGGGATGCGGCGCAGGCCGTTTTCCCCCGGAGCGCCGCCCAGAATCCTTTTGCCCAGGCGGGTCCAGCGCGGTCCGAAAGTGAGGGCGGCGAGGTACTCCAGGGTATGCAGGACGCGCGCGTCTTCGCGTCCGGGCATGAGGATGCGCTGCAGGCCGAGTTTGCAGGAGGGACAACTGACCAGAACGGGCGCCGTATCGGGGAGGGCGGCGAGGTCCGCTTTCAGCCGGAGGGCCTTCCTGGCCCGGATCTTGTTGTAAATGGCCGGCGAAGAGATCGCCCCCAGGCCAGATTCGGCGCAGCAGCCGGGACTGACGGAGATCTCCGCGGCCGTATGCCGGGAGAGTTCCGCCACATAGCGATCATGCACCTTGACCCGGGAGAGGCCCGGGATTTCTCCATGGCAGGGCGTGTGGTAGAGCAGGGGGATCCGGCCGCTGCCGGAGGGAGGAGGTGAAAGGCGGGAAAATAGAAAATGGGCCGTGTCGTCGAGTTCCACAGGCAGGCCGTCCGGAGCGGGGAAACAGTGGGGAAGAAGGTGCCGCTCCAGGCCGTCCAGGCAGGAGCCGCAGGAAGTGAGCACGCGGCTGACGGGAAAGCCCAGGTCCTGGGCCTTGCGGACGATCCGGCGCAGGTGGGCGATGTTCCGCTCCTGATTCAGGTCGAATTCCTTCTGGGCTCCCGCGGCCAGCAGGGGGTAGCCGCAACAGATGGCTTCTTCCGGCAGAAGCACCGCATAGCCGGCCCGCAGGAGAAGGGAAAGCCCGGCAAGGCCGATGTTGCGCAGGAAGATGCTGCTGCCGCAGCCGGGAAAATAGAGGACCGTCGCCCGGGGAACATCCGGCCCGCCCTGGGGAAGAAAAAAGGACCCTTTGTCCAGACGCAGGACTTCAGCCAGGGAACGGTAGGCCGGACGCGGTCCGGGAGCGGTAAAGAGGGGATTGCTGAAACGGGCGCGCCAGGAGGCGGGGACAGCCGTGAGGGCCCGGTTCTGTATGCTCTGGCCCAAAGCGGCCAGGCGGGCCATCCGCGGGATGCGGACAGCGGGTTTCGCGGCGATGTGGCGCAGAACGCGCAGGCGCAGGGGGTGGCCGTCCGCCCCTTCTTCCACCAGATAGCCGCGCAGGGTAAGGGCGACTTCGGCCGAGGGGATTTTCACAGGGCAGACGGCCAGGCATTTGCCGCAAGCCGTGCAGTGTTCCACCAGATCCCGCAGTTGGGCGAGCAGGGCCGGATCGGATTTGCCGTGGTTCACCTGGAAGTAGTACAGGGCCTCCACCAGAGCCCCCAGGGACAGATTCCTGTTCCGGGGATGATAGAGCATGGACCGTCCGGGGTCATGCATGGGGCAGAACTGCTTGCACTTGCCGCAACGGGTGCAGATCTGGACATTGGTCAGGAGGGCGATGAGCCGTTCCTTGTCCTGCAGGCCGCTTTGGGTAAGATCCTGGATGAGGCGGTTGAAGGAAAAGGTGAAGGAGGCCACGGGCAGGGCGCGCTGGGTGAGCTTGGCCGGGTTGAAGATGTTTCTCGGATCCACAAGTTGCTTGAATGTTTGGAAATCCGCCATTTTTGCGTCGCTGAGAAAGGCGATCTTGGTGATGCCCACCCCGTGTTCGCCGGTCACTTCCCCCCCCAGGGCCTGGGCTCTGGACATGGCCAGAGCGGCCACCTTCCCGGCGTTTTGCAGCATTTCCGGGTCATTGGAGTTGACCGGGATATTGACGTGCCAGTTGCCGTCGCCGGCGTGCATGTGGCTGGCGATGCAGATGCAGGTCTCCTGCATCCGGCTCTCGATGCCGGCTATTTTCTCCGCCAGGGCGGGATAGGTTTCGGCCAGAAGGCGGAGAAAAAGGCTGGCGCGCAGGTGGAGTTCCTGATCGGAGAGGTCGGCGGCGGGGATCTCTCCCTGGACAATGCCGGCGATATAGGCCAGTTCCTCGGTAATCCGCTCTTCCCCGTCAGGGAAGCCGGGCAGGTCGCTCACCTGCCGCAGGGCGGCGCGGTAGGCGCGGGCGGCGTACTCCAGGTTCAGGCTCTCCAGATAGAGGGCGAAATCCGGTATGGCCTGCAGGGGAATGACCACATCCTCGTTGATCTTGAAGCCGGAGGTGCGTCTGGCGATGGCGGAAAGCCGGTGCCTGTCCTCCCAGAAAATCTCGCCCTCCTGGTCGTCCCTGGCCACAAAGGCGTCCACGCCGTCATAGGTGCCGCAGATCTGCACCACATGGCGGACAGCCTCGTCCAGGGCGTCTTTTGCGTCGCTGTCCAGTTGCAGGATGAGTACGGAAATGGGGTCGCCCTCGTAGCTGAGGGAGCGTTTTTGGTATTCGATGGCCTGGATGTATTTCGCTCCGAATTCCTCCATGGCGGTTATCCTGACCAGGTCGCCCCGGCGGCGGATATCGTTGCGCAGGGCCACCAGGTCATTGACCACCAGCATACAATTTTCCATGGAGCGGCCGAAGAATTCCAGAACCATGACCCTGTGCTGGGCCGGCTTGCGGTGCAGAATAAAGGTGGCGTCGAGGATGACGCCGTCCGTGCCTTCCTTCTGCACGCCCGGAAGTCCTTCCAGAGTTTTGTTGGTGACGTCCTTGCCTAGGCCTGGGCCGCGCAGGGAGGAGCCCGGCAGCCGGATCAGGGTGCGCAGGCCGCCGGAAAGATCGCGGACTTCAAAGACGGCGGTTTCTTCGGGGTGGATCTTGTGCCGGGGGTGATCCTGGCGCAGGATCTGGATGATCTCGCCTGTGGGCGTAACCATGCGGTAGGAGAGCAGGTTGTCGATGGTCGTGCCGTATTCGAAGCAGAGCGGTCCGCCGGCGTTTTCCGCGATATTGCCGCCGATGGTGGAAGCCGTTTTGGAGGCCGGGTCCACGCTGAAAAGCAGGCCGCGTTCCGCGGCCGCCGCAATGGCGTCGTTGGTGATGACCCCGGCCTGGAGGGCAAGGGTCAGCTTATCCTCGTCAAGTGGGCCGATGGCGGTCAGCTTGGTCAGGGCCATGATGACGCTCCGCTTGAGGGCCGGAATGGCGCCGCCGGTCAGGCCGGAGCCGCCGCCGCGCGGTACCAGGGCGAACTGCATTTCGTTGGCCAGGCGGACGATGGCGCTGACCTCTTCCGCCGTCCTGGGGGTCACCACCAGGAGGGGCAGTTCCAGGCGCAGGTCTGTGGCGTCGGTGGCGTTTTCCACCAGGGAGTGGGGGCTGGCGTCAATATCCTCCGGCGCGAGGACAGCGCCCAGCCTGGCGATGAGTTCCCCGCGAAAGGCCATGTCGCCCTCGTGGGCGCTCCAGAACATGGTCAGGCCTTCGGCCAGGGAGGTGGCATAGTGCTGGGCCAGGGCCTTGCGCGAGGATTCAAAGCGTTCATGCACGCTGCGGCGCACGATTTCGGCGGAGACAAAGGGATTGTAGCGGACCAGGAACAGTTCCTCGGCAATGTCCATGGCCAGCCGGCGGACCCCCTGCGGCCAGCCGGAAAACTCCTGCTCGCTGACGCGCAGGATGCGCGGCACCAGGGTGGCGGCATTGATGGATATGTGCGGGCCCTTGGACAGCATGGAAGATCCTGTCGGCTTTAGGAATTGGTAGCTATAAACCCTGCCGGGCGGATTGACAAGGGCGCCGTCGCGCGGACATTCCCTCGCCTTTTTCAGGATTGATGAAGGGGGAAAAGTAGCATACCATGCCCAGACAATCCTTGCCGCGAGGCGTGCGCGGCGGCCCTGTCCGCTGTGAAGGGCGCGTTGCGCGCGCAGACTGCCCTCAGGAGACCGCCATGTCCCATGTCCCCGCCGTCCGGTTTTGCCCCGTCACGTTTCTTTTGCTCTTTGTCCTCCTCTTTCCCGGCAGCGCCCGGGCCGCCGACGACGCCCAGATGAAAGAGACCGTGCGCCGGGTCCTGCGGGAAAATCCCGATCTGATCCTGGATATCCTGAAGGATCACAGCGAAATGGTTCTGGAAATCGCCCAGCAGGGGCAGAATCTGCGTTCCCGCAGGACCATGCGCTCCCAATGGGAATCCGACATCCGCAGCCCCAAGTCTCCCTCCCTGGAAGGGCGGGCCATCCGGGGCAACCCCGCGGCCCCGGTGACCATCGTGGCCTATTCCGACTACCAGTGCCCCTATTGCCGCATGGCGGAAGAGAATATCAACGCCCTTCTGGGCAGGCATCCGGACGCGGTCCGCCTTGTCTTCAAGGCCCTGCCCAACACCAAGAGCGATCTGGCCGTGGCCGTCGCCAAATACGGCACAGCCGCCTTCAACCAGGACGCGGACAAGGCCTGGCAGTTTCATGACGCCCTCTTTGCCAGGGCCGAAGACATCGAAAAAAACGGCGACACCGCCGTAAAGGCCCTGGCCGTCAAGTGCGGCCTGGACCTCAAACGCCTCATGGCGGACGCGGCCTCGGCCAAAATCCGGGAACGCATGGCCGCCGACGAGGCGGAAGCGGAGGGTTTCGGCATCCGGGGCACCCCCTATTTCCTGATGAACGACATCCTGGTGCGCGGGGCCGTGCCCCGCGACATGCTGGAGGAAGCCCTGCAAAAAGCCCTGGCGCTCAAAAAGGAAGGGTAGGGCATGGTCTCCATCGGTACC
>JAISOL010000057.1 GCA_031275645.1 Deltaproteobacteria bacterium
AAACACCGCGGATTGAGTCGGTGAAATTTTCATTTTTTTTTTCCGCGGGGCGGCCCGGCGTATCCCGCGGGCCAGCGCCGCTTTATGCCTCAGCCGCATCCGCGTCGCGGTCAAGGGTATCGCTCGTTCAACAGCCGGGCAAGGGCGCCGGCCTGCTCCCGCAAGTCCGGACGGGCCTGGATATCCCTGGAACTGTTCAAGAGGCATCCGCGCAGGTAATGCCTGTATGTGAATCCCATTTTCCGCAAAAACGTTTCCATCATCTCCGTAATATAACCGTAACGCCCTTCCGGCTGTCCTTGGGTGAGTATGAATACGCCTGTCTTGCCTTCGGGCAGGCGGGAATTGACCGGTTTTTTATTCGGATCCGTTTGCCGGAAATATTCGGGCGAAAGGTAGGCAAAGAAGCGATCCATGAACAATTTCGCCTGACCGCTGACATAATCGAGATATACGGGCGCGGCTATCACCAGCACATCGGCCGCGGGTATTTCCTCACGCAGCAGAGTGCTTATCCCGTCCTGCAACACGCAGATTTCGCTTTTTTTACGGCAGCTCATGCAGCCGAGACAGCCCGAGTAGTCCAGATCGGCGAGATGCCGGTGGGAAACCTCCGCCCCGCGCAGACAATCGGCGAGCATAGCGGCCAGAGAGGAGGAATTCCCCTGTTTGCGCGGACTTCCATGCACAAGCACACATTTCATCGAAATTTCCTTTATTTTATGGAATAAGACCTCAATACCTGTAATAATCAGGTTTATACGGGCCTTCCGGCCGGACGCCTATGTAGGCGGCCTGCTCCGGAGTGAGTTTGCTGAGTTTGGCCCCCAGGCGCGGCAGGTGCAGGCGGGCGACCTCTTCGTCCAGATGCTTGGGCAGGGTGTAGACTTTTTTCCGGAGCTGCTTGTTGGAGGCCAGTTCCAATTGGGCCAGCACCTGGTTGGTGAAACTGGCGGACATGACAAAACCGGGGTGCCCGGTGGCGCAACCCAGGTTGACCAGCCGCCCTTCCGCCAGGATGACTATGCTTCTCCCGTTGGGGAGCAGCCATTTATCCACTTGTGCTTTAATCGGCAAACGCGTGCAGGATGTATCCGTTTCCAGCCAGCTCATTTCTATTTCGCTGTCGAAATGCCCGATATTGCAGACTATGGCTTCATCTTTCATCCTGAGCATGTGTTCCCTGCCGATGACACGGCAGTTGCCCGTGGCCGTGATAAAAATATCGGAAATCCCGGCGGCTTCATCCATAGTCACCACTTCATAGCCTTCCATGGCTGCCTGCAGCGCGCAGATGGGATCAATTTCCGTGATCAGCACTCTGGCCCCGAAGCCGCGCATGGACTGGGCGCAGCCTTTGCCCACGTCGCCATAGCCGCAAACCGTGACCACTTTGCCGGCCACCATGATGTCGGTCGCCCGCTTCAGCCCGTCGGCCAGAGATTCCCGGCAGCCGTACAGGTTGTCGAACTTGGATTTGGTCACGGAATCATTGACGTTGATGGCTGGAAAAAGCAGGGTTCCCTCCTGTTCCATTTGGTAGAGACGGTGTACTCCGGTGGTGGTTTCTTCGGATACGCCCCGGATGGAGGCGGCTGCCCTCTGCCAGCGATCCTTGCTCCCGCGCAGAGAAAGGGCCAGGCGATCCATGATGATGCGCATCTCTTTCACTGTCTGAGGCCGCGCCGGCAGGGAGGGATCTTTTTCCGCTTCCACGCCTTTATGTACGAGCAGGGTGGCGTCTCCTCCATCGTCCACAATCAGATCCGGTCCGCTTCCATCCGGCCAGGTCAGGGCCATTTCAGTACACCACCAGTAGTCTTCCAGGCTTTCGCCTTTCCAGGCGAACACTTTGGCCAAGCCGGCCGCGGCCACGGCCGCGGCCGCGTGATCCTGGGTGGAAAAAATGTTGCACGAAGCCCAGCGCAGATCCGCTCCCAAGCTATGCAAGGTCTTGATGAGCATGGCCGTTTGGATGGTCATGTGCAGGGACCCTGATATCTTGAGGCCGGTCAAAGGCTTTTTCGGCCCATAACGCTCGATCAAGCCCATGAGTCCGGGCATTTCACGTTCGGAAAGCTGCATCTCTTTATATCCGAGTTCAGCGGAAGCGAGATCCGCCACTTTGTGGGATAAAGAAAGATCCAGGGGGCGGATGCCGGCAATGTCTGTCATATTGTGTGCTCCTTGGCCGGAGTTCCGGCCGGTCAGGCGTTTGGCCGCGCCTGAAAAATGTGTATGTGAAGACCTTTTTCCACCGGATGGGAGGTGGAAGAGGCAAGCTTGAAACCCGCGCGGAGCAGAAAACGCTCCAGGGCTTCGGCGTCAAAACCCAACCAGAGATCGCCGTAGTCCGTGCGCAGACTTTCTTCGTTATGTCTGTCAAATTCGCTTATCAGCAGGATGCCTCCGGGTTTCAGTACCCGTTTGACTTCCAGAAGGGCCGCCTGGGGCTCCGAGAGATGGTGCAGCACCAGGTTTATGCAGATAAAATCTGCCTCTCCGTCCCGTAGAGGCAGATGCGCGAGATCTCCTATGCGCAGGGAAAGACGCTCTCCCACGCCGCTGAAACGCCGCCTGGCCAGTTCCAGCATACGGGCTGAACCGTCCACGCCTATCACTTGTTCCGCGCGGCTCAACAGGCGCTCCAGCACAATTCCGGTGCCGCAGCCCAGATCCGCGGCCACGGCACAGGGCAGAGGCATTCGTGCCTCCACGGCCAAGGGCAGATTAAAGCTTCCCAGCACCTCTCTGGACATGGC
This sequence comes from Deltaproteobacteria bacterium, assembly GCA_031275645.1. GTDB lineage: Bacteria > Desulfobacterota > Desulfovibrionia > Desulfovibrionales > Desulfovibrionaceae > WRHT01. The sequence goes on from JAISOL010000057.1 coordinate 2,763, forward strand.
GTCCCAATCCTCGGCGATGCTGTTGAAAAAGCGGCTGGTTCTGGCGGCTCTTTCCTCCAGAATTCCGGCGGCCAGGGCCAGATCTTCGGCGGCAAAACCCTCGGCGGCCAGAAAAGGATAAACGGCGTCAATAAATTTCCGGCTCGGCTGTCCGCCGGCCAGACTGTAGAAGACCCACAGCCCGTCCCGCCTGGATTCCAGAAGACCGGCGGAGGAGAGTATCTTCAGGTGCCTGGAAATGCGGGACTGCCCCATGCCCATAAGCTCCACCAGTTCATTCACATTCATTTCATACCGGTAGAGCACCAGCAGGAGCCTCAACCTGGTCTCATCCGCCAGAGCTTTGAAATACTGCAAGACCTTGGACAAACCCTTTTCCTTCTTCTTTTTCAAGGCGTTAAATCAACAAATATTGATATACAGCATCAATATATTTAAATCAAGGCCGGGTTGGATTTATTGCCGAAATGATTTATGCTGCCCGAATACACGGACGGCGGTATGCGGAAAAAAATTATCTGCCTTGCCGGGCCGACCGGCAGCGGCAAGAGCGCCATCGCGGCCAGGTTGGGGAACATGCTGGGCGGAGAGGTGCTTAATGCGGATTCGCGGCAGGTTTATGCGGCTTTTCCCGTTATCACCGCTCAACCGGGAAAGGAGGAACTGCTCCTGTGCCCGCACAGGCTTTACGGCTTTCTGGACTTGCGGGATAGAATCAGCGCCGGGCGTTATGCCAGACTGGCCGCGGACAATATTGAGGATTTGCTGGCGGGGGACAGGACGCCCGTTCTTACCGGCGGAACAGGTCTGTATTTTCGGGCGCTTCTGGAGGGATTGGCGGATATACCGCCGGTGGGGGAAGAGATACGTCTGAAATGGCAGGAGCGTTGCGCCGCCTTGGGCAGCGCGGAGCTTTATCTGGAACTCTCAGCTTGTGACCCCGTTTACGCGAAAAAAATCCATCCCCATGACCGGCAGAGAATCACCAGGGCTCTGGAGGTTTACGAGGGCACAGGCAGGAATTTCACCTGGTGGCACGAACGCGGGCGCGGACAGAATAATTTCGAGCATGTTTACCTGGGAGTGGAGATGGACCTGGAGGAATTGACCCCCCGCCTGAACCGGCGCATTGATTTAATGCTGGAACAGGGGGCGCTGGAGGAAGCGCGCCGGGCCATGGAACATTGCGCGGAGCAGACGGCCCCCGGCTGGAGCGGCATAGGATGCGCCGAGCTCTACAGGGCGGCCGCCGGGAGTATAAGCCTGGAAGAAGCCAGAAGCCTGTGGCAAAAGCGCACCCGCGCTTATGCCAAACGGCAGATTACCTGGTTCAGGGCGGAAAGAGGCCTCCGCCGGCTCAGACCCGAGCAATTTGCCGATCTCTCCTCTCTGTTGGAGCAAATTAAAGCATTTTAACTTTAAGACGCTCACTTCGGCGCTTGACGGCGAAACGAGTTCCGCCCGCGCCTTCGTGGCGGGCGACCGCTTGCGCGGCCGCCGGAGCATTGCGGCAA
>JAISOL010000058.1 GCA_031275645.1 Deltaproteobacteria bacterium
TCTCAATACTTAGAGCATTTCCACTTTGATGTTGCACATACATGCTCTTTCAGCTCCACGCCCGCTCCGGCACTCACCGGCGCAAATGAATTGCGCCCGCGCCTTCGCGGCGGGCGTCCGCTCGCGCGGCCACCTGAGCAATTTCATTCTGTAATTGCTCTAATTCAACTCTGGCAACGCGGGCAATATACGGCTCCCCGCCCGGCCAGCCTGGCGCTTGCCAGAACGGCGCCGCAACGCTTGCAGGCCTGTCCGCCGCGGCCGTAGACGTTGAATTGATTCTGAAAGGCGCCGGCATTGCCCCTGGCGTCCAGGTAGTCGCGGATGGAACTGCCGCAGGCGGCTATGGCCTCGCCCAGAATATCCTGTATATGCCGGGCCAGAAGAAGCAGATCCTCCCGCCCCAGATCCCTTGTCTTGCGATCCGGGCGTATCCCGGCCCGGAACAGGGATTCGTCGGCATAAATATTGCCTATGCCGGCAATCACGCTCTGGTTCAGCAGAAGGTTTTTTATCTGTCCGCTCCTCCGCCCCAGGGCCTCGGCCAGATCCTCCGGCGCATGCTCCAGCGGCTCCAGGCCTATGCCGGCCCAGAAAGGCCACTCCGGGAGGCTTTCCGGACGCAGGAGGCGGCAGTAGCCGAACGTGCGCACATCGTCAAAAAAGAGGCGGGCCCGCGGAAGGGCCGCGTCCGCTGAGCCAAGCTCACAGACAAGCTTGGTATGCTTGTGGGGTTCGGCTCCCGGCTCGCGCACAAGGAGGCGGCCGGTCATCTTCAGATGAAAGGCCAGGATCAGGGGAAGAGAGGACTTGTCCAGAAGATCCAGCAGGAGCAGCTTGGCCCGACGGCGCACCCCGGAAATAAGCGCCCCTTCCAGCAGGGGAAGCAGATCCTCTCCCGCCTGGAGAGTCCTGGGGCTGAGGAGGCGGAAGCCGTTCATCCGCAAGCCCGACACCTGCGGAGCCAGAGTCCGGACAATGGTTTCAACCTCTGGAAGCTCGGGCATGGCCTTTCCCTTCAAGGGCCGCCTTTTCACTTGGCTTTTGGCCCTGCACAGGGTAAACATATTCCATTGTTTCAATCCTTGTCAAACTCTCCATGCAAAAGAGGAAGAGGCCGCCCCTTGCCGGGTCCGGCCCGGAGTTGGATATGTTCCGGGTGCTGTTTTCATGACGCGCAGGCTGCTCCTGCTGTTTTTCGCGCTGCCGGCGCTGCTTTTCCGCTTGTCCGCGGCCGGATTCTGCTCCGCCGGGGAAGAGGTTTTCAGCGTCAACCTGCTCAGCGCCTATCCGGATGAGCATCCGCTCGTCCGGGACGTGCTCAGACCCTGGGCCAGGGAAGTGCTGACCCGCACCAACGGGCGGCTGATCATCCACGTTTTCGGAGCCGACGTTCTCCACCTGAACGAAAGGCTGATCAGATCCGTGCGCCTGGGGCAAATCGGCATGGGGCACGGGAATCTGGCGGAAGAAGAAGGCTTTCCCCTGAGTATGCTCACCGGACTCAACCTGGGATTGGAAAAAATTTCGGCCAGAAGCGTCTCCTTCTGGCGCATCTATAATGAAATTCCGGAAATAAGCAGAGAATTCTCCGGGGTAAAAATACTGGCTCTGCATGCGCGCCAGCCTTACCAACTGTGTATGCTCAAGGACGGCGTGTATGTGGCGGAAGATCTGCCGGGGCTGACCCTGCTGACGGACAGTTCCCTGGCCTCTCTGGAGGCGGAACTGCTGGGAGCTTCCTCCGTTCCTGTTCCGCTGGAGGATTTTCCGGTTTATCTTCGGGATCATGAAGCTGACGGGGCCCTGCTCACTTTGAGCCAGGCCGGGGAACATGGGCTGAAACAACAATTCGGGGAAATAGCGCTGGCCGATCTGGAAAGCGGCGCCTGCTGGCTGGGCATGCACCAGGGCCTGTGGGACATTCTGCCTCAGGATCTGCGCAAAGCGCTTGCCGATACCGGCGGGCAGAAGCTTTCCCTGGCCCTGGGCGCGGCCCTCCAGGCGGAAGACAGGGCACAGACGGACCGTTTGCGCGCGGAGAATTTTCCCGTACATTATTTTTCAGCGGAAGAGCGCGCTAAAATCCGGCAACTGACCCAGGAAGCGCTTACGGAGGATTGGCAAAGGAAGGCGCGCCAGGCCGGCGCGGCCGCGCCGCGGATTATTTACGACCGGGCCAGAAGAATCGCCGCCGAGATTGCCGCGGGCCGGGGATAATATTGCGCGCATGGCGCACCAGGAGAGAGCAGGCCATGACAGAGGCAGAAAAAACGGATATTCACGAGAAAATTATTTCTGAAATCAAACGGCTCAAGCATGAGGCCGGACGTCTGACGGAACTTACCGATCCCCGCGTGCTGGAAGATCTGGACGAAGTCTCCCGCATGGACGCCATCGTGAGCAAGAGCGTGCACGACGCCGCCCTGAGCGCGGCCAGACAGCGCATAGGCGAATTGGAATACGCCCTCAAGAGGATTAAGGACGATCCGGAATTCGGATATTGCGCCGAATGCGGAGAGGAGATTCCTCTGGCCCGCCTCATGTCCATGCCGGAAGCCACGCGTTGTGTGGATTGCGCCAGATGACGCCGGAAAATGCCGTGAATCCCTATCTCTATTCCGCCAGGCGCGAAAAAGCCCGCGCCCTGCTGGCGGAGAAAAAACTCGGCGCCCTGCTGGTGAATCTGGACGCCAACCGTTATTATCTGAGCGGTTTTGAGCTGCACGACCCGCAGACCAATGAAAGCTGCGGCTGTCTCCTTCTCATGGCCGACGGCAAAGACTGGCTTTGTACCGACGCGCGCTATGAAGAAGCGGCAAAGGCCCTCTGGGATGAAGAACTCATATTGATCTATGCCGGGGCGGCTTCCGCTCCGCTACGGATCAACCGCCTGCTCCGGGGCATACTCAGGGGAGAGCTGGGTTTTGAGGCCCACAGCCTGAGTCTGGCCTTTTATGAGGATCTGTCCGTGGGGCTGCGCATGAAAAAGGCGGACGGGCTGGTGGAATCCCTGCGCATAATCAAGGATGAAACCGAGATCGCGCTCATAAGCGCTTCCACGGCTTTGAATCACAAGCTCATGGAATGGATCCCCGGCAGACTCTCCATCGGAAAATCCGAAAAGCAAATCGCCTGGGAGGTGGAACAGTTTTTTCGCGGGCTGGGAGCGGAAGAGCTTTCTTTTAAAACCATCGCGGCCATTGACGCCAACGCCGCTCTGCCGCACGCCCTGCCGGGCGAAAGCAGGGTGAGGGAAAATTGCTGCGTGCTGCTGGATTGCGGCTGCCGCCTGCGGGATTACTGCTCGGATCAAACCCGCACCTTCTGGGTGGGGGGCGATCCTCCGGATTACTTCATGCGCGCTCTGGAACAGGTTAAAGAGGCCCAGCGCCTGGCCATCGCGGCCATACGCCCCGGACTTCCCTGCAAAGAAGTCCATGCCGCGGCCCATGACTATTTTGACAGACTGGGAGTGGCCGGGCACTTCAATCACGGTCTGGGACACGGCATTGGCCTGCAAACCCACGAAGCGCCCAGCCTGAACGAAAAAAGCGAAACCATACTGCGCCCCGGCATGATCGTCTCGGTGGAGCCCGGACTGTACTATCCGGCCTGGGGGGGCGTGCGCTGGGAATACCTGGCCCTTGTGACCGAAGACGGCTGCAGGGTGCTCTGAGATGAAGCCCCTGCGTGTCGCCTTTATGGGCTCGGGCGCCGGCTCCAACCTGCGGGTCATGCTTGAACACGCCCGCGCCGGCAGGCTGGCGATAACTCCCGTGCTGGTCCTCTCCGACAAACCGCAAGCCGGAGTTCTGGAGCAGGCCCGCCGTTACGGAGTCCGGGAGTGGAGCAAGACGCCTCTTGCCCGGCGGCGGGAGGATTTTGAAGCCGAAATGCTGGAAGCCGTCAGCAAGGCCGGAGCGGAAGCGGTTATTCTGGCCGGTTACATGCGCATCCTGGGTCCGGACTTTATCCGGGCCTTTCCTGAGCGCATCCTGAACATACACCCGGCTCTCCTGCCCAGTTTCCCCGGAATCTCCGGAGTGCGGGACGCGCTGACGCACCAGACCCGTCTGAGCGGTTGCACCGTGCATTTTGTGGACGAGCAGCCGGATCACGGCCCCATTGTCATCCAGGGAGCCGTGCCGCTAGGCGCCGACGACACGGCGGAAGACCTGACGGCCCGCATCCGGGCTCTGGAACACCGCCTCTACCCGCAGGCCGTGCAATGGCTGGCCAGGGGCAGGCTCCGTCTGGAAGGGCGCAAAGTCGTTCTGCTGCCCCGGGAGGGTCCGCTCCCGGGCGCGGGCGCGGACCCTCCCGGCCTCTGGCTGGTCAGTCCCGGCCTGGAAGACTTCTGATGAAAAGATATCTGGTTCTGCAACTGGCCCGGCTCGGGGATCTCCTTCAATCCAAGCGGCTTGTGCTGACCCTGGAGGCTCTGGGCGAGACGCATCTGGCCGTGGACGTCTCCCTGGAGCCCATAGCCGGCCTTATTTACCCCTCGGCCGTAATCCATCCTGTCAGGGCGCACGCGGGCGAAGCGGACGCCTCCGAAGTCTTCCGCCATAACCTCCGCTGTTTTACCGCCTTGCGGGAGCTTGATTTTGAACAGGTCTACAATCTCAACCGCAACCCCCTGAACCTGGCCCTGGCCGGACTTTTCGAGCCGGAGCGGGTTGTGGGCTACCGCCTGGAAAACGGCCAGCCCACGGGATCGCTCTGGGGTAAGATGGCCGTGCGCTGGACAGGCGACAGACGCTCCTCCCCCCTGAATCTCATGGATTTCTGGGCCTTTTTCCATCCCTTCCCCCTGGCGGCGGAAAAGGTGAATCCTGTCGCCCGGCTGAAAAATCAACCCGGCTCGCATCCCGGACAGCGCCTTGGGGTGGTCCTGGCCGGGCGCGCGGCCAGGCGCTCGCTCCCCCCCTCCATCCTGGCCCCGGTTCTGGAGGCTCTTTTCCAGGGACGCAAAGGGCCGTCTTTCGTGCTTCTGGGGGGCGGGAACGAACAGGCCTCCGCCCGCCTGCTCCTTAAAAAGCTGCCTCTGCCTGTCCAGCGCAAAACAGAGGACTTGACGGGAAAAACCAGCCTGACAGATCTCCCGGAAATCATCCGGGAGACGGATCTGCTCCTCACCCCGGATACCGGCCTGATGCATCTGGCCGCGCACCTGGGAACGCCGGTGAGCGCCCTCTTCCTCTCCTCGGCCTGGGCCTGGGAAACCGGGCCTTACGGTCTGGGACACATGGTCTGGCAAGCCCTTTCCCCCTGCTCCCCCTGTCTGGAAAACGCTCCCTGCCGGCGTGAAACCGCCTGCCTGAAAGCCTTCTCCTCCCCGGCCTGGCTGGCGCATCTGGCCGGAAAACGCCCCGCCTCCCGGACCCGGACGGAGGAACCGCTGGGCCTGGTAAGCGGCCTGGACGATCTGGGGGCCACTTACCTGAGCCTGGAGGGAAACGCGATCCCCTCCCTGGAAGAACGCCGGGCCAGGCGCGGCCTGCTGGCCGCATTCCTGAATCTGCCGCCTTTGCCGGGCGCTTCTTTTTCCGGCACTCCGGAAACGGCCCCGAGACTGCTGGAGGAAAAAGACTGGATGCTGCCGGATTACGGATGGCGGAAAGAAAATTGAAAAGCCGGGGGAGGAGATACCCCGGCTTTTCCTGCGCAGGAGGTTAGCGCAGTTGAGGCGCGGACAAACCTGTTCCGGATATACCGGTCGTTCCGTCCTTCGCGGGATCACGGCTGCCACAAACGCAATCCGCGAAAAAAACGAAACCAGGCAGGGCCGCCGCCGTATCCGGATTGCCGTTGCCCTTTGCCGCATCCGCACGCCGGCTGGAGGAGCTGCCGCAGAGGCGTCGGAGCGCCGCCCCGGCGCTTGCGCGCCTGCAGGGACGGATTTGAGGGCAGATGGCTTTTCCGGATTTTCCCCGGCCGGGTTCATAACGCCCGGAGGAGGGAAAATTCCCGGCCAGCCGTCGCGCGGCGCCTCGCGGCTGCTTTTGCGCGGCTCGCCAAAAAACGGCCAGGGGGAGAAGGTTCCACTCCGTCTTTAGTTGAAGTTAAACAAGAGAGGCGCGCCGCATCCGGACAATACCCCCCTGGCGGGCTGTGCGCTGTTGCAGCTTTCCGGTCCGGGACGCTTTCTCCGCTCAAACCGCGATATTCACTTCGGAACAAGGCCCGCGGATTGCCTTGCCGGTCCGGGTCGGCCCAAATCAACCCGGACCGGCTTTCAGTGGAGGTCAGGCAATTCGTTTCCGCCCCCGCCCTCTGTACGGGCAGGAGAAAATTTCCGGGCATGGCCTTCGACCTTTCATCCGCCGACAACTTCATTTATAGTGATATGAAAATGATTGTCAAGTTCTTTTGAAAATAATTTTCAAAAATTTTTACTTTTAACAAAAAAACCGCGCCTTGAGATACGGCGCGCGATTGTGTACGCCGGCAATGAGTGATAAGCCGGAAGGAAGACAGAGGAGGCATGCGCTATGCGACCAACGGAAGAATGGCTCGCGCTATACGAGCGGAAAAGGCGTCTGCTGTTTTGCCAAACCGACTTGAACGCTTATTTTTCAGCGGACGAAATAGCGGGAAAAAAGCTGGATCGCCTGCAGCTCGGGTCTGTGTCGCTGCCGTCGGGCGCGATTATCGTCTGCGACCCTCTGGTCTATCTCGACGAAACCGCCGCCCCGTATTTTCAGTCCGTGCCGCCCGGCGAATATGCCGTCACGCTGGCGGTGCTCTTGCCCGAGGACGACGATTGCGCCCGGTACGCGGCGGCGCGGGTGAAGTTCACGGAGAGCGAGGCGGACGAAGACGATGATTTGTACACGGACTATTTCGCCGGCTTGCTGGCGCAAAGCGCCGAAAGCAACCCCGCATACCAGCGCGAGGGCGGCGACTGGCTGAATTGGCGTATTCCCGGCACGGACTATCATATACCCATTTTTGCAAGCGGCTTTGGCGACGGCTATTATCCCGTCTGGTTCGGATACGATGCGAACGGCGGCATCTGCTCTCTCGTGGTGCAGTTTATCGACATCAAAGCGGCCTACGGCGAAGAAAAGGAGTGACCCCATGAACCACGAAGAATTCTGGAAAATCATCGACGCGGCGCGGGAGGAAGCGGGAGGCTGGGAAGAAATGTACGAAACCCTGCCCGAACGGCTCCGCGCCCTGGAGCTTCCCGACCTCATGCGCTGGAAGCTGATATTCGACGAGTACCAGCGTCTTTCCTACAAGAACAAGCTGTGGGCGGCGGCTTATGTCATCAACGGCGGCTGCTCCGACGACGCCTTTGACTATTTTCGCGGCTGGCTGACCGCCCAGGGCAGGGAGGTATTCCTGAACGCGCTGAAAGACCCCGAAACCCTTGCGGAAGTGGAGGCCGCGGAAGAGGACGTCGAGTTTGAGGATATCCTTTACGCTCCCGCGCAGGCGTATTTACGCAAGCTGAACCTGCCGCCCGACGACTCCGGCGCCTTTTACGAGGAATTGGAGAAGCATGCCCTGCCGGCGGAAATCGAGGCGGCAATGGCGGCGGAGATTGTCTATGACGAGGAAATCGACGCCGAATGGGAGGAGGAGGACCTGCCCGGACTCCTGCCCGTTCTTTGCGGGAAGTTCGGCTGGGAGGAGCCTGATCCCGATGAAGAATCGGAAAACGAAGAAGATGCGGACTGAAAACAGGACGAGCCGCGCGGCGGAAGCGCTGCCGCATGTCGAGCGCGCCCTCGAACTGGGGGATCATCATCCGGGAACCTCTCACCTGCTGGAGGAGATCAAAAAAGATCTCGGCCTGGAGCGCGACGCCCCTCCGCGCCATCACTGCGTTTTATGCGGCAGGGAGCAGGGCTTTGAAGGAATATGCTACTTTTGCCGCGCCGAGGCGGAACGCGGACGCTATGAAAAGATGCCGGACGACGAGCTGCGCGCGGGCATCTCCGCCATCATCGCCGACATCGGAAACATCCGCGCCTTTAAGGAGACATATCACGATTTTATCGGCCTGCTGTCGTGCAGGGATATAAACACCGGGGAGATCGCGCGGGCGGCCTTTGAAAACGGCGTATTCCACCCGCCGCAGATATACCGCGACGCTTCCGCGGGCGTGCGGGACGGCCTGCTCTGCCTGCTTGCAAAGCCCGACTTTCCCGAAGTGAACAACCTCCTCCAATGCCTTGCGGAAATCGGCGATCAGGTTGTGGCGGAGGCGTTCAGGCGCTTTGACGCCGATCCGCCCGCATGGCTCGGAAAATTGCATTGGAGCGCCGTGCAGTACCTGATGACAGGAGATCTCTCCCTGGACGACGCCGGCAATCTCCGGCCGCTGTTTTTTGAGCCGTGTTACGAATTCGTCGAGAAGCGGGCGCCGGGACAATCCGCCGCCTGGATAGGCGGCCGCCTGCGGGAACATTGCCCTCATTGCGGCTGCGGGCTCACGGATATACTGGGAATCGACGGCGACAGCGCCCAGCTCGCCTTTCTCGGCCTCTCCGGCCTGGGAACTCCGGGAGGAGGGAGACGAGATTGAGTGGGATTGAACTTTGGCGCAGGGGATACGGCGAAGGCATAATAAAGAAGATCGCCTTGCGCCAATACTGACGGGAGAGGCTATGGCATACAGCGTTTCATACACCGCCGCCGGAGATGGGGTGTCCTACGTCAACCTGGAAGGGCCCCTTACGGAAAAAGACATACGGAAAATAATCGCCATCGGCGGGATGGACAGGATTCAGGCCCGTTTTCTGCCGCGCCCGGAGGATCTGACCGCGCTGAACTGGCGCTATTACTCCCTTTATCCGCAGACCGGCCTGCGCTTGTATAGCCTGGATGCGGGGAACGATTGCGCTGACCTGGCGCGCATGACAAATATCAGGAAACTCAGCCTTTCAAGCTGGGAAAATGTGGACAACATAGATGCCTTGTCGCGTCTTGCCCGTTTTCGGAAACTCAAGGTTCTTGACCTCAGTTACAAAAAGAACATTGACGCGCTGGCGGAACTCCCGGAACTCGAAAGTCTGACTTTAAGCGGCGTCACCCCCGCGAGCCTTTCTTTCATAAACAGGCTCGCGGGCCTGAAGCGGCTGAGAATACACCGCGGGAGCATTCACGATTTTTCGGAGCTTTACGGCAACGAATCCATCGTCGCGCTGCAATTGTTCAGAATCGCCAATCTGGACAGCGCGGAGCTTGTCGCCCGACTGCCGAATCTGGAAGCCCTTGAGTTGTCGCAGCTCCGGCACATAAGCAAACTGCCCGATCTCTCCGCGCATCAAAAGCTCCGGCATGTCCTTCTGGACGACATGAAATCCCTGGCGGATTTATCGGGGCTGGAACATTGCGCCGCCCTGGAGAGTTTCCATTTTTCCATGTGCCCTCCATGCTTCGCGCTTGACGGCCCGCTCCCCGTGCTGCGCAACAGGCGCCTGCGGCAATGCGCCCTGTACACATCCAGCGCGAAGAAAAACGAACAATTCGGCAAGCTGATCGCGGAATACGGCAAAGAGAAGAAGAGCTCCTTCATTACCGTGCGAAAGATGCTGTACAATTGCGTTTGACTGCCTGAAAGGAAATTTTAATGAACGCCTGTTCGGACACATTGCTGAGGGTAAGCGATCTGGCTGTGGGTTTCGCGGACAAAGCCGGGCTGGCCCGAGCCGTGGACGGGGTGGATTTCACCCTTTCCGGCGGCCGGACTTTTTGCCTGGTGGGAGAATCAGGCTGCGGCAAAAGCGTGACCGCCCTCGCGCTACTGCACCTCCTCCCGCGGCCGGCGGCCCGCGTCCTCTCCGGGAGCGCGGAATTCGAAGGGAAGGATCTCCTCGCCCTTTCGGAAGCGGAAATCAACCGCGTGCGGGGGGCGCGCATAGGCATGATTTTTCAGGAGCCACTGACCTCCCTCAACCCTGTGTTCAGCGTGGGGGAGCAGGTGGCCGAACCTTTCCGCCTGCACAGGGGGCTGAGCCGCAAAGAAGCCCTGCGTGAAGCCGTGCGCCTCCTGGAGCTGGTGGGCATAGCCGGAGCGGCTCAAAGGGCCGGAGCCTACCCCCACGAACTTTCCGGCGGCATGTGCCAGCGCGTGATGATTGCCATGGCCGTGGCCTGCGAGCCGAAACTGCTCATCGCCGACGAGCCCACCACCGCCCTGGACGCCAGCCTGCAGAACCAGATCCTGGATCTCCTGGCCGAACTCCGGGAAAAGAAAGGCGACTCCCTCCTCCTGATTACGCACGATCTGGATATGGTGGGGCGCCACGCGGACAGCCTGGCAGTCATGTATTCCGGAAAAATAGTCGAATACGGGCCGGCGCGGGAGCTGCTGCGGAATCCCGCCCATCCCTACACCCAGGGCCTGCTGGCCTCGCGCCCGCGCTTCCGCCCCGGACAAAAACCCGGGCGCCTGCCGGCCATAGCCGGTTCAGTGCCCTCCCCCCTGCTCCGTCCTCCGGGCTGCGCCTTCAGCAGCCGCTGCCTCCGGGCGCGGCGGCGCTGCTCCCGGGAAATGCCCCCTCTGGCCGGCATAGGGCCGGGAGAGGAACGATGCGTCCGCTGCTGGCTGGCTTGAGCGGCGCGCCCAGAAATGTACGGCCGTGCGCGAAAAAAGCTCCAAAGCACAAATTCCGCTTTAAGTCCAAGTTGTTCAGCCTGGACGCCAGCACATGAATTTGGCGTTGAATACCGAGATGCTGCCCTACGAGGTATTGGACAATCCCCCATGCCTCAGCTATCGCGGGTCGTGTTTGAGCGGCCATAGCATATTCCTCCACTGTTTCGGCGGCGAAGAAGCGCATCCAGTTCACCAGCGGCGACTCTTCCGCGTCTTTCGCCTTTTGCACCTCAAGTACATGGATCTCTGTAATTGCTCTAATGATACGAGTAATCCTCTCAATCCGCTGGACTTCAGGGCGAAATGCCTGTTGACGGCTTTGCCAAAATAATTAAAGCTGCAAAACGATACGCGCTGCTTGAGGTATTGGCGGAGTGCGCGGACTACAGACTGTCCGGAACTGTCACGCGCTACTTGAGGGTGATCTGCGATCCCGGATTGGATTTACATGTGCAAACAATAACTTTTGACATTGCCGTCGTGGGCGCGGGCGGTTCCGGCCTACGTGCCGCCATTGCGGCCGCCGAAAGCGATCCCGACCTGAAAATCGCTCTGATTTCAAAGGTATACCCTATGCGCAGCCATACAGTGGCGGCGGAGGGAGGGGCCGCCGCCGTGCAACAGGAAAACGACTCCCCGGCTCTGCATTTCGCCGACACTGTTTCCGGCGGAGACTGGCTCTGCGAGCAGGATACGGTGGAATATTTCGTCGGGAGCTGCCAGCGCGAAATGATCCGTATGGAGCAGTGGGGCTGCCCCTGGAGCCGGAAGGAGGACGGCGGCATCGCCGTGCGCAGCTTCGGAGGTATGAAAGTGCCCCGTACCTGGTTTGCGGCGGATAAAACCGGCTTCCACCTGCTGCACACCCTTTTCCGGACCAGCCTGAAGTACCCGCAGATTCACCGTCTGGACGAGCATTTTGTCCTTGACCTGCTGGAGGAAAACAGGCGCGTCGCCGGCGTTGTCGCGTTGAACATGATGGAAGGCGAACTCGTGCGCGTTGACGCCGGCGCGGTGGTGCTGGCCACAGGCGGCGCCGGCCGCCTTTACCGCTGCAACACCAACGCCGGCATCGTCACCGGCGAGGGCATGGGCATTGCCTACCGCCACGGAGTCGCCCTGCGGGACATGGAATTCGTGCAATATCATCCCACGGGCCTGCCGGGATCAGGCATCCTGATTACCGAAGCGAGCCGCGGCGAGGGCGGCGTCCTGCTTAACAAGGACGGCTACCGTTACTTGCGGGATTACGGGCTTGGGCCGGAAACGCCGCCCGGCAGCCCGGAACCCAAATTCATGGAACTCGGCCCCCGCGACAGGCTCTCCCAGGCCTTCTGGCACGAATGGAAAGCCGGGCGCATGCTCGATACTCCGCACGGAGCCGTCTCCCTTTTGGACATACGCCATCTCGGCCGGGAAAAAATTCTGGAACGCCTGCCCTTTATACGCGAACTATCCATGCAGTATCTGGGCCTTGATCCCATTGATAAACCCATCCCGGTGAGGCCAACGGCCCACTATACCATGGGCGGCATAGCGACCGGCGGCGATTGCGAATCCTCGATCAAGGGCCTTTTCGCCGTCGGGGAATGCTCTTCCGTCGGCCTGCACGGGGCTAACCGCCTGGGCTCAAATTCCCTGGCGGAACTGCTGGTCTTCGGCGAAGTGGCCGGGAGAAACGCCGCGAGCCGCTGCAAGGAAGGCGCGGCAGGCTCTTCCGCCTCCCTGGACGCTCAGGCGGCCGATGCGGAAAAAAGCTTCAACGCCCTTCTGAAACAAAAAGGAAAGGAAAAATGGTCCGTTATCCGCAATGAAATGGGCCTTGCCCTGGAAGAGGGCTGCGGCATTTACCGCTCGGAAAAGCTTATGTCGGAAAGCATAGTCAAGCTCGCGGAATTGCAGGTCCGCGTCAAAAAAGTGGGGATTGCCGATTCAGCCTCCGTCTTCAATACGGATGTGCTCAGCCTGATCGAGATCTCGCACGGCCTGGATCTGGCCGAAGCCATAGCCCATTCCGCCGTCAAGCGCCGGGAGTCGCGGGGAGCGCACCAGCGCCTGGACGAAGGCTGCCGCGAGCGCGACGATGAAAACTTTCTCCGGCATTCCCTGGCCTATTACAACAAGGGAGCCGCGCCGCGCATTGAATACGCTCCGGTGAAGATCACCAGACTCCCTCCCGCCGGACGCCTTTACGGGGCGGAAGAAGCTTCCCGGGACAGGGAAAACGGAAAGAAAGACAATGGCTGACGCGAAAAAGCTGCTCCTGAAGATCCAGCGCTACAATCCGGAAAAAGACGCCGCGCCGTATCTTGTCCCCTATGAAATACCCCTGGACGACCGGACTTCGCTTCTGGACGGCCTGCAATACGTCAAGGACAACATCTCTCCGGATCTTTCCTTCCGCAGCTCCTGCCGCATGGCCATTTGCGGCTCCTGCGGGGTTATGCTCAACGGGGAGCCCAGGCTGGCCTGCAAGTCTTTTTTGAGGAATTACGCCAACGGCGCCACTGTGGAACCTCTGGCCAACTTTCCCGTTGAAAAGGATCTGGTGGTGGATTTCACGCGTTTTCTCGAATGCCTGGAGGCTCTCAAGCCTTATATCACAGGCAACCCGCGCACGCCGGATGACGGCCCCAATACCCAGACGCCGACGCAGCTTGCCCGTTACCACAAATTTTCCCTGTGCATCAACTGCGGCCTCTGCTACGCCGCCTGTCCCCAATTCGGCCTCAATCCCTCTTTTCTGGGCCCCGCGGCCATTACCCTCGCTCACCGCTACAATCTCGACAGCCGGGACCGCGGCAAAAAGGAGCGCGTGAGAATAATGAACACGGAAAACGGCGTCTGGGCCTGCACCTTTGTGGGCTATTGCTCGAAGGTGTGCCCCAAGCACGCTGATCCCGCGGCGGCGCTTCAGCAGTGCAAAGCCGCCGGCGCCCTGGACTTTCTGGCTTCCGTCCTGAGCCGCAAAAAAAACAGGGGGGCCGCCTGTGGCGACAAAGCGTAAGCCCTATGTGCGGGAAAGCGGCCGTTGCTGGTGGAAGGGCAATCCCTGCTACCGCTTCTACATGCTGCGCGAAGGCAGCTCGGTTTTTTCGATCTGGGTGGGCCTGCTCCTGCTCCTCTTCCTTTTCTCTCCGGCGGTCTTTTCCGCTCTGATAAAAAACCCCCTCGTCCGCCTGCTGAATTCAGCGGCCCTGCTGGCCGCGCTTCTGCATACCAAAACCTGGTACGAGCTTGCCCCCAGGGCTCTGAACCTTCCGGAAGAAAAACTGGCTGTCCTGGTCAAGGGGCTGTGGACGGCCACCATTGCCTTCAGCGCTCTGGCGCTGCTGTTTTCCCTGACCTGACCCCTGCCCGCGGAGCTGATCCTTGTGAACCCCACCTGCAAACAGACAAAAGAGCCCGTTTTCTGGGTATTGTTCGGCGCCGGGGGGATGTTAGGCGCAATCTGCGCTCCGGCGCTCATTCTCACCCTGCTGCTGCTTTACCCCTATTGCGGGGAAGGAGGGCAACCCGGCCTGTTTTATCGATTTCTGGAAACCGGCACAGGGCGTCTGTGCCTGGCCCTTTTCATATCGCTCTCGGCCTGGTGCGGCCTGCACCGCATAGTCCACTGCCTGCGCGACGTCAGGGCCTGCACCGGCAGCCGCGCGCGCCTGTGTTACGGCCTGGCCCTGCTCATGACGCTGCTCAGCCTGGCAGCCGTATTCTTTTAAAGACCATGTCCTATTATCCCTTGTTTTTCGAACTCGGAGCCCTGCGGGTGCTCCTGGCCGGAGCGGGAGAAGTCGGGCGGCGCAAGGCGGCCGATCTCCTGGCGGCTTCTCCCCAAAGTTTATTATGGCTTGATCCCCTGGTGGAGGAAAGGGCTCTCCCTGAAAACCTGCGCGGACATCCGGCCCTGCGCTACGTCCAAAGGGAAGCCGTGCCCGAGGACGCCCTGGGATGCGGCCTGGTTTTCGCGGCCGCGGATTCCCGCGCCGTCAACGAAAATCTGGCCCTGTTCTGCAGGGGGCGCGGCATCCCCTGCAATGTGGCCGATAATCCGCGGGAGGGAAATTTCATCGTGCCGGCGCGCTTTTTTTCCGGGGATTTCGCGCTGGCCCTTTCCACCGGCGGGCAAAGCCCGGCCCTGGCCGGGCTTATGTGCCGCGAGCTGGAAAAATGGTACAAAGAAAAATATGAGGCGCTGCTGAAGCTGCTGGGAAGACTGCGTCCGCTGGTTCTGGCAGGTGGAGGAGATCCCGCCCGCCATGCGGAACTGTTCCGGGCCGTCGCCCAATCGGAATTGGGCGACGCCCTTAACCGCAGGGACGGCCGGCGGGCCGGGCGCATTCTGCGCCGTCTGCTGCCGGAAAGTCTGCACCAACGGATTGAGGATTTGCTGCATGATCTTTATTAAAATACTCTCCATCCTGGTCATGTTGTTCTATGCTCTGGGCAGCGCGGGCGTCTTCTGGGGCATCCCGGCTGAGCGCTATAAAATTCTGGTTCTGGGAAAATTTTTCACCTGGACCGGTTTCGCCCTGCATACTCTCCTGATAATCTCCATAATTCTGCTCAACGGCGCGGATGATTTATCCCGGGGCTACTTTATGCAGCTCCTGGCCTGGTGCATACTGCTGGCCTATTTTATCGGCTGGCGCCTCCTGAAATCCGGCTTCCTGTCCCTGACGGCCTCCCCCCTGGCCCTGCTCCTGTTCATCCTCGCCCTGAAGGTGGACAAAGTACAGATTGAGATGCCCGGAACCCTCAAGGAATTGTTCATCGCCCTGCACATAGGCCCCATGTATACCAGCCTGGGGCTCCTGACCCTGGCCTTCGGCGCGGCCCTGCTCTTTCTGCACATGGACCGCAAGATCAAATCCAAGACCAGGTTGACGGAGTTCGACCGCGGGCTCCCGGCTCTGGGAACCTATGACCGCATCAACCATCTGGCCGTGGTTTTCGGATTCCCGCTCTACACTCTGGGCATCGCCGCCGGCTTCATCTGGGCGCCTCTGACCTGGGGAAGGGAAGGCGGCATACTCGGCTCCTGGGATCCCAAGGAAATTTTTTCCGTCTTTGTCTGGTTTCTGTACGCCTCCACCTTTTACCTGCGCATTCTGCGCGGCTGGCGAGGACGCAAGGCCGCGCTGCTGATCCTCTTTATTTTCGGCATATCGGCCTTCTCCCTGCTGGGCGTGAACCTCTTCATGCCCACCCATCACAGTTTCGGCTCTCTGGCAACATTTACCGCATGAACAAGCACATCTGTCTTGTCGGCCTGAACCACCGCACAGCCGGGGTGGAAATCCGCGAAGCCTTCGCCCTCGCCGACGCCGGCCTGCTGGAAAACGGCCTGCTGCCTGTGGGAGCCCACCTGAAAAAGGATCTGCCCATCAAGGAGGCCCTGGTTCTCTCCACCTGCAACCGGGTGGAGATACTCCTGGCGGGCCGGGAGGAAAAACTGGAGGAACTGGCCATACGGAGCTGGGCCGCGGCCAGAAACAGACAGCCGGAAGAACTCGCGCCTTTCGTATATGTGCACAATGACGCCGAAGCGGTAAAACATCTCTTTGCCGTGGCCTCCAGCCTGGACTCCATGGTCCTGGGCGAACCGCAAATTCTGGGGCAGATCAAGGACGCCTACAAGGACGCCCTGCGCGCCGGTTCCACCCGCTTTATTCTGAACGCGCTGCTGCACCGGGCCTTCTTCGTGGCCAAAAGAGTACGCAGCGAAACCGGGGTGGCCTCTTCCGCCGTCTCCGTCAGCTACGCGGCTGTGGAACTGGCCAAACGCATCTTCGGCGACATGCCGTCCTGCAAGGCCATGCTCATCGGAGCCGGAGAAATGGCGGAACTGGCCGCCACCCATCTCATGAACGCGGGAATAAAATCCATCCTGGTAGCCAACCGCACGCATGAAAGAGCCCTTGAACTGGCCTCGCGCTACCACGGCCTGGCCGTGCCCTTTGCCGACCTCTTCGCGCAACTGCCGGAAGTGGATATAGTGATCAGCTCCACCGGCGCGCCGGAAGCCGTGATCCGGGCCAAAGACATGGCCGGGGTGATGAGAAGGCGCAGAAACAGACCCATGTTCTTCATCGATATAGCCGTGCCCCGCGACGTTGATCCGGACGTGAACACTCTGGACAACATCTACCTCTACGATATCGACGACCTGAAGGAAGTGGTGGAGGAAAATCTGACCCAGAGGCGGGAAGAGGCGGTCAAGGCCCTGGCCATAGTGGAGGAGGAAACCCTGAATTTCTGCAAATGGCTTGAATCCACGGAGCTGCAACCCACCATCGTGGATCTCATCCGCCGCTCCGAAGCCATTGTGCGGGAAGAATGGACGCGCACATCCAAACGCCTGCGCCTGAGCGAAAAAGACACGCGGGCCCTGGAACTGATGCTGGGCGCCATAGTCAAAAAAATCAACCATGACCCCATAAATTTCCTCAAGAACCGCTTCGAGGAAGAAAAAGACGGACAATACGCCGGACTGCTGCGGCTGGTTTTCAACCTGGATAAAAAAGAACTCTGTCCCCGCAGAACGCGCGAGCATGGCTCCGAGGAGGCTCCGCCCCCCCTCGGCCCCCCAGACGGGGGAATGATTCCCCCGCGGCGGACACCGGAGCCGGCCGCGGCATTCTTCAATAGAATTAAGGAGGGCTCAAAATGAATTATGATTTGATGGTTTTTGAAAAAACGGCTGCGCCTCGAAACCTGAATGAATTTATGAAATGCTACGATGCGCAAACGGAATGGAACGAAGACCATAAAAAAATTTCCTCAAATGAATGGTCCTTATGCTCCCTCCGAGAAAGAATTTAATGAAATGGAAAATCAATCAGAGGCTCTGGAAACAGTCAAAAAACTTGCCAGGGAACATGATGTGGGCTTTTTTGATGTAAGTGGCGAGGGGGAAATTATTTTGTAGAGATGCTATACGGCGAGCAAAGCTAGCCGTATAGAGCAATGCATGATCCCCAGATTAAACATTGCTGCGGTTAGCTTAGAGCAATTTCATTCTGTAATTGCTCTATTATAATCGGGCCAAAGAAAATGGATGAAACTATCTTAAAAAATAGAACGAGCGTCCTTGATTTTTTGCTTTCAAGGACGCTCGTGCAATATATCCGGACTAGCGGGGCACGGCCTGTCCTTCAAGTCGTTTGCCCTGGAATTCTCCCGTCAGCGTACGCAGGAAAGCAACGATCCTGTCATTGTCGCCCGGCGTGATATCCATGCCCGAGAGATAGATTCCCATGATATGCACCGCTTCGTTCAAAGTCTGCACCGTTCCGTCGTGCAAATAGGGCCAGGTCAGCTCGATATTGCGCAAGTTGGGAACTTTGAATTTGTGTAGATCTTCCTCCTTCTTGGTAACATCCATTCTTCCCGCATCGGAGCCCAGCGGGCCGCCCCTGTCGGCAAAATAATCCTTTTTCAGATCCATATACTCGTATGTCTTGCCGCCAAGGGAGACGCCCACATGGCAGGAGGAACAGCGGTACGCAACGAAACGCTGATACCCGGCCAGTTCCTCCTCGCTGATTGCCTTGTTGTCGCCTTTCAGCCATTTGTCAAAGCGGCTGTTCGGCGTGACAAGAGTTTTTTCGTATTCGGCAATCGCGTTCATTATATTGTCGCCTGTCCAACCGTCCGCATACTCCTTGATGAATGCGCGGGTGAGTTCCTCATCCTTCTGCAGTTTTCCGATAATTTGCCGCCAGTCAACGCTGGCCATTTCTATGGGATTGAAGGGAGGCCCGCCCGCCTGTTCGGCCAGATCCGCAGCGCGCCCGTTCCAGAATTGGCTGAAATTGAAGACGGCGTTGTACACGGTCGGCGCATTGATGTCGCCGACTTGGCCGCGAACGCCTTCGGCGAAGCGCCTGTTGTCTGTGCCGGCTTTGCTCGAATCATGACAACCGGCGCAGGAAAGCGTATCGTCAGAGGAGAGGCGTTTGTCGTTGAAAAGTTTTTTCCCCAGATCCGCCCTGGCGGCGGAAACCGGCAAGGCATCCGGGAGCGGCTGCACCGGTTCATTGGGTCTGACCGACAACGACCGGCGATGGTATTCCGCCCGCGCCGCCTTCACCCAGTCCAGGATGTTTTCCCTTTCCTTGGCGCTGACGCGCGCGCTCCAGTGTATCGCCGTAAACTTCGCCGGGGGCATGGTTTCGTTAAGCGTCACCCATTCCATCTTGGCAAGGGTGGCTTCGTTCACCGCCGCGTTGATCACCTGTTCACCGAATTCTTCACTCAGATCCATAGCGCGCAGCCCGTCACGGTAATCTGTTTCAATGATCTGTTTAATGCCGGGAATCGAAGCATAAAACGGCAGGTCATAGCCGCGCGAATGGCAGGCCATACACTTGTCGCGGACCATGTCCGCCACTTTGCTGAATTTTTTCATGTCCGGCTGAGCCGCGGACCGCGCCTGAGGGACAAAAAACTGCCCTATGACAAAAAAGAAAAACGCCAGACACACTGCAGCCATCGCTACGGGAAGAGATAAGATGTTCTTCACTGCTGAACCTCCTGCACCAGTTTCACATGAAATGCAACATTGCGTTCACACTCCTCTCAAAAGGCCTTTGCCGGGCGCTACCCGAAAATGCAAAGGATACGGGCCCGCCAGGTCGCCTTCCTCACTCTCCTCCCTCCGGCGACCATCTATGACGGACAAAAGCCTTCACCCAAGCATGTATACCCTCCTCCGCCAGCCGGCTCAGGCCGGCCCATTCCGCAACCAGGGCATTGCGTGACTTTTGAAACAGAGAGCCACCGCCGGCCCGATCTCAGACTACTGATAACTATTACTATAACTATTACTATCAAGCTTTTTATATGTCAACATCCGGCGCACAAACCCAGGGTCATTCTGTTCTTGATTTTTTAGAAAAATTTTAGAAAATATGGCCACGGAGGAATGCATATGCAAACTGAACTGGCTACCTTATGGGATTGTCTGGGGCAAGTACCCGA